>CAIZPS010000302.1 GCA_903934925.1 uncultured bacterium | reverse complement strand
ACTCCCACTCAATCGTTCCGGGTGGCTTGCTTGTCACGTCGAGCGTAACCCGGTTGACCTCAGCAACCTCGTTGGTGATGCGTGTCGAGATGCGCGCGATGAGGTCGTAGGGCAGTCGCGACCAGTCGGCGGTCATCGCATCCTCGCTCGAGACTGGGCGCAGCACCACTGGATGCCCGTAGGTGCGGCCGTCTCCCTGCACACCGACAGAGCGGACGTCGGCCAGCAGCACCACCGGGAACTGCCACACGTCGCGGTCGAGTCCGGCAGCCGAGAGCTCCTCGCGAGCGATGGCGTCCGCCTCGCGCAGGATGGACAGTCGGTCCTCATCAACCGCGCCGATGATGCGGATCGCCAGACCGGGACCGGGGAACGGGTGCCGCCACACGATCTCGGGGGGAAGGCCGAGGTCCAGGCCAACCTGCCGTACTTCGTCCTTGAACAGGGTGCGCAACGGCTCCACAAGGGTGAACTGGAGGTCGTCGGGCAGACCACCGACGTTGTGGTGGCTCTTGATGTTCGCGGTACCGGAGCCGCCGCCGGACTCCACGACGTCGGGGTAGAGCGTCCCCTGAACCAGGAACTCGATGGACTCACCCTGAGCGCCAGCCTCAGCGACGAGGTCTCGCTCGGCGGCCTCGAACACGCGGATGAACTCCCGACCGATGATCTTGCGCTTGGTCTCCGGGTCACTGACGCCGGCGAGCGCTTCAAGGAACCTCGCCTTGGCGTCGACGACGACGAGGCGGATGCCGGTGGCGGCAACGTAGTCGCGCTCGACCTGCTCGGCCTCTCCCTTGCGCAGGAGACCGTGGTCGACGAAGACGCACGTGAGCTGGTCGCCGACAGCGCGATGGACGAGAGCCGCGGCAACGGCTGAGTCGACTCCCCCGGAGAGTCCGCAGATCACCCGACCGCTCCCGACCTGGGTGCGGATGCGGGCGACCTGCTCGTCGATGACGTTCGCCATCGTCCAGGTCGGCTCGCATCCGGCGATGTCGAACAGGAACCTCTCGAGCACCCGCTGGCCGTGCTCGCTGTGCAGCACCTCGGGATGGAACTGCACGCCAGCCAGTCGACGATCGACGGCCTCGAATGCGGCCACCGGGGCGCCGTCCGACTCCGCCGTGATCAGGAAGCCGGCCGGCGCCCGAGACACCGAGTCGCCATGCGACATCCACACGCTCTGAACCGTCGGCAGGTCCTGGAAGGTCACCCCGGGAACGAGGACCCGCAGCGGTGTGCCGCCGTACTCGCGCAGCCCGGTGCGCTCAACCGTGCCCCCGAGGGCACGCGCCATGGCCTGGAATCCGTAGCAGATGCCGAAGACGGGGATGTCGGTCTCGAACAGCTCGGCATCGAGTGAGGGCGCGCCGGGCTCATAGACGCTGGCTGGCCCCCCGCTGAGAATCACGGCGGCCGGCCGTCGGGCGACGATCTCGGCCACGGGCATGGTGTGCGGGACGATCTCGGAGTAGACCCGCGCCTCGCGCACGCGCCGGGCGATCAGCTGCGCGTACTGCGCCCCGAAGTCGACGACAAGGACGGTCGCAGGGGCGTCGGTCACGAGTGGAGCCTATCGACGCCCGCACAGGGCCCTTCAGGAGGAGAACGCCCCCAGTAGTGCGAACACTGCTACGAGGGCAACGTCAACCACAAGCCCGACGACGACGGTGACGACGATCCACCGCAGGGCCACCCGTGCCCGGCGTCGGGCACGTGCCTCGTCACCCGCCCCGAGGGCACGCGCCGAGGCCAGGCTGTAGGCCACGGCCACGATCCCGAGCGGCAGGAAGCACACGGCCGTGACGAGAGCCGCCCAGCCAAGATGCGTGCGCACCCGCCCCTGCCCCGCAGGAGGATCCGGGGCGAGCGGGTGGGGGTCGGCGTCGGACATCACCGGAACCCTAGCCCTCCTCACCTCAGCCCCGCGTGGCTCGATGGCCATGGAGGCCGTCCGCGAATTTGGCCGATTCGCCTCCGCTCCCTCTGCTACCGCCCTAACGTGACGTCCATCACAGGTCCTTCTCACAGGCCTTCAACGCACGCGAGATTGGGGAACGGATGCAGCACATCTCCGTCATGGTCGACGGCACCCGGTACGACTCCGACGTCGAACCTCGCACCCTCCTGGTCCACTGGCTCCGCAACGACCTCGGCAAGGTCGGGACGGTCGTGGGGTGCGACACCAGCAACTGCGGCGCCTGCACCGTCCTGCTCGACGGCCGCAGCGTCAAGTCCTGCAGCGTCCTCGCCGTCCAGGCGGACGGCTGCGAGGTCACCACGATCCAGGGGCTGGCGACGGGCGATGACTGGCACCCCGTCCAGACCGCCTTCAAGGAGTGCCACGGCCTCCAGTGCGGCTACTGCACTCCGGGCATGGTGATGTCGGCCGTGGATCTGCTGTCCGAGAACCCGAGCCCCACGGAGGACGAGATCCGCGACGGCCTCCACGGGAATCTGTGCCGCTGCACCGGGTACCACAACATCGTGAAGTCCGTTCAGTACGCCGCTGACCTCATGGGGGGTAGCAAGTGACCGACATCCTGGAGACCGGAACCGCCATCGGTCGGCCCATCCGACGCAAGGAGGATGCCAAGCTCCTCCACGGTCGCACGAACTGGACCGACAACATCCAGCTGCCCGGCACCGTCCACATGGGACTCGTGCGCAGCCCGATGGCACATGCACGCATCGCCAAGGTCGACCTCTCAGCCGCTCTCGCCATGCCCGGCGTGGTGGGCGCATACGACGCTGCGAGCCTCGGCGACATGAACGCCAACGTCCTGTGCGTCTGGCCCGTCACCGACGACACCGTCATGCCGCCCTTCCCGGCACTCACCGGCGACAAGGTGCGCCACGTCGGTGACGTGGTGGCTGTCGTGCTCGCAACAAGTGCGACGCTGGCTGAGGACGCCATCGCCGCTGTCGAGGTGGAGTACGAGCCGCTGCCCGCCGTGGTGAACATGGTCGATGCCGTGTCGCCAGGAAGCGCTCTTGTCCATGACGCCGCCGCCAACAACACCAGCTACGTGTACAACCTCGGCGGGGGGTACGACGAGGCAACGGCAACGGCCGATGTCGTCGTCAAGCGGCGTTTCGTGAACCAGCGGATCATCGCCGGCTACATGGAGCCCCGAGCCGTGGTCGCGGCACCGATGGGCATGAGCGACGAGATCACCGTCTGGAGCGCTACTCAGATTCCGCACGTTCTGCGTGTCGTGCTGTCACTGAGCACGGGCATTCCCGAGCAGAACCTGCGCATCGTCGCCCCCGATGTCGGTGGTGGATTCGGCGGCAAGCTGCAGATGTATCGCGAGGAGATTCTCGCCCTGCAGCTCGCGCGCAAGCTCGGCCGCCCGGTGAAGTGGAATGAGACCCGTAGCGAGGACATGGTCGCCAGCCACCATGGCCGTGATCAGATCCAGGATCTCGAGCTCGCCGCCACCAAGGACGGCAAGCTGCTCGGGATGAAGGTTGACCTGCTCGCCAACATGGGCGCCTACCTGCAGATCATCACCCCGGGTACCCCGCTCCTGGGAATGTTCATGTTCCCCGCCATCTACAAGATGGATGCCTATCAGTTCCGCTGCACTGGCGTGTTCACGAATACGACTCCCACGGACGCGATCCGCGGGGCCGGGCGACCGGAGGCGACCTTCGCCATCGAACGCATGATGGACGAGCTCGCGGCGGAACTGGGCGTGGATCCCATGGAGCTGCGCGTCAAGAACTGGATCCAGCACCACGAGTTCCCGTTCACGACGGTCGCGGGCCTGACCTATGACACCGGCAACTACGAGGCGGCAACGGCGCGCGCCCTGGAGCTGTTCGGCATGGAGGAACTCCGCGCCGAGCAGAAGGCCCGCCGCGATTCCGGTGATCCGGTTCAGCTGGGCATCGGTATCTCGACCTTCACCGAGATGTGCGGCCTTGCGCCATCGCGCACGCTCGGTGCGCTGAAGTACGCCGCGGGTGGCTGGGAGCACTGCACCATCCGGCTGCTCCCGACCGGCAAGGTCGAGCTCGTCACCGGCACCTCCCCGCACGGCCAGGGCCACGAGACGGCCTGGAGCCAGATCGCCAGCAGCATCCTGGGCATCCCGATCGAGGACATCGACGTGATCCACAGTGACACCGGCCGCGCGCCGTACGGGATGGACACCTACGGATCCCGGTCCCTCGCCGTTGGCGGGCAGGCGATCAAGAAGGCAGCCGACCGGGTCATCGAGAACGCCCGGCCGATCGCCGCGCACCAGCTGGAGTGCGCCGCCTCCGATCTGGAGTTCCGCGACGGTGCCTTCAGCGTCAAGGGGGATCCCGACAAGTCCGTGACCCTCGGTGCACTGGCCTGGGCCGCCTTCTCCGCCCACAACCTGCCCGACGGCATAGAGCCGATGATCGAGGGGGCGGCCACCGTGGACCCGGAGGACTTCTCCTACCCGCACGGCACGCACCTGGCGGCGATGGAGGTCGACACCGAGACGGGCAAGGTGCGCGTGCGCAAGTACGTGTGCGTCGACGACGTCGGCAATCAGGTGAACCCGATGATCGTCGAGGGACAGGTCCACGGAGGTGTCGCCATGGGCATCGGGCAGGCCCTGTACGAGGGCGTCGAGTACGACGCGGACGGCAACCTGCTCACCGCGAGCCTGGCCGACTACCTCATCCCGAGTGCCGCCGACCTTCCGTCGTTCATCACCGATCGGACGGTCACGCCGTCCACTACCCACTCCCTCGGCACGAAGGGCGTGGGCGAGGCCGGGGCGATCGCCTCGACTCCGGCCATCATCAACGGCATCGTCGACGCCCTGCGCCCCATGGGCGTGACGGACGTCCTGATGCCGGCTAGCCCGCAGAACGTGTGGAGAGCCATCCAGGCAGCGAAGGGAGCCTCAGCATGATCCCCGCAGCATTCGACTACGTGCGTCCCACCACCGTCGACGAGGCGGTAGCAGCGCTCGTCGCCGGAGGTGACGACGCGAAGATCCTCGGAGGCGGACAGTCACTCATGCCTGTCCTGCGCCTGCGGATGGGTGAGCCGTCCGTCATCGTCGACACGACCCGCATCGATGAGATGAAGGGGATCACCGATGCCGGTGACTCCATCGTCATCGGTGCCGGCGTGACTCATGACGACGTGGCGAAGAGTCCATTGGTCCGCGACCACGCGGCCCTGCTGGCCCTGGCGACCGAGCACGTCGCCGATCGGCAGATCCGTCACCGCGGGACGATGGGCGGTGCCATGGCGCATGCCGACCCCGCGGGTGATCAACCACCGGTGGCTCTGGCACTCGGCGCCGCCTTCACCATCGCTGGCCCTAGCGGGCGGCGCACGGTGGCGGCGAGCGAGTTCTTCGTCGACTACTTCACCACGGCAGTCGGCCCGGATGAGATTCTCGTAAGCGTCAGCCTTCCCAAGCACACCGGCTGGGGAGCCCACTACGAGAAGCTGAACCGAACGGCACAGGCGTGGGCCATCGTCGGCGCAGGTGCCACCGTGCGCATGGACGGAGGTTCGATCGCTGAGGCGCGAATCGGCCTGACGAACATGGGGTCAGGACCAGTTCGGGCGACGGCCGTCGAGCAGGCTCTCGTCGGTGCATCCTCGCTCGCCGAGATCGCTGCGGCGGCGGAGCAGGCCGCACAGGGCACCAGCCCGACCAGCGACATCCACGCCGACGCGGAGTACCGCGAGCACCTTGCCCGGGTGCTCACCAAGCGAGCCGTCGCCAAGGCGGCGGGCCTCACCTAGGAGAAACCTCCCCCACATCTGCGTCAGTCGTGGCTGCCGAATCCTCGATT
>CAIZPS010000301.1 GCA_903934925.1 uncultured bacterium | reverse complement strand
GGCCGGCGGCGTCGCTCACCCCGCTAATCTAGCGACGAGCCCACCCCTCCTTCCCTCGTGACGGTGCCCGTGCCCCCTGACCTGTTCGTCGGTCTCGTCACGCACCCGGGAACCCGCTATCCCGACGCCTCCGGCGAGACCGGCCTCGGACCGACCGTCGTCCGGACCCTGCGGGAGCGTGGTCGGGGGGTCGCGTGGCAGGTCAGTGCGGACGACGCGTGGACCCCGGCCCTGCTGCCCATCGACCGAGATCAGGTCCGTGCCTCCGTTCGGGCCGAGCTTGATGTGGAGGGCCGGTGGCGCTCCTACATCGCTGGACGGTCCCTGCCCCTGGCCGACCGGCTCCTCCTCGCGGTGCGTCGGGCGAAGCGGACGTGGGACCTCGCCCCGCCGTGGCGGCGGCTTCAGGACGACGATCCGGGCTTCCGCTCGGTCCGGCGCTTGGCCAACATCGAGCTCTCCCACATGCGCCTGCTCCGCGAGGCAGTTGCCGCGCAGCCGACGTGGGCCCTCATCATCGAGGACGATGCCGGCGCACCCGACCCTGTTGTCTTCGCGCAGGAACTCGATGCCTTCTTGACCGATCGAGCGGATGACTCACAGCCGGTGATGGTGAGCCTCTCGGAGTCCTTCACCCCTGCTCAACTCGGCATCGAGCACCTGCTCAGTCCGATCCATGAGCGAGTGCCGGGCGTGACGTGGCCCCTCTGGGAGTCCCAGCGCCCGGTCACCAACACCGTGTGCGCCACCCTCTATCGCGGTGACTTCCTCCAGCGGCTCATGGCCGAACTGGAGAGGATCCCGCTCTCACCGGTCGTCCCGATCGACTTCAAGGTCAATGAGGCCCTGATGCAGGTGGCCCAGCTGTCGACACCCGGGGACTGCTGGATCGCCCACCCCGCACCCCTCACCCAGCGCTCCGGGGTGCCGGAGGTCCGCCGCTGAGGGACGAGAGCGGCTGCGGTCAGGCGGAGGCCGCCTTGGGGGTCTGGTCAGGGCCGACACCCTGCAGCCACCCGGCCCAGATGCTCGCGGTCATGAGGGCGGCGAAAGCAGGCTGCTCAACCTTCCCGCGCAGGACGGGTCGCCAGGTGCGCTCAAGTGGGATCGTGACGGCCATGTGGCGCATTAGGGCCAGCCGGCGGTCGGGGTGTGCCGCGACGAACCCCCGATACCCCCGGCCATAGGACTGCCACTTGCGGGTGTTCTCATGCCAGGAGTCCTCGACGTGCCGGTAGGCGATCGCCGTCCCGATCCCCTGGCGCAGGCCCTGCAGCTCGAACCGTCGTGACAGGTGGGTGTCCTCGTCCAGGGAGACGAGATCGGCGTCGTCGGAGGTCAAGGCCGCGGTCAGGAACATGGCCGGCCGGCCCACCATCGTCGTGTCGGGGCAGGGGCGAACGCTCTCCCTGAAGTACTGGTCCCAGCCACGGCTCCAGAAGCTCCCGGTGTCGACGGCGCGCAGCGAGCTCTGCAGGGCGGAGTAGCCACCGGAATCCATCTCGGCCAGCATCGTGGGGATCCAGTCATCGGCCAGACGGTCATCCGCGTCCACGAAGGCCGAGTAGGGCTGGGTAGCAGCCCGATAGCCGACTTGCCGGGAGGGCCCGAGGCCGAGTCGCCCGGGCGCCAGCACCCGGGCCCCCAAGGACTCCGAGATGGCCACTGTCCCATCGGAGGAACCGCCGTCGATGACGATGACCTCG
>CAIZPS010000300.1 GCA_903934925.1 uncultured bacterium | reverse complement strand
TCCGGGCTCGTGCCCGCGCGCCGAGCGGCCGAGGAGGTGGTGGTGGGGTGTCCACTGCGGCCGATCAGGTGACCTCCACAGAGATCACCGGTCGATCGCTGGCCCAGATTGCCTGGTCCAGGCTTCGCCGCGACAGGACCTTCATCCTCTCGTCGGTCATCCTGATCGTCATCCTCCTGATGGCCCTGTTCGCTCCCGTGATCACAGGTCTCATCGGAGTCGATCCCTACTCCCTGGACAAGACCGTCATCGACACCTCCGGCGGCAAGCCCATCGGGCCCTGGGGCGGCGCGAGCATCGAGCACCCGCTCGGCGTCGAATGGGGGACCGGCCGCGACATCATGGCCCGCCTGCTCTACGGCCTGCGGATCTCACTCCTCATCGCCTTCTCGGCGACGATCCTCGTGGTCGTGCTCGGCACGCTTTTCGGCATCATCTCCGGCTACGCACGCGGGTGGGTCGATGGCTTCCTCGGCCGGTTCATGGACCTGATCCTGGCCTTTCCCTTCCTCCTCATCATCCTGGCGCTCTCCGGATCCCTCACCCAGCGCCTGACCGCGCTCGGGGTGCCCGAGGGCAACGCATCGAGGATCACCTACCTGATCCTCGTTCTCGGAGTCTTCGGCTGGCCCTACCTCGCCCGCATCGTCCGGGGAGAGGTGCTCAGCCTGCGCGAGCGCGAATTCGTCGAGTCGGCGGTCTCGATAGGCGCGAGTACTCCGCGAATCCTCGTGCGCGAGATCCTCCCCAACCTCTGGGCCCCGATCCTCGTCTACGCGACCCTGTTGCTGCCGGTGTACATCGCGGTCGAGGCCGTGCTCTCCTTCCTCGGCATCGGAGTCCTGCCCCCCGAACCCTCGTTCGGTGCGATGCTCGCCGACTCCGTCCAGTACTTCACCCTCATTCCCTCTTACCTGTTCATACCCGGCACATTGCTGGTGATCGTGGTCGTCGCGTTCAACCTGGTCGGCGACTCCATCCGTGATGCTCTCGATCCCAAGGCGGTCGATCGATGATCACGGCGAAGAACTTCCCGGTAATCGCACATCAGTCGGTGATGCACCGGAAGGCAGGGTGTCTGACGACACCACACTCGAGGAAGTGGAGGTAGGGCCATGATCAGAGTCCGACGAGGGGCGGCGATAGCAGCGACGGCTGTCATCGCCTCCCTGGTGCTCGCCGCATGCGGCGGGTCAGACGGAGGCACAGCGGAGGAGGGAGCGGCGGCGGAGGGCACGGCCGAGTCGGCTCCCGCCGAGGAGTCCGCGGAGGCGGGGGGCGCGGGACAGCCTGGCGGCACTCTCACGATTCTCACCTCGGCCGAGCAGTTCCTCACCCTCGATCCCCAGGTCGTCTACACCGGCGAGGACCTTGCCTTCCTCGGCGCGACGATCCAGCGCAGCCTGACGGCGTACCAGGTCGCTGAAGGCGACGTAGAGGGCACCACGCTCGTGCCCGACATGGCGACGGACACCGGTACGGCATCCGAGGGCGGCAAGGTGTGGTCCTTCACCCTGCGCGACGGAATCACCTGGGAGGACGGAGCGCCGGTCACCTGCGCCGACGTCGCCTACGGCACATCCCGTCAGTTCGACATCGGTCTCGCCGAGGGTGGTCCGGTCTACGCGGTGACGTACCTCGACATCCCCACCAACGAGGACGGCAGTTCGCAGTACCTCGGCCCGGTGGACGGCACCGGCCAGGACCTGTTCGACAAGGCGGTGACCTGCTCGGATGACAACAAGACCATCACCTTCATGCTGAACCAGCCGGTGCCCGACTTCAACTACTCGGTCACGCTCGGCTTCAGCCCGGTGCCGGCCGGAATGGTCACGGGTGAGGAGTACGCGAACAAGCCCATGTCCAACGGCCCCTACAAGATCCAGGAGTACACCAAGGGCCCCGGTGGCAACCTGACCCTCGTCCGCAATGAGAACTGGAGCAAGGACAGCGATCCCTACCGCCTTGCCCTGCCCGATTCGTGGGTGGTCAACTTCGGCATCGAGGAGACCGTCGGCGAGCAGCGTGTCATGCAGAGCTCAGGCGAGGACGCCTACGCGATGGTGCAGAGCCTGACCACCGCTTCCCTGCCGGTCGTCTTCGAGGACGCCCAGTACGAGTCGCGCCGCATCGATGCCTTCGATGCCTACACGATCTACGCGGCGATCAACACCGAGAAGGTGCCGGACGAGAAGGTGCGTCAGGCGATCGGCGTCGCGCTGGACCGTGAGGCACTCCTGCTCAATGCCGGTGGCACCTTCGGCGGCGACTACGCCGACGGCGCCGTGAAGCCGAACATCGGCATCGACTACGCGCCCACGGGCCTGTGGGATGACCTGCTCGGGGCCCCAGTGCCACCGAACGGTGATCCGGAACTGGCCAAGAAGCTGCTCGCTGAGGCCGGGGCATCCGATCTGACGATCACGCTCGACTACGGCCAGTCCGAGGACAACGACAAGGCCGCCGCCATCTGGGTGGAGTCGTTGGCCCGCGCCGGCATCACGGTCAAGCCGAATCCGATCGAGCGGGGCCAGTACTACGGCGTCGTCTTCGACAACCCCAACGAGGTCATGCTCGGTGGGTGGGGAGCTGACTGGCCGAACGCCTCGACGGTGCTGCCTCCGCTGTTCGTGCAGGGATGGAACCTGTCCCGCGTGAACGACGAGGCCTACGCCGAGAAGGTGAAGGTCGCCTCACAGGAGCTCGACCGCCAGAAGCAGGCAGAACTCTGGCACGAGCTGAGCAAGGAGGCGGCGAAGAAGATGTGGATCGTCCCGACCCGGTTCGGGCGCGACCAGCGCCTGGCCGGAACGAATGTCGGCCCCATCTTCAGCTGGTCGGCGTACGGGTCGTACCCGTACCCGAACATGTACGCCGTCCAGTAGCGGTCACTCTCGGGGGGAGGGCGGCGCGACCGCCCTCCCCCCGAGTCCACGTACGGCATCAGGAGGAGGGGCATCGTGGGTGCATACGTTCTGCGACGTGTCCTCATCATGCTGCTGCTCCTGCTCCTGCTGAGCTTCGCTGTCTTCGTGCTGTTCAGCCTGCTGCCCGCAGACGTCGCACGTCTGACCTGTGGCAAGATCTGCACCGACCAGACCATCGAGTTGAACCGGATCCGGCTCGGGCTGGACAAGTCCGTCTTCGAGCAGTACTGGCTGTTCCTCTCGGCGATCTTCGTGGGGCGCACCTACGGGGTGGGTGAGGGTGCGGTCGTCTGCGAGGCACCCTGTCTCGGGTGGTCGTTCACCAAGTCCGAGCCCGTCCTCGAGCTCATCCTCGATCGACTGCCTACGACGATCTTCCTGGCACTGGGAGCCTTCGTCCTCTTCCTGATCGGGGGCGTGCTTCTCGGCATCTACAGCGCGCTGCGCCGCGGCGGCTGGCAGGACAAGGCGATCACGGGTGTCGCCCTCGTGGGGTACTCACTCCCGTCCTTCTTCTTCGGACTCGTCGTCATCTACTTCGTCATCATCCGCTGGCAGATCCTGCCCTTCCCGCGGTACGAGCACCCCTGGGACGATCCCGTCCAGTTCGTGCAGACCATGATCCTGCCGTGGCTGGTCCTCGCGATCCTCTATGCCGCCTTCTACACGCGCCTCACGCGCAGTCAGATGCTCGAGACCCTCGGAGACGACTACATCCGCACTGCACGGGCCAAGGGCCTGCCAGAGCGCACGGTGATCGGCAAGCACGCACTCCGCGCCGGGCTCACTCCGATCGTGACGGCCGCCGGGCTCGACCTCGCCGGCCTGTTGGGCGGCGCCATCATCCTCGAGGCGATCTTCAGCCTTCCCGGTCTCGGCAGTCTCGCGATCTCGTCCGTCACGAACCCCGATCAGTCCATTCTCGTGGGCGTCACGCTGATCACCGCGACGTTCGTGATCATCGCCAACCTCGTGGTCGACATCCTCTACGCCTACATCGATCCGCGGGTGAGGGCGTCATGACCGGCGCATTCCTGGAGGTGCGCGATCTCCACGTCGACTTCCCCACCGACGACGGCACCGTGCACGCCGTCGCGGGGGCCAGCTTCTCCGTCTCGCCCGGCAGCACCATGGCGATCGTCGGCGAGTCCGGCTCGGGCAAGTCCGTCACCGCGCAGGCCATCATGGGCCTGCTCAACCCCCGCGCCGCCCAGGTTTCCGGGCACGTCTTTCTCAACGGCACCGATCTGCTCGAGTGCGAACCGGACGACGTACGCCGCATGCGCGGATCCGTCATGTCGATGATCTTCCAGGACCCACTCTCCAGCCTGCACCCCTTCTACCGGATCGGCGACCAGCTCGTCGAGGCAGTGCGGGTCCACCAGAACGTGAGCAAGTCGCAGGCGCGCGACATGGCCATCGACGGGCTGCGCCGCGTGGGCATTCCCGCTCCCGAGCGACGAGTCGATGACTACCCGCACCAGCTGTCCGGCGGCATGAGGCAGCGCGTGATGATCGCCATGGCTCTCATCAACGGCCCCGACCTCCTCATCGCCGACGAGCCGACCACGGCGCTTGACGTCACTGTCCAGGCGCAGATCATCGACCTGATGATGGAACTGCAGGAGCAGACGGGCACCACGATGGTCGTCATCACGCACGACCTCGGCGTCGTGGCAGAGATGGCGAAGGATGTGTGCGTCATGTACGGGGGGCGCATCGTCGAGCACGGATCCACCGATGACATCTACTACCGCACGTCCATGCCCTACACGCAGGGCCTGCTGTCGTCGGTGCCACGCCTTGACGAGGTCCGCTCAGAACGGCTCGACCCGATTCCCGGAAATCCTCCTTCACTGATCAGACTGCCATCGGGCTGCGTGTTCCACCCGCGCTGCCGGGAGCGGTCGCGAGTCGAGGATGACCTCTGCAGGACCCTCGAGCCGGAGCTTCTCGAGGTGAGCCCGGGTCACACGGCGCGCTGCCATCTCGTCGACGGCACGGGCGGTGCCCCATGACCGACATCGTGCGTGTCACCGACCTGCGAGTGCACTTTCCCGTGAAGAGCCGTGGCGTCTTCCCGCGGACCATCGGCCAGGTGAAGGCCGTCGACGGGGTGAGCCTGCATATCGGCGCCGGCGAGACGCTCGGCCTGGTCGGCGAGAGCGGGTGCGGGAAGTCCACGACCGGGCGCGCGATCCTGAGGCTGCTTCCGATCACCTCGGGTCGAGTGGAGATCGAGGGCACCGATATCACCGACCTCAGCCGGCGCCAGATGAGGCCCAGGCGGCGCGAGGCGCAGATGATCTTCCAGGATCCCTACAACGCCCTGAACCCCCGCCAGACCGTGGGGTCGATCATCGCCGCGCCGTTTCGGATCCAGAAGGTCGATCCGCCCGGGGGAGTGCGCGCTGCCGTGCGGGACCTGATGGACCGCGTCGGACTCAATCCCGAGCACGTGAACCGGTACCCGAACGAGTTCTCCGGTGGCCAGCGGCAGCGCATCGGCATCGCCCGCGCGATCGCCCTCCAGCCGCGCCTGATCGTGTGCGACGAACCGGTCTCCGCACTCGACGTCTCCATCCAGGCGCAGATCCTCAACCTGCTGAGCACCCTCCAGGAGGAATTCCAGCTCTCCTACCTGTTCATCGCGCATGATCTCGCCGTCGTCCGACACATCGCACAACGCGTGGCCGTGATGTACCTCGGATCGATCGTCGAGGTCGCCAGCCGCGAGGACATCTACTCGCATCCGCTCCACCCCTACACGTACGCCCTGATGTCGGCCATTCCCGTACCCGACCCCCACCTGCAGGCGGAGCGGCAGCGCATCGTGCTGCGTGGAGACCCACCCAGCCCGGTCGATCCGCCAACCGGCTGCACCTTCCACACCCGCTGCCACATCGCCCAGGAACGCTGCCGCACGGAGATCCCTGTGCTCCGCGACATGGGCGGGGGCCACGAGGTCGCCTGCCACTTCCCGCTCACGGACCTTTCCGCGACCGCGACCTGATGCAGTCCGCCACACGGGACCTCATCTCGGACCCGAATTTTCGCCGCTTCTTCGCCTCGCGCTTCATCAGCAACGTGGGCAACGGCATGCAGCCCATTGCCCTCGCCTTCGGCGTACTCGCCATTCCCGGCGCAACAGCGACCTCCCTGAGCATCGTGCTCGCTGCTACCGCAATCGCAGTGCTCGTCGTCCTGCCGTTCGGTGGTGCGCTCGCCGATCGCTATGGCGCAGCGCGCCTCGTCGGCGCTGCCGACATCACGATCAGTCTGCTGGTCGCCACGCAGGCCGTCCTGTTCATCACGGGGACGGCCACCGTGCCCGTGCTCGCCGTCCTCGCCCTGGGCGTCGGTGCGCTCAACGGGCTCTGGTATCCGGCC
>CAIZPS010000299.1 GCA_903934925.1 uncultured bacterium | reverse complement strand
GGGATCAGGCATGGCAGCGGGTCTCTTCCGACGCAAGAGCGTCGAGGAGGTCGTCTCCCACCACGAACTCAAGCGCACGATGGGACGCTCGGCCCTGCTGTACTTCAGTATTGGCTCTATCGTCGGCAGCGGCATCTTCGTGATCCTGGGTGTCGCCATCCCGAAGGCCGGGCCCGCGGTTCTGCTCTCCTTCGCTCTTGCTGCCGTAGCCGCGCTGATGTCCGCCCTCTCCTACGCCGAGCTTGCCAGCACGATCCCGGCGAGTGGATCCTCGTATTCCTACGCCTACGTGACCATGGGCGAGATCGTGGCGTGGGCGGTCGGCTGGATGCTGATGCTGGAGTACGGCGTGGCGGTGGCCGCTGTCGCCGTGGGCTGGGGTGAGTACCTCAACTCCTTCCTGGGCTCCTTCGGCGTGACGATCCCCTCGGCTCTGGCCAATCCGCCCGGGGAGGGCGGGGTCTTCAACCTGCCCGCTCTCATCGTCGTGATGGCCTGCGCCGTGCTGCTGATCCGTGGCGCATCGGAATCGGCTCGGGTCAATGCCGTCATGGTGCTTCTGAAGATCGGCATCCTGATCTTCTTCAGCATTGTCGCGTTCACTGCCTTCGACGGCAGCAACCTGTCGCCCTTCCTCCCGCTCGGCCTGCTCGGCGTGACCGCGGCCGCTGGCCAGGTGTTCTTCTCCTACATCGGCTTCGATGCCGCATCTACCGCCGGCGAGGAGGCGAAGAACCCCAAGCGCGACCTTCCGTTCGCCATCATCGGCAGCCTGGTCATCGTCACGGCGCTCTACCTGATCGTCACCCTCGCCGCGCTCGGAGCGGCTGGGTGGCAGTGGGGTGAGCAGTCCAGCGCGGAGGCGGTGCTCGCATCCATCGCCAACCAAGCGGTCGGTGGCGTGTGGGCCGGGAACATCATCGCGGTCGGCGCAGTCATCTCCATCTTCAGTGTCGTCCTCGTGACCCTCTACGGGCAGACCCGCATCCTGTTCGCCATGGGTCGCGACGGCATGCTCCCCAAGATCTTCACGCGTGTGAACCCCAGGTCCCAGACTCCTGTTGCCAACACCATCATCGTCAGCGTGCTCATCGCCATACCGGCGTCCTTCGTGTCGCTGGGTCAGTTGGCGGAGGCGACGAGCATCGGCACGCTGGGAGCCTTCGCCATCGTGAACATCGGCGTGATCATCCTGCGGCGCACTCGTCCCGACCTACCGCGTGGATTCCGCACGCCGCTCTTCCCACTGCTGCCCGTCTTCGGGATCGTGCTCATCTTCGTCATCGTCGCTGGGCTCGATGCGGTGACGTGGCTGGTCTTCGCACTGTGGATGCTCGTCGGCTTTGCCGTGTACTTCGGCTACTCCCGCCGTCACTCGGTCCTCAACACGAAGTGACCGGCATTTCGAGCCGCCTCCGCACGGCCGTGCCGCGCATGCAGGCTGGGTCGATGTCCGCCACGATGGGGCCATGACGGCAGGGACGGGCGTGCGGCCGCTTGAGGCGGTGGCGGAGGTCGTCGCGGGCGGGGGAGTCGTGGCTGTCACGGGGGCGGGAATGTCCACCGATTCCGGGATTCCCGACTACCGGGGGCCATCAGGTGCCGCCCAGCGCAAGCACGCCCCCATGACCTATCGGGAGTTCCGGCAGGAGCCGGCCGCCCGTCATCGGTACTGGGCCCGCAGCCACGCTGGATGGCCGCTGATGGAGCGCACCCGCCCCAACGACGGCCATCGAGCGCTCGCGCGCCTGGAGGAGCAGGGGCTCGTGACGGGCGTGATCACGCAGAATGTCGACGGCCTCCACGCAGTGGCCGGGTCCGAGGCGGTGATCGACCTGCACGGTCGACTCGATCGCGTGGCCTGCCTGGACTGCGCGAACGTCGTCCCGCGGACCGAGGTTGAGCAGGCACTTGTCGAGCTCAATGGCACGTGGCGCCCGGCACCGCAGGTGCACAATCCCGATGGTGATGTCGAACTGACGGACGAGCAGGTCCGCGCCTTTCGCATGGTCGACTGCTCCGCATGCGGTGGCGCACTCAAGCCCGATGTCGTCTACTTCGGTGAGACGGTTCCGCGGGAGCGCGTGGACGAGTGCTTCGCGTGGGTGGAGAGCGCGACCGCGCTGCTCGTACTCGGGTCGTCGCTGCATGTCTTCTCGGGGCGTCGGTTCGTCCAGCGGGCCGCGGACCGAGGAATCCCCATCGTCATCGTCAACCAGGGGCCGACGCGTGGCGATGCACTTGCAAGGATCAGGGTCGAGGCCCGGCTGTCGGAGTTCCTCATCGAACTGTCAGGAGCATGTGAATGAGCATCCTCGATCTCTTCCGCCTCGATGGCCGGGTGGCCGTGGTCACCGGATCCGGTCGCGGCATCGGTCGCGGCATCGTCCTGGCGTTGGCCGATGCGGGCGCTGATGTCGTCATCACCAGCAGGCGGGCCGAGGACGTGGCGGAAGTCGCCGGCCAAGTCCGTGCACGTGGTCGCCGGGCCCTCCAGCTTCCCGGCGATCTCCGCGATCCTGACGTGCGACTGATGCTGGCCGAACGAACGATGGCGGAGTTCGGTCGCCTCGACATCTGGGTCAACAATGCGGGTGGTACCGACGATGCCCACGTCAAGCCGATGACGGAGGTGTCGGACGACGAGCTGCGCGACATGCTGGAGCTGAACCTCATCGCTGCTGCGGCGTGCTCACGTGAGGCAGCGCGTCGCATGGGCGAGGGCGGGTCGATCGTGAACGTCTCCTCCGGTGCGGGCATGAGGGCGGCCCCCAACACAGCGGCATACGCGGCGTCGAAGGCGGCGCTTCTCAACCTCACGCAGACAATGGCGGCGGAGCTCGCGCCGCACGGCATCCGCGTCAACGCGATCTCGCCCGGCATGGTGCCCACCGACTCGTTCCATCGGGTCCTGTCGTTCACCGAGGACGATCACGCGGCGCTGGCCCGGACCGTGCCGCTCGGGCGCCTCGGCACCCCGGAGGACATGGCCGCTGCGGTCGTGTACTTCGCCTCGCCGGCGTCGGGGTGGGTGACGGGGCAGAACCTGCTGATCGGCGGGGGACGAGACGGCGGGAAGTCGGTCGAGCACCGGTGACGGTGCGAGCACGGAATGAGAGCACCGGTGACGGTGCGAGTGGTCAGGTGTAGAGCAGGTCGAGCACCTCGATCACGCCTGCGCCCGGGGTAGCGCCCGTGACGTGGTCGGCGAGGGCGCGAATCTCCGGGCGTGCTGATCCCATCGCCACGGACGTGCCGGCCCACTGCAGCATCTCGATGTCGTTCATCGAGTCGCCGATGGCAAGCACCTCGTCGGCTGCGACGCTGAGCCGGTCGCACAGGGTCTGCAGTCCGGTGGCCTTGGTCACGCCCTTGATGCCGAAGTCGATCCAGGCCACGTCCGTGATCCCGAAGGCGATCGAGTGCATGTCGAGATGGGAGAGCACGGGGCCGAGTCCGGTGTCGAGGTGCGCGTCGCTGCGGACGATGACGCGGACGATGGGTTCGGCGAAGAGCGATTCGAACGAGACCTCGCGGATGTCGAAGGCCACTCCGGGATCGACGAAGTGCCTGTTGGTGAGGAACACCCCGTCGGTCCGCTCGACGGCCAGCGTGGCGCCGGAGACCAGCTCGGAGAGCTGCAGCAGCAGACCTGACGCGTCGAACGTCTGCACCTCGACGACCTGCTCGGGGTCCACCGTCACGATCATCGCTCCGTTGCTCACCACTGCGTACTCGTGCATGCCCGCTTCGCGTGCCACGTAACCGGTGGTGGACAGGGAGCGTCCGGTGGCGGCCACGACGTGGGCGCCTGCCGCCTGGACCCTCTCGACGGCCTCCGCCACACCGGCGGGTACGCCGCCGCTCTGCGGCACGAGGGTGCCGTCGAGGTCGACGGCGATCACGCGGGGGGTGAGCCCGCGCAGGGCGGACAGGGATCCGGTCACGTTGTCACGGCCGCAGACGCCGCGTGCACGCCGGCTCGACGACCGAAGAGGGAGCCCCCGGCGAGGCTCATGCCGCTGGCGTACTCGTTGCCGTCCTGTGCGAGGTGATTGGTGCAGGCGCCGGCGGCATAGAGACCCGCGACGACGGAGCCGTCCGGGCGCAGGGCGCGACCGTCGGAGTCGGTGACCAGGCCGCCGAGCGACATCCAGTGGTAGTCCGAGCGAGGGATCGAGATCTCGAACAACGCGTATGGCGGTTCGAGCACCTTGAGCCAGTCGGCGTGCTTGTGGAACTCGGTGTCCTCGCCCGCGGCGATGTCGGAGTTGTAGCGCTCAAGGGTGCCGCGGATCGAGCCTGCCGGGACGCCGAGTGCCGATTCCATCTCCTCTACGGTCTCGAACGCATCGATGAAGGTGTGGGATCCGTGCTTGGGGTAGCCGAAGATCTCCTCGTCGAGGATGAGGAAGGCCTTCGCCTCAGGCTGGCGGGCGATGGTGTGGGCCATGCGACCGTGGTAGGCGTCTTCGGTCATGAACCGTCGGCCCTCGGCGTTGACGACGATGCCCTTGATGAGGTCCTCGGGCGGGTAGATCGACGCCGTGGCCACCAGACCCTCCATGCCGCGTTCGGCGACTCCGACGGTCCGGCCCAGCAGGAGTCCTGCGCCGTCGTTGGTCGGCTCGCCGAGCGGCTTGCCGTACTGCGCAAAAAGGGGCATGTTCACGGAGGTGACGTCGGAGTTCAGGTTGAAGCTGCCGGACGCCAGGATCACCCCGTTCCGCGCCTCGATGAAGGAGTCCTCGCCGTCGATGCGCACCTTCACGCCGACGATCCGATCGGAGTCGTCCTGCACGAGGCCGATGACGTTGGCCTCGTAGATGACGGGCACCTGCTCGCGCTCCACGGTGCCGAGAAGAGCCGTCATGGCCACGTTGCCACCGCTGATATCGCCGTCGCCGGACACCTGATGTCCCCGCGGGGCCGGCGCCGCCTTCTCGCGGAAGGGCCAGACCTTCTCGTTTCCGGTGGTGAGCAGTCCCTCGCCGGTGCGCGTGTAGACGGCCTTGTGCTTGTAGGCGATGCGAGCGAAGGGCACGCCCTGTGCCTCGAGCCAGTCGAAGTGCTCGACGCTGGAGTCGCAGAACACGCGCAGCTTGTCTTCCTCGTCCGTCGTCGTGACCGCCCGAAGGAAGGCGTACATGTTGTCGGGGGAGTCCTCGTACCCGCACGTGGTCTGCACGTCGGTGCCACCGCCGAGGTAGAACTGCCCCTGCGACCAGGCGCTGGCACCGCCGCCGGCGGCCGCGCGCTCGAGGACGAGCACCTCGGCCCCGGCCCGTCGGGCCTCGAGTGCGGCGCAGGCGCCGGCGATGCCGAGGCCCACGATCACGACGTCGGCGGAGCGCGCCCATGCGTGGACGTCGGAGGTACGGAACGGGCCCTCGATGGTCGGCATGGCTCTCCTCAGGCGCCGGTGGATGAGCCGGCTGGCAGGGACGGTCACGGCAGATGTGTGGACGTCATAGTAACCAGCCGATCCCGGCCGAGGGCCAAGTCGTCTAGATGAATGTCAGCCGCAGCCGCAGGATCCGCCGCAGCAGCCGCCCCCCGAGGCCGGAGCTCCCGCCGAGCCCGAACGTCCGGCGGCGGCTATGCCGAGCAGGCGGACGGTGTCCTCATGCCCGGCCGGGCATGGTGCCGGATCGTTCGAAGCGCTCATGGGACGGGCTTCGGTGAAGGTCGCCCCGCAGGAGCGGCAGCGGAACTCGTACGTCGGCATGGCTGGATCGTAGGCCGACTACGGTACGACCATGCATGTGACGCGGCTGTCCACGACGCCCATCAAGGGCATCGGGCTGCATCACCCCGACGAGATCGCGGTGCTCCGCACGGGAGTCGTGGGCGACCGGCGCTTCTACCTCGTCGACGACCGAGACTCGCTGTTCTCGATCGCCAAGACCGGGGCCTTGGTGGGCCTGACCGGGCACTTCGACGCGGCGCAGGGCCGACTGACCCTGTGGGAGGGGGGCGTCGTGGTCGCGGAGGGCGACGTCATCCCTGGTGACCCTCACTCGGCCGACTTCTTCGCCTTCAAGCGGGTCGACGGCCGACTGGTGCCCGGGCCCTGGGATGCCGTGCTGAGCGCTCGGGCCGGGCGACCCCTGCGCCTGGTGATAGCCGACCGACTCGACGGTGCTCATGACGTCGAGCCGCTGACCCTCCTGGGCGACGCCTCGACGCACCGACTGGCCGAGCAGGCTGGAGTCGCCGAGGTCGACAGCCGCCGGTTCCGCATGCTGATCGAGTTCGATGGCGCGCCCGCACATGCCGAGGACGACTGGCGAGGGCGGCACATCACGATCGGCAGTGTCGTCGCGGAGGTGGGAGGTCCGGTGCAGCGCTGCGCGGGCACGACCCGCAACCCCGAGACCGGCGAGGTCGACCTGCGCACCCTGCAGCTGATCGGCGACTATCGCGGCCGACAGGACTCCGTCTTCGGCATGGGATTCAACTTCGGTGTCTATGCCACGGTCATCACCGAGGGGCGAATCCGCGTGGGCGACGAGTTGCTGCTGCAGGACTAGTGCCTGTCGGACGCACGTGCGCGTCCGCTTGCGTTCAGGTGATCGAGGCGTCGTAGATGCTCTGGATCGTGGCGTCGAGCGTGGCGTTGAACTCCGCATCGCTCTGCTGCGCCGACAGGCCCTCGGTCAGAGCGCGCGAGAACGAGGCGATGACGCCGTGGTTGGCGCGCAGCAGGGTGTCGGCCTCGTCGCGTGAGTAGCCACCGGAGAGCGCCACGACGCGCAGCACCCGAGGGTGCCGCACGAGGTCGAGGTAGAAGTCAGGAGTGCTCGGCAGGGTGAGCTTGAGCATCACCTGCTGACCTTCGGGCACCCCATCGAGATGGCGCAGGAGCGCCGAGTGCAGGAGGTCCTCGGCCGCCTGCTTCTGCGGGCTGTGGATGTCGACCTCCGGCTCGATGATCGGCACGAGCCCGGCCGCGAGGATCCGATGTCCGATCTCGAACTGCTGATCGACCACGGCGTCGATGCCCGCCGGGTTGGCCAGGGAGATGACCGAGCGCATCTTGGTGCCGAAGACCCCATGCTCGAGGGCTCGGGCCAGCAGGTCGTCCAGCCCGGGCATCGGCTTCATCACCTGCGTCCCGTCGACCTCATCCGCAAGGCCCTTGTCGACTTTCAGGAACGGGACCACGTTCTTGCGGGTCCACAGGTACTCGGCAGAGCCGAGGCCCTCGACCTGTCGGTCCATCGTCATCTCGAACAGGATCGCGCCGAGGATCCGATCACCGGTGAAGGCGGGGCTGGTCATGATGCGGGAGCGCATCTGGTGGATCAAGGTGAACATCTCCTCTTCACCGGAGTAGGAGGACTCCTCGACGCCGTACAGGCGCAGCGCCTTGGGGGTGCTGCCCCCGCTCTGGTCGAGCGCGGCGATGAAGCCCTTGCCCTCGCCCATCTTCGTGAGCATCTCGGTGTTCATGGCGGTCCCCTCAGCGGTGGTCGGCGGGCAGCGAGTGCGCGGCACTCGGCCGGCTGTCACCACGGTAGACCTCGATGCGGCAGGGTCTCATCCCCACCGCGAAGTTCGCATCGCGGAATGGTCAATTACTGTGCCGTCATGACCGATCAGCAGCCCACCGTCCCGGACGAGCCGCAACCGGCACCCACGACGGTGGTGGGCTACCCGTCGGTGCCCGCCGCGGCACATCCCTCGGGCCAGCCGCCTACCGGCCAGGCCAACCCCGGAATGGCGAGCCTGCGAAGTGCCGTGAGCACTGTGCGCGTCCTGGTCATCGCGAGCCTTGCGCTGCTGCTGGTGCTGTCCGCCGGGGTGGTTCTCGGCATCGCCTCCCTGCGCAGTCAGATCGACGTGCTGCAGGCCCAGGGCGATGCGCTGCAGGCGCAGGTCACGGCCCTGGCCGATGCCCCCGATGCCTCCGATGCGGCCGTGTCGGCTGAGGGCACTGCGTCGGGTGGCGCCGGTGCGGAAGCCGAGGAGCCCGCCCAACTGGGGCCCGCAGCCGAACTCGCTGACGACGTCGTCCTTCCTCAAGGGGTCGACGCCACCGGGGCCGTGCTGATCGGGGATCCCGGGGCATCGAATGTCGTCGAGGTCTACGTGGACTACCAGTGCCCGTACTGCCAGCGCTGGGAGCAGGAGGTGGGCACTGCCCTCGTGGCCCGCGCCCTGACTCCGGGCTCGGGCGTGCTCGTGAAGCAGTACAACCTCGCCTTTCTCGGCGAGGAGACCCCGACCCTCGAGCCGCCGGGTGCGTCGGCGCGAGCGGCGAGTGCCGCTGCCTGCGTGCTCGAGGGTGAAGGTGCGGAGGCGTTCGTCTCCTTCAACGCGGCGCTGTTCGGCAGTCCGGATCCGGCCTCCCAGTTCGTCGTGGAGGCCCTCGCCGCGCTCGCGGGCGACGTCGGCGCATCGCCTGGCACGATTGCCTGTATCGAGGAGAACCGGCACGTGCCGTATGTCGCGACGTCCACGCAGACAGGTTTCGGTCGAGGGGTGGGCGGCACGCCCACGGTGCTCGTGAACGGTCGCACGCTCGCGAACCCCTTCGAGGATGCCGAGTTGAAGGCCCTCGCAGTCGGATGACCGGCCCACTGGCGACCGTCGCCATCATGCTGCCCCTGCTGCTCGCCTGCTGGGCAGTCGTGCTGGTGGTCGTGAACCGTCCGCCCGGCCGCTCGCTGTGGGTCGCGCTGGGGGCGCTCGAGCTCGTGCTGGTCGTCTTCCTCGTATGGGGAGTGGTGTCGCTGCTCGCGCGCGCGACCGACTTCGCACGGCTGGAGTTCGTCCTCTATCTGCTCGGCGTGGTGGCGGTCGTTCCCGTGGCCGGCTGGTGGGTGCGCGAGGAGAAGTCGCGAGCTGCAGCGGCGGTGATCGTGGTTGCACTGCTCGTGGTTCCGATCATGGTCGTGCGGGTTCAGCAGGTGTGGTCCGGTGTCTGAGTCACGCGTCAACCGCGGATTCGGTCGCGTACTCATCGTGATCTACGGCGTCTTCGCTCTGGCGGCCACGGCGAGGTCGTTCTCCCAGATCGTCACGCGCTTCGACGAGGCGCCGGTCGCGTACACACTGAGCGCGATCGCCGCGCTCATCTACATCGTCGCCACAGTGGCGCTGGCCCGGGGCGATCGCACCTCCACGAGGGTGGCGACCGTGGCCATTGCCATCGAACTCGCGGGTGTGCTGGTGGTCGGTCTGGCGAGCCTGCTGGCTCCGGCCGCCTTCCCGGAGGCGTCCGTGTGGTCCGGCTTCGGCAGCGGCTATCTGTTCATCCCGCTGGTGCTGCCCCTCGTCGGTCTCTGGTGGCTCTGGCGGTCGCGGACACCGCAGTGACCCTCGGCTGGGCGGGGATGTGACCGGCCAAGTGCCCGCATGGTGCGTCTTCGAGGCTCGGGGCGGCGCATACTGGTCTTGGTTCGGGAGGTGAGGCCATGAGTTGGTACTGGTGGGTTCTCATCACCGTCGTGGCCTTCGGCCTCGGGATGGTCAGCGTCCTGTACTTCCAGCGGACGCATCCGCCGGATCGACGCCATGGGGACCGTCGCGAGGGAGAACGTCGCGAGGGAGACCGCCGTGAGGGCCACCTGCGAGAGGGCTCGTCCGGCGCGACCATGCCGGAGCGCCGCGCCGCGGCACCCTAGCGTCGTCGGACGGACCGCCGTTCGCGGGATCGGCGCAGGGGCAAGCCCGCATGGCAGTTCGCGACCGTCGTGGTGTCTGCGGTGTTCTTGTCCGTCATCGGCGTGGTGGCCTACGCGGAGTCCCAGGTCGCCTCGATCTTCGCGGGCAGCGCACCGGACCTCATCGACAGCGGCTGGGCTGACTGCGACACCCCGATCACCTGGAGCATGGACGCCAGTCGCATCACTGCGGCCGATGCGAGGACTGCTCGCGCGCAGCTCACCAAGGATCTTTCGAAGTGGGCGGAGGTCTCAGGACTGGACTTCCAGTTCGTCGGTGAGGTGCCGGTCATCTACAACGACACGACCTACGTCGTGACGAGTGAAGTCCACCCGAGCCCGCGGCACATCTACATCGCGTTCCTCAGGGACCAGGACTCATCCCTGCTCGACCAGCGCACGGTGGGCTTCGCCTCGCCGACGAGAGTCTGGAAGGACTCCAAGCAGATCGTCGAGGGCAGCATGGTGCTCGGCATCGAGTACGTGAAGCGGGCGAGTGCTCAGCAGCGCAGCGCTGTCTACCTTCATGAACTGGGGCATGTGCTGGGTCTCGGACACGGCACGGAGCCGGAGAACGTCATGTACTACCTGGTCGACGGGAACAACACGCTCAGCCCGGGCGACGTCGAAGGAATCCGCAACCTGATCAAGGCGTGCAAGGAGCAGGGCTGAGCGCAGGACTCGCCCGCCGGATACGTCTCAGTCGTTGTCCCGCTCGGACTCCTCGACGGAGGAGTTGAAGAACTTCACCCCCAGGGCGATGGCACCGATGACCAGCAGGGCGACGATGGCGATCGTGATCAGGGTGCGCATGGGGCTCCTCAAGTCGGACTGCTGTCAGGGTAGTCGGTGGTTCGCATCAGGTGTCAGGGGTTGGTGCTCAGGCCGCCGTCCACGACGAGGGACTGCCCGGTCATGAAGGACGATCGGTCGCCGGCGAGGAACAGCGCCGCCTGGGCGATCTCCTCGGGTCGACCCCAGCGACCCATGGGCACCCGGCTGAGGACACTCTCCTCGAGGCCGTCGCCGTGCCTCAGGAACTCCGTGAGGTCGGTGGCGATCCATCCGGGAACGAGGGCGTTGACGCGAACGGGCTGGGTGCCGAGTTCGACCGCGAGGGTCTGCGTGGCCGAGACGAGGGCTGCCTTGGCCGCGCCGTAGGCGCCCAGCAGGGGAGCGGCCCGCAACGCGGTCACGGACGACACATTCACGATCGAGCCGTGCCCGCTGGCGGTCAGGGCCGGCAGGGCCGCCTGAATGAGCTGCACGGCAGAGTCGAGGTTCAGCGCGATGGCCTTGTGCCAGCCGGAGGGGCGCAGATCGGAGATGGGCGCCATGAAGGAGTTGCCACCGGCGTTGTTGACCAGCACGTCGACGGAGGAGAAGGCCGCCGTGGTCTCGGCGACGATCCGTTCGGCGGCATCGGGCACCGTGACGTCAGCGGCGATCACGTGGGCCGCGCCGCCCGCCGCGCGAATCCCGCCGGCGACCTCTTCGAGGCTGTCGGCGGACCTCGATACGAGCGCCACGCTGGCCCCCTCGGCCGCGAAGAGCTCGGCGATCGAGCGCCCGATCCCGCGTGAGGCACCGGTGATGATCGCCGTGCGACCCTCGAGCTCCATGGCACCCACTCCGTTTCGTCGCGTCCTGTGGTCGGTGCGCCGCTTCGCGAACGGCGTTCGTGCAGCGTAGGCCACCGGTGCGGGCGCCCGTGGGTCGACGGACGTACCCTGTCGAGGGACCGGTCAACGGGCGGTCCGGCGCATCGGCGATCAGAAGGAGTGTCCATGGCCAGTGACCCGGATCCCCGGGACGATCTCGACCGCCTTGACGAGCTCGTTCTGGACGAGGACTTCGTCTCCGGTGGTGTGACGGAGGCGTCGGCGGAGGATCGCATCGCGCGGGCCCAGCGCATCGCCCGAGCGAATGACCGACTGCGGGCCGAGGGGGAGATCGCTGACGGGACGGGCAAGCCGGCCTTTCGGCGAATGCGGCGGTCGGCCCCGTGGATCGTCATCGGGGCGGTCGTCGCCGGCGTGATCGTGGTGCTCGCCCTGCTCGCGCGCTGACCCGGACACGCCGGGTTTCCCCGGTTTTCTCCGAGATCCATGTCACAGTCCGACCGTGCGGAGACCCGCGTCTGGTGTTGTGAAGATCACGGAATGATCACGATCAAACCAGGCAAATAGGACACCTACCGCTCGAATCGCGGTTCGGCGGTTGTCACCCCGGCCACGTAGCGTCATGGACCGCAGTCCCCGTGACTGCACGGCACGGGTGCGTCGTCCACTGGTCGCGCACCCTCGTGATGCCCCTGCGGATGCCGCCGCGGGGAGCCACGTGTCCACTCCCGCTGGGGCGTGCGACTCGCGCTGGCAGGGCGCGTGGCAGGAGAGCGAGACCGAGGCGGACCTGAGTCCTCGATCGAGCACTGACCCGCATCACGGTGGCGCACCGGCCCTCCGGGTCCGGTGCCGACCGAAGAGGATTCATGCTCGCTCGCTCCTGGGCCATCGGCGCCGCACGCATCGGCGCCGGAGTGCTCGCCACCGCCGCTGCCACAGCCATCATCGTGGCTCCCACGGCACAGTCCGAGACTCCCGCAGAACCCACCGCCATGATCTCTGCACCCCCCGGATCGGATGCAGGGCTCGCGGAGTCCTTCTCCGGGCCCCTCGCGGGGCCTCTAGGGGACGCAGTGCCGCAGTCCCCTGCCATGGTGGACGAGGTCGAGCGTGCCGCGGCGGCCGAGCGGGCCACTCGGGCCGCGCGATCACGTCAGGCGATCGCCGCCCGGCAGGTCGCATTCCGGTCCTTCACCCTGAAGTCCGAGCAGACCACCGACATGCGCGGGGTCGAGCCGACCCTGTATCGCGGCCGCTACTTCCACCCGAAGGCCGAGGAGCGTCGTCTGTGCATCGTGCGTCGGGAGAGTGAGGGCTTCTACGACGTCATCAACCCTGGTGGCAACTACTTCGGCGCCTACCAGGTCTCGCGCGATCTCGCGGAGGGCGTCACCTACATGATGGCCCACGAGCACAAGGAGCTCATGGGCGAGGCGAGGGCCAAGGACCTCCTCGCGGACCTTCGGCGCACGCCGATGAACAAGTGGCCGCGCTACTGGCAGGACGCCGCCTTCCACACGATCATGAACTGGGAGCATCCGCTCTCC
>CAIZPS010000298.1 GCA_903934925.1 uncultured bacterium | reverse complement strand
GACGTCGACACCGTCGCCGACTCCGACTCCTGCGGCCACGTCCACGCCCGCACCTACTGATCCCACCGGGACCACGTCCACTCCCGCGGCCGCCATCGTCATCGAGGGAGTGCTCTGAGTCCGTTCGCGAAGGCTCGACTCGCGAGATCAGGACTTCGAGCCCGAAGGGCTGGGCGAAGCCGACTTCCCCGATGCACTCCCGGAGGGAGTAGGGGAGCCGGAGGGGCTGGGGGAGCCCGACGAGCCTGACGGGCTCGGTGTGGGCACCGTCGTGGCCTGCTCGCGGAAACTGAAGTTGAACAGCGAGGTGAGGTCCCACTTCTGGAGGAACTGGATCCCGGAGATTGCCACCTGGCCGTTGCCATTTGTCGCGTATGTGTCGGGCAGGGCCGGGGGGAAGACGCTCTCGATGCGGAGCGTGACCTTGTCCGTGTAGACGGCGGGGAAGTTGACGACGGTGGTCCAGTCGGTCGGCTCGACGATCATCGGCAGGGAGGCCTGCACGCTCGGGGTTGCCGTCGGTGTGGGCTTCGGCGTGGGCGATGCCGATCCGGTGGGGGACCCGGATGCCGATCCGCTGGGGGAGGACGAGCTCGTGGTCGAGCTGGGGGAGGACGCGCTCTTGGTCGAGCTGGGGGAAGCGGAATCCGTGCCTGAACTTGGCGAAGGTGTCGCCGTGCCACTCGCCGTGCCACTCCCAGACCCACTGGGGCTGGCGCTGGGCTCGGGCGTCTCGGAGTCGAGCTCGACGAAGATCAGGGTGAGGTTCTCCGGTGTAGCAAGGGCTCGAACGGCGAACTGGCCGTTCTGGATGCCGGGCTTGATGACCATGCGGTCGATCGTGGCTGGGCTGCTGAGCTTGAAGGTCAGCGACGTGCCAGCACCCCACTCCTTGCTGGGCTCGGAAGCCCAGAAGTAGCGGGCATCATCACCGACGACGGCGGTGGCTGGATTCCCGTAGCCGGTCGAACTCGCATCGACGCTTGCGACAGTGGCAGGTGTGCCCAGATCTGGATCGAGCCAGTAGGCGAACGAGCGGATCACATTGCCGATTCCTGCACGCACGGGCTCACCCGGGGGAGCGAAGAGGATGACGCCGAGGATGAACACCCCGATTCCGACGAGAACAAGGAAACTCCAGTCCGTCCGTCGGGGTGGCTTCTCCGATGGAGCCAGAACGTTGGCCGGAGTCCATGCCTCGGGAACGGCCGAGCGCAGCGGGTAGCCGCAGCGCGCACAGTACGAGGCATCGACGTAGTTCCGGAACCGGCAGTGCGGGCACGGGATACCCCCGGGCACGCCGAGATCGTCAGGTCTGCCGATCGGGATCGTGCGCTTCGGCGCCTCCTCCTGTCGTGCAGGAGACTCTGCCGAAACGGTTGCCGGCACCTCGGGTGCAACGACTACGTAGGTGAACGGATCCGGCGCATCACCCTCGTGCGGTCCTGCGATCTCAGTGGGCTCGGGAGTGGGTGGAGGTGGGGCCGCAGGATGCTTGTCGGCTCGATCCCAGAACCGCCACCAGGGGTCCTCTCCGCCGAAGCGCCGATGCGGGTGAGTCGGCTTGGGTGTTGAATCCGCCCGGGCATGCCTCTTGCGCCTGCCGCCCTCAGTCGCCTCGGGTGCAGTCGCGTCAGTAGCGGCCGTCTCGCTGGTCGCGTCGGGGGCTGCGGCTTCGGCTTCGGCTGCGGCTGCGGTTGCGGTTGCGGTTGCCGCCGCGTCGGTAGCTGTCGTCGCGACCTTGGTGGCATCGGTAGCGGTGGCGTCGGCAGCGGCAGTGGTCGCCCCTGCGGAAGGAGGGGTGTCGGTCGCGGCAGTGGTCGCCCCTGCGGAAGGAGGGGTGTCGGTCGCGGCAGTGGTCGCGCCTGTGGTCGGGTCCAGCGGGCCGGCCTCGTAGCCAGCTCCCTCGGCATCGTCGTCGGGAATCTGCGGCTCGGGCATCCACGGCGGATCGCCGGCGAACTCCAGGTAGGCGCCGCAACCGGGGCAGTAGGGCGTCCAGGTGGTGACCGTGCCGCATCGCGTGCACGTGATGTTGGTCTTCATGTCGCCTCGACGAGCCTCGCGTCCACATGCGCGGGGAGGGCGGTGTTCAGTACGAGATTGACGAAGTTGAGGTCGACGGGTACGCCCTCCTGGCCGTGAATGGTGATCGTGGCGTTCGGGGGCGCAGGCACGGGCCAGGTGGTGGGGTCCGTGGAGTCCCGACTCGTCGTGACGGAGCCGGACTCCTCAACGGTCACATTCATCTGCAGCACGGCAGCAAAGAACTTCTCAAGTCCTACGGAGGTACCGCGCAAGCCATAGAAGGTGATGGCGTGGGAGAGAGCGTTGCGCACGACCGACTCGCTCCAGCCCAGCTCGGGACTGACCAGGATCCACGAGCACATGTATCGGACGAAGTCGAGCGGGGCCACGTGGGCGTCGAGGTAGGCGTCGTAGCAGTCGAGCACCGAGATGATGGGCGCCAGGACCTCGTCGAGGCTGGCGCAGATCATCTGAGCCACCGGATCCTCGATGAGCATCGACGAGGTGTAGTTGATCATCGGGAAGGGGCTCTGCAGGCCGGGAATCAGCTTCCGGTTCGTCTGCACCGCATCCGCATACGTGGTCGCGTTGGAGACTGCCTCGTGAAAGGGATTCACCTCGGTGGGTGTCGTCCCCGGCGGCGCCGCTGGTGATGGTGTCGTCACTGCTGCACGACCTGGAAGTCGCTGGGGAAGCTGAAGAGCAGGTCATGAGTCTCGAGGACGATGCGATCGGTGGGCTCAGCACGCTGCTCAGTGACGGCGTCGACCGGGATCAGCCGCACGACCTCGAGGTAGGCGACGCCCGGCACCTTCTGCAGTACGCCGTAGATGTCGCCGACGGAGATGTCGCGGCCGAAGGGCCAGCCGGCACCGTCGTATCCGCCGCGCAGCGGGTGAATGAAGTTCGCGATCGCGAGGTCGGCCCGCCGAAACACCTCAGGGGCCGCGACTCCCGGGCTCACGGCGATGCGCGCGGCGATCGCCATGCCCAGGTAGCGGGGCGGCTCGATGCGGACGGTAGTGCCGATGAGTCGACGCTCGTCGATGTAGGTCTTGACGCTGTCGAGCACCTCCTGACTGGGGCGCAGCACTTCGAAGGGGACGCGACCGTCGGGGACGTCGGGAATGACGAGCACGAGCACCGTGCCGGGACTGCCGACCTCCGACCCGGGCAGGCACTTGGTGCGTGCGATCGATGGTGCGGCGCGCTGGACCAGGAGCTCGAAGTCGCCGGTGCTGACTGCGCGATCACGGGCACGCACCAGCAGGGCCGCGCGCGCCTTGAGATCCTCGATGCTCTCGGCATCGACTCCACCGATCGCCGGCACGATGTTGGTGACGCGAGCGACGAACGGAACCGTGGTGCGCATCAGCCGCAGGGATCCGGTGTCGAGATTGCCTTGTACCCCGCCGCCTGCGCGGTAGACGGGAACGCGCACAGTCAAGCCAGCATCCGGTGTCGCCCCGTACGTGCGAGCGGAACCGTCCTCCATGCGGATCAGGGGGCCGAAGCGCAGGGTGCCGGACACCGCATCGAGGGTGAACACCCGAGCGTCGGAGTCCTGGTTGGCGAAGGACTCGACGCGTGTCCAGATCTCCCAGCCGTCGGGGCTGCTGATCTCGATCGTCAGTTCAGACTGCTCGGACACGATGGGATACCGACTGAGCTGAATCGTCTCCCCAGGCGTTCCGCTCGTGCGCCCAGGCATCTCATTGATCACGATCTGGCAGTGAGAGGCGCTCACGCGGCCACCGATCGTCGCGACGGAGATGCTGTGGATGGTCGGGCTGGTCTTGTAGGCGGGCTGGTCCCCCTGAGTCTCGATGATGCGACACCGGATCCAGGCGGCCTCGATGCTGCCCAGGCTCGACAGTTGGTGCGCGTCGATGTAGAGCCGGATGGTGCCGCGCCGGTTGAGGCCGCCGGTGGTGTCGGAGATGAGCTCGACGGGGTACCAGTGCTGGCCGTCCCAGGCCTCGAACACCCGTGGTGGCCGCAGGGGGTCGACACCGATGCCGTCGATTCGGGAATCGACGTCGAACTCGATGATGCAGCCGGCCGCCGGCTTGGACAGACCGATGAAGAACGCGTCTCCCACGGCGGGGTTGGGGGAGAACGCGGCCTGGTCGGCCCCGCCGGAGAGGCTGGGCTCGACGGTGCTGAACGCGCCTCCGTTCGGCTGCGACAGCAAAGACTTGATGTCGACGGAGGTGATGATCAGCGGCTCGTTGGTGGTGAAGACGATGGGTGCGCTCGTGCCGCGACGGGCCGTCGACACCTCGACGCCCTCGGGGATCGCGACATCATTTGCCTGCGGCACGGTCATGGTGAACTCGAGTGTCGTGTAGGCGGCTGACGGTGGCCGTAGGGATTCCCCGAGCAGCTCCAGGAACTTGATGTAGTGCAGGTCGGGGACCTGGTTCAGTCGGAAGACCAACTGGTCGACCATGTAGGCGAACGTCTCGATAAGGGTGATCCCGGGGTCGGAGACGTTGTTGTCGGTCCATTCGGGTGCCCGACGCTGCAGAAGGCGCTTGCCCTCGTCGACGAAGTCCTGAAAGGCCCGATCATCGAGGTTCGGCGTGGGAAGGGTCACGAGCTCTCCTGAGTGGCCGTGGGCAGCTGCGGCAAGCGCTCATCCTCATTGGGGATGAGGTAGAAGGGTACGAGAAGGTTCCTGACGTCGTACGTGTCCTTGAGTCGGTAGGTCACCAGGATGTGCGCGGTCGTGTTCTCGTTGTCGAACTTCACTCCGACCGAGACAACGTCGATGCGGGGCTCCCATCGCTTGAGGGAAGCCGTCACCTGGGCCTGGATCTGGGTGGAGAGCTCGGGCGACGGGGTCTCGAACACCAGCGCGTGGATGCCGCAGCCGAACTCTGGCCGCATCGGTCGCTCGCCATAGGCCGTGCCGATGATGAGCGCGATGGAACGCTCGATGTTCGCGCTGCCTCCCACGAGGCTCAGGCGACCCTGGTCGTCGAACCGCAGTGGGTAGTCGACACCTCGACCGACGAAGTCCGTCATTCCCATGATCAGGCTCCCAAGCTCACGATGCCGCCGGTGATGTCGACCGCGGGTGCGATCAGTGACGCATCGGCCTCGGCCTCGATGTTGATCGACGCTGCGGAGATCGCGATCTCGCCACCAGCGGTCAGTTCGAGGGCGCCTTCCGCGCTGATCGACACATCGCCCTCGCCATTGATCTCCACCGCGGCCGCATTGACCGTCACGGCTCCTTCAGAGGTGATGGTGACGTCGGAGTCGCTGGTGATGACGATGGGCTGCCCCTCGACGGTGATGATCTCGATGCCCGTCTCCGGCGACAGCCGGATCAAGGTGGAGGCACCCATCGTGGTGTTGAGAACGAGGCCTGGAGCCTCGGGATCGTCCATGAAGAGGATCTGGCTGCCCATCCGGGAGGTGAAGGCGCGCACCACGGGCACGCCTTCGACTGCCTCCTCCCACGGCACGCCGGGCTGGCGCTCGAGGTTGTACAGACCGCCGATGACGTAGGGGGAGTCCAGCTGCCCGTTGCCGAAGGCGACCAACACCTCGTCCAACGGCTCGGGAATGATCTGCATGCCCATGCCCTCGCTGGCACCGGCCTGGACGACACGCGCCCACGTGCTGACATAGGTCGTGTTGAGCCAGGGGAAGCTGAGCAGTACGCGTCCGAGTTGCTCGGGATCCTCGGAGTCGGTGACGATGGCCGGGTACACGCCGTGCAGCCTGCTGGTAACTCTTGGTTCCGCGGCGCCCTGGAGGCCTGCCAGGGTGCGGTCCTCCATGCCGCTGCACACCACGTGAGTGCGGTAGCCGAAGTGGTTGGGCAGGAAGGTGTGGGTCACGGCGGTGATGGTGTACTCGCCGGTGAGCACACCGGCCTCGCTCAGTCCGAGTGCGAGGTTAGGCATGGCGAAGGGGTTTCCGCGCATGGTGATCTCGACGTTGGCGTAGGCGCCTGACATGCGGAAGGCCAGGCCTTCGCTGGCGCCCTCGGCCTGCATCTCGTTCTGTGCGAATCGGGTGAAGTTGACGTTCTGGTTCGTGCCGCCGAGTTCGGCGCCGAGCATCTCGGGCAGGACGAGGTTGAGCGAACTGTCGCCCAGGGTGGGACCCTCTCCCATGCCGGGCGCGCCGAGGGTCTGGTCCCATCCGCGCGCGGAGGACACCGCCGTGATGCCGGATCCGGACACCGACGCTCGCAAGTTCAGGATGCGTTCGTCGCCGACATCGAAGGAAAGTGGGGAGATCTCCACCCCGGGAATGGGCGGCGGGGCCGTCTCTGCGGCTGTCTGGGGCCCGAAGTAGAGCGTGGGGATGCCGGCCACCGGGTCGATCATGACAGTGACGACGTAGCCGATCTCACGTGCCAGTCGCACGAGGAAGTCCCAGTCCGACTCGTTCGACTGGACCGTCATGGGCAGCACAACGGGGTAGGGGGTGGCGATCGTGGGAATCTCGTGCTCGAGACCGATCATCTCCGCGATCTCGGGATACATCATCATCGGGTAGCCCTTGGTGCTCATCCCGTGCAGCATTCTGTGCCCGACGTCGTAGGCCCGCACGCGGCTGACCCGGCCGGTCGCCTTGTCGAAACCGACCTCGATCGTCTCGACGAACCCGGAGAACACCACCTCGCCGACCGGGTTGTCTCCGACGACCGCTCGGATCTCCATCAGGTTGCCGATCGCGAGCCCGGCCTCCTCCACGAGCAGGAAGAACGGATCGGCCAGCTCGATCTCGCACATGGCAGGGAGGTTGACCTGGGCGTCCACCTCGATGCGGCGAATCTGGTGGGAGACGTTGGGCAGGACGGGCACGGAGTCCACGTACAGCCGCAGGCTGAGGTCTCCGGAGGGGCCGGTACTCATGAGGCTCCCTTGCGCGGTGTGCCTCGCGGGTTGTCGGGCGTGCGCGCCGCACCCACGGGACGCCCGGACTCGCCTCGGCGGGGCAGGGCGGCACTGTCGGGCACGATCAGTCTCGTTCCCGCCCTCACCCGCAGCGGGTCGGTGATCTTGTTGGACGTGGCGAGATCACGCCAGTAGGCGGGGTTCTTGTACGCGCGGAACGACACGTGCGCCAATTGATCGCCGTAGTACACCTCCTGGCTGCGCCGAGGGAGGTCACCGCCGGATGTGGGGTTGGTCGGCAGGGATGCCGGTGGGTACTGGGTGATCTGGATGTGGCCGGTGGCGCGGGTCGGACGACCACTGGAGTCGAACTGGGTGAAGTCCGCGGTGACGTTCTGCACGTAACTCACGGGCGACGTGAAGTCACCCCACAGAACCATGACCATCGGCGAGGTACCCACGCCCATCATGGCCATCAGCGGATCGACTTCCATGAGCGCCAGGAGGCGCTCGACATCCGGCAGCACCGAGCTCGCCTGGGAGTTTCCGCCCTGTCGGGAGTCTGCGAGGGCGCTGTCGAGGATGTAGTCGAAGTCGATGGTGAGCGGGTTCGTGCCCAGCCACTGCACGGGTCCGGACCCGATCGCATCGGGAACCTGATCGGGTTGACCCCAGCCTCCTTGCTTGCTCACCGAGATGCTCGTCGGAGGTACCCAGAAGGTGATGGCCGGCAGTGCTCCTGCGACGACGGACACACCTGACGACACAAGGTCGGTCGCGGCCGCCACCAGGCTCGTCGCGCTGAAGGCCGCGGTATCGCCGCCGGCCGTCCAGCTCGTCAGGGTCGACAGCGCGCTGGACATCGGGTTGTCGGCTCCACCGGGCATGACCACGAGCCGGAATGGCTCAACCGACTCCGGGTCGTCGATGCCGGGGGTGAGATTGTCGCTGGTGACGAAGCCGGAGTGGCTGAAGGTCAGTGACTCGGTGCTGAACTCCGAGCCGGCACCCGCATAGAAGTGGGGCTGGTTCCACGACACCGGGTATGCGTCGCGGAAGTTGTAGATCGCCTGCTGCAGGGTGCCCCGCACGTCGAGGTAGTTGATGGCGATGGAGACGCTGGACGGGCCCTGCTGTGCTGCTGCGGCGAACCACTGCGGGATCCACCCCGACTGGTTCGGGGTCCATGGGCGGGAAAGCGTGACGTTCTCATAGGTGAGGTCGCCGATCATCTGAAATCGCGACCGGCTGAAGCCACCGGGGTAGAGGTCCTGGGACTGCAGGCTCATCGATCCCATGTCGATGGACTGCCAGTTGGCTCCCAGTGTCCTGTCCGCGGAGACCAGGTCGACGCTGAGGGAGAACCCCACGAAGTTGGTCGCCGTGTAGTCCGGATCGAACGGCTCCGGCATCATCATGGACATTCGCTAATCATCCCTCATGAGCCGGCCACGTCGTTCCCGGTCGAGGAGGAACTCATTGCGCAGCATCTGACGCAGGTGGGGGAAGAGCGCGCGTGCGTGCTTCTGCAGCCAGTAGTCGTCGGTCGCGGTGTCCACCAAGGGCTCGGGGGGAGGCGCCTGCCGACTCGAGGCCGGACTCGATGAGGGCGGCATCGGCCCGCTCGCGTTGCCACCATCCCCGCTGGGGCCGCCCGCTCCATCGCGGTGGGAGGCACGTCGCTGCGTGGGCGGCGAGTCCGCAGAGGTGGGCGAGGGGAGGTTGGCGGGTGGGCTCGGGGGCTGGTTGCTGATGGTCGGGATCGCCGCAGCCGGGGGTGCTGTGGGTGGCGCTGATGGTGAGCCGGACCGGGGTGATCCGGGGGAGGCGCCTGGGGTGGCCGGTGGAGTGCCGTTCGGCTCGTGGCCCGAAGGTGCGGGGCCCTTGTTGAGCGCCAGTGGTACATAGGAAGTGGAGGCCGGGCGCTGGGCGGTGGTCCGGGGCAAACTGCTCGAGCGATCGGCAGCCGCTGCTGACGTTGATCGCGGAACCGCGGGCCGGCTCCCCGGTGCGGCGGCCGCCGAGCCGCGCGTGGCCGGGCTCGGCAGGCCGAGGGCCGGCCCTCCCGCTGCGGGGGTGGCAGCAGCGGATCCCAGTGCGGCTGGCGCTGGCCCCCTAGGCGCGGTGAATGCGGCCTCCGCCTTCAGGGCCTGCTGCTCGGCATCCCGCCCGGCGGGGGTGGCCTCGTGGTGGGGTGCGGTGCCCGACTTCTGCTGCACGACGTGGGTGAGTTCATGCGCGAGGAGCCGCCGGGACCGGTCGGTGGTCAGGGGCGCCGTGCCCGGCAGGTGGACGACCCCGTCAGTTGCGTACGAGTCTGCGGCGATGCGTGCCGCCGTGCGATTGATCAGCGGTCCTCGGCGGACGGTGACCTCGGCGGGCCGCTGGCCGGTCACCGCGGCAACCGCCTCCTGCACATCGCGCGGTACGCGGACGGACTGCTCGGTCACGTCCGGCGGCGGCGTCGGAGATGCCGCGCGTGGGGATTCCCCCGAGGGTCGTGGGGATTCCCCCGATGGTGCGGCGCTGCTGGTGGCGCGGGTGGTCGGGCGCAGACCATTCGCCTCCAGCGTCGGTGCATCCGCGTTGGCCGTCGAGGCCCGACGCTGGACGGCCGGTGCGGATGTCGAGCTCGCTGACGTGACGCCCGCGGCCGACGTGGAAGGCGATGCGGCCGACGTGGAAGGCGATGCGGCCGACGTGGAAGGCGATGCGGCCGACGTGGTCACGCCGGGTGCCGCGCCCGTCGGTGCTTGTGGCGTGCTCTTCGAGGGTGTCGTCGCTGGGCGTCGCAGATCGTTGGGCGTCAAAGGAGGTGATGGTGCTCGGTCAGGTGTCTGCGGACGGGATGACGGGTTCACCGACTCGGCGACAGGCTGAGAGGCAGCGGGGGTGCCTGCCGCCCGCTGCTGGACGCCGTCAGGAGCAGTACCCGCGGCGCTCGGGGGACGTGTCGGCGGGCTGGCGACCGGTGCACCTGGCGTGGGATTGCTCGAGTCCCGGGCCAGGTCGTCGGGGCCGAGCAGGGGCGCAGGGGTTCCGGTTGCGCGTCGCTGTGTTCCCGCTGGCACATCGGATGCCGGTGCAGCTGAGGTGAGTCCGGGGGTGGACGACACGCTCGTGCCGCTCGGTGCACTCGGCGCACTCGGTGCACCCGGTGCACCCGGTGCTGGTGCATTCGATGTCGATTCGCTGCGTGCTCGAGGAGCGCTGGAGGGTGGCTCGCTCGGTGTTGGCGTGCTTGCTGTCTGTGCTGCAGATGCAGGTCGGGGGGTGTTTGACGTAGGCGTGCTGGCTGGTGCACTGCCGGTCTGCGATGTGCTCGACGCATGCGCGCTGACAGTCGGCGGCGCGCTGGCTGCTGGAGTGTTGGGCTTGGGTGCGCTCGCTGGTGCCGCCGCAGTGGGTGCAGGCGTTCCGGCTGCGCGGCGCTGCGTTCCGGTGGGGGTGCTGCCCGATGACGCTACTGGGGTGGGTCCGGGGGTGGAAGCAGTGGCCGGCGTGAGTGCGCTTCGTGCGGGCGCCTTCCACCGTGGTGCGTTCGGTGTCGGCGTACTGGGTGTGGGCGTGCGTGGTGTGGGCGACTTCCAGCGTGGCGCGTTCGGTGTCGGCGCGCTCGGTGTCGGCGCGTTCGGTGTCGGCGCGCTCGGTGTCGGCGCGCTCGGGGTCGGCGCGCTCGGTGTCGGCGCGCTCGGTGTCGGTGCGTTTGGTGTCGGCGATGCAGTGGCGCCATGGGTGCCCGTGGCGGGGCTTTCTTGTCCGCGGGTGAGGTCGCGGGGATGGAGCAGCGGCGCGGACGTGGCGTCTTGGTCCATCGTCTTTGGAGTTGGGATGGCAGTTGTCGGTGTGCTCGCCCCCGCCGATGTGCCCGAAGGCTGCGCGCTCGAAGTCGGCAGCGAGCGGGGTGTCGGCGTACTGGCTGTCTGTACGGCCGCCGTGGGTGTAGGGGCTCCGGTTGCGCGTCTCTGTGTTCCTGCGGGAGCACTGCCTGATGGTGTTCCTGCGGGAGCACTGCCTGATGGCGCTGCTGATGCGGGGCTCGAGGGGGACGACGAGTTGGTGCTGGTCGGTGTGCTGGGTGTCGCCGACGTATTCGCCCCAGAAGGAGCAGGAACGTTGGCCGTGCCTGGGCCGGGTGCGGATGCCGCCGCCGGCCGAGAGGTGGGTTCGGGATTCGGACCCGGGACGGCGGGTCGTGCGGCCGTCGATGGTGACGGGGAACTTGCTGGCGTCGATGGTGACGGGGAACTTGCTGGCGCCGACGCTGACGGTGTCGGCAACGTTGACGGGCGAGCGAGGTCCTTGGGGGAGATCAGTGGTGCCTCAGTGCGACCTGCCGGTTCTGGTGCGGACGCCTCCACGGAAGGAGCAGTTGTGGACGAGGAAGCAGTCGCCGCCGCCGGTTTCGGGGCTGGTGTCACGGGGGCGATCGCCGGGGCAGTCGCCGCCGCCGGTTTCGGGGCTGGTGTCGCCGGGGCAGTCGCACGGGCAGTCGGTAGGGCGATCGCCGGGGCAGTCGGTGGGGCAGTCGGCGGGGCAGTCGGCGGGGCAGTCGGTGGAACCGGTGTGCTGCTCGGACGGCGCTGGACTCCGGTGGGCGCCACTGCGCCGGCCGGTGCGGGGGAAGCCTGGGACGCAGGTGGTGCGCTGGCCGCTGAGGCACCCGCTGAGGCACCCGCGGAGGGGAGCGCAGGTTGGATCGACCTGGTTCGGGTAGTGGGACCGGAAGGTCGCTGGGAAGCTGCGGACTCGGAAGTCCCGGTGGTGCTGTGACCTTGATCCTCAGGCGCGGGGTCGAGTGCCTGCTCGGACGCCAGGATCGGAGGGGTCCCTCGGTGCCGCGTGCTCAGGGCGCGCTGGGACAGAGGACTGGACTGGGGTCTCGTCGAGGACGGCGTTGGGGGTGCCGGTGTGGTTGGCGTGGGGGCAACTCGACCAGCCGGTGCCGGGGAGGCCGGTGCCGCCGCGACAGCCGGCGATGGCGCGACGGGCTCCGCCGCCATTGCCGCGGTGCTCTCGCCGCCGCGCATGCGCAGGCGGCCCGATTGGCCCGAATCCTCGGACTCGGTGAGGAGGGCGGGAGGGGTTGCGGGTGCTGTCGCTGCGGGCGAGCCGGGCTTGGCCTGGGGGCCACGGCTGCTGGTCGGCACGGCTCCAGCGGGGCGCCGGTCCATGGGAGTCCGCGCCCGCGTGGGCTGCACACCGCGGGGTGGTGCTGGCTTGGGCTTCCTCGCGGCAGGGCGTGGAGTCGGGGTGCGGGGCCGGGGAGCGGGTGGCACGACCGGGGTGGGCGCACCCAGCGAAGCGGTGTCGTCGGCTTCGTCGCCAGCCCAGGGATTCGCCGGGATGGCGATGCCGCCGTCCCGGGCCTGACCGCCGAAGGGTTCAGCGGCGGGAGGTGCGCCGCGATGCGGCCGAACCACGCGCGGCGCCTTGATCAGGCCGGTGAAGTTCGCGATCCGCCCGTGCGAGAGTGGGCCCTGCGCGATCCCGGTCGGGCGAAGGGTGACGGCGTAGGCGCCTGCTGGCTCCACGCTGGTGGAGATGCCCGCGAGAAGGGGACGCAGGGGTGCCATGGTGCGGAAGTCGCCGCGGTAGGCACCTCTCCAGCCCCGGGTCTCGGGAGTGGTGTCGTCAGCCATACGCGTTCCTGTCCCGGGCTAGCGTCCGCGACTGCTCAACAAGACGCTGACGCAGTGCGTGCGGAAGGTCCACGAGCTCGTCCAGCGACCAGTTCAAGTGGAAG
>CAIZPS010000297.1 GCA_903934925.1 uncultured bacterium | reverse complement strand
TGCTGGAGTCGGAGCGAAGCTCCGCCGAGTCCCCCGTGACTGCGCCCACCCGGGCGCAGTCACGCGGGCCCAGCTGGGTGGGCGCAGTCCTCGTGGGCATGGTCCTTCCTGTCCTGCTGCTCCTGCTGTGGCAGTGGGCCGCCACGAACGGGATGTTCTCCGCCAGCCAGCTGCCGACTCCCTCCTCGGTCGTCGCGGCGCTGTTCGAGCTGATCGAGCGCGGCACCTTCTGGAGCCATGTCGCGATCAGCGTGCAGCGTGTGCTGATCGGCTTCCTGATCGGAGCCTCGGCGGGCATCCTGATCGGCTCCCTCGTGGGCTTGTCGCCGTGGGCCAGCCGGATCCTCTCGCCGACGATCCAGGCGCTGCGCGCGGTGCCGTCCCTCGCCTGGGTCCCGCTGCTCGTACTGTGGATGGGCATCTACGAGGGGCCCAAGGTGACCCTGGTGGCGATCGGTGCCTTCTTCCCGGTGTTCACCACCGTGGCATCGGGCTTCATGCACACCGATCGACGTCTCATCGAGGTGGGTCGCGCCTACGGTCTCAAGGGTCACCGTCTGGTGACGGGCGTGCTGCTGCCCGCGGCAGCGCCCACCGTGTTCGCCGGTCTCCGACTCGGACTCGCGCAGAGCTGGCTGTTCGTCGTTGCTGCTGAGCTGATCGCCAGTTCGAAGGGCCTGGGCTTCCTGCTGATCGACAGCCAGAACACGTCACGCACGGACATCCTTCTGCTGTCGATCATCTGCCTGGCGATCCTCGGCAAGACGACCGACTTCATCCTCGCAACAATCGAGCGTCGCACCCTGCGCTGGGTATGAACGAAGAACGGCGCATGAACGGAAGGAGTGGCATGACAGACAGAGCATGGGGCTTTCGCACGCGCGCTCTCCATGCGGGAGGCTCGCCGGATCCGGGTTCCGGAGCACGTGCTGTGCCGATCTTCCAGACGACGAGCTTCGTCTTCGAGGACACCTCGGATGCTGCGAACCTGTTCGCGCTGCAGAAGTACGGCAACATCTATTCGCGCATCGGCAATCCGACCGTCGCCGCACTCGAGGAGCGCATCGCCTCTCTCGAGGGAGGACTGGGTGCCGTTGCCACGAGCAGCGGGCAGGCGGCCGAGTTCATCACGTTCGCAGCCCTGGCGGGCGCGGGTGACCATCTGCTCGCGTCATCCGCTCTGTACGGCGGAACCGTGACGCAACTCGATGTCACGCTGCGCCGGTTCGGCATCGACACCACCTTCGTCGACAGCGACGACCCGGCTGACTTCGCCGCGCACATTCGGCCGAACACCAAGGCTCTGTTCGCGGAGGTGATCTCGAACCCGTCGTGCCGGGTGGCGGACATCCGTGGTCTCTCCGACGTCGCGCATGAGGCCGGCATCCCGCTGGTGGTCGATGCGACGACCGTCACGCCCTTCCTGTGCCGCCCGCTCGAGCACGGCGCCGACATCGTCATCCACTCAGCCACGAAGTTCCTCGGGGGGCACGGGACGGCGCTGGGCGGGGTCGTCGTCGATGGTGGCACCTTCGACTGGGGCAACGGTCGGTTCCCGACGATGACTGAGCCGGTGGCCAGTTACGGCGGCATCCGCTGGTGGGAGAACTTCGGCGAGTACGGCTTCCTGACGAAGCTGAGGGTCGAGCAGCTGCGCGACATCGGAGCATCGCTCGCCCCGAACAGCGCCTTCCTTCTGCTGCAGGGTGTCGAGACGCTGCCCCAGCGGATGACGGAGCACGTGGCGAACGCGCGCATCATCGCGGAGCGGCTCGCGGCGGATCCGCGCGTTCCGTGGGTCAACTACGCCGGGCTGCCGGGTCACGCGCAGAAGGAGCGCGCCGACCTCTACACACCGATGGGGCCGGGAGCGGTCTTCTCCTTCGGCATCGACGGTGGCTTCCCGGCCGCGGAGACGTTCATCAACCGCGTCGAGCTGCTGAGTCACCTCGCGAACATCGGCGATGCGCGCACTCTCGTGATCCACCCGGCCAGCACGACCCATGCCCAGCTGAGCCTTGAGCAACTCGAGTCGGCGGGTGTTCCCGCCGACCTCGTGCGCATCAGTGTCGGGCTCGAGGACGTGGACGACATCTGGTGGGACATCGACCAGGCACTCACGCAGGCGACGGGGAGGAGGGCATGAGCTGGACTCCGCCCGGCGCGCGTGAGCGGCTCGCCCTGTTGAAGGGGAGCAGGTCCGTTGCCATCGTCGGCGCCTCGAACAACCCGGCGCGGGCGAGCTTCTTCGTCGGCACGTACCTGCTGTCGAGTTCTGACCTGACGGTCTGGTTCGTGAACCCGCGGGAGGAGACCGTCCTGGGTCACCAGGCCTATCCGGACCTCGCATCGCTGCCGGAGCCGCCGGACATCGTCGACGTCTTCCGCAAGCCGTCCGACCTCCCGCAGGTGCTCGACGAGGCCATTGCCGTCTCGGCCCGCACGCTGTGGCTGCAGCTGGGAATCGAGGACGCCGCGATCGCCGAGCAGGCCTCGGCGGAGGGCATGAACGTGGTCATGAACAGGTGCATCAAGATCGAGCACGCCCGGTTCCACGGGGGACTGCACCTGGCGGGGTTCGACACCGGGGTCATCTCCTCGCGGCGTGGCCTGGGCTGATCGACCGCGCGTCGGCTTGCTCTATTCCTAGTAAGTCGGTAGGAATAGTAATCATGTACGGACTCCTTGCGGTCGCCCTCGCCGGATTCGGGGCCCAGCTCGTCGACGGCTCGCTCGGCATGGGTTACGGCCTGACGTCGTCCACCCTCCTCATCGCGATCGGACTCGCCCCCGCGGTGGCGTCCGCGTCGGTGCACATGGCGGAGATCGGGACGTCGGCGGCCAGCGCCTACTCGCATGCCCGCATGGGCAATGTCGACAAGACCGTGCTGCGCCGCATCGCGCTGCCCGGAGCCATCGGGGCCTTCGCGGGCGCGACGGTCCTCTCCGGCCTCTCCACCCAGGCTGCCCGACCCTGGGCCAGCACCCTGCTGCTCATCCTCGGCTTCTACGTCCTCTTCCGGTTCATCCGACACCGCACGGTGGCGCTCAAGCGCGGTCGCCCGGGTACGCGGTTCCTCGCTCCGCTCGGCTTGATCGGCGGATTCGTCGACGCGACGGGCGGCGGTGGCTGGGGCCCCGTCACGACTCCGGCCCTGCTCGCCAACGGGCGGATGGCCCCCAACCGCGTGATCGGCACCATGAACGCCGCGGAGTTCCTCGTCGCCGTCGCTGCCAGTGCCGGCTTCATCCTCGGTCTCGGCCTGTCCGCGATCGACTGGCGCGTACTGCTGCCACTCATGGTCGGGGGGATCATCGCCGCACCGATCGGCGCGTGGATCGCCCACCGGCTGCCGATGCGCATCATGGGTGTCACGGTCGGCGGCATGATCATCTTCACGAACACCTTCACGCTGCTGAAGGCCTTCGACGTCCCCGGCGACATCGTGACTCCCACCCTGATCGTCCTCGGTGCGATCTGGGTCTACCTCGTCGTTGCGGTCACGTTCCAGCACCTGCGAAAGAGGAACGCCCCGCCGGACGCTGCGTCCGACGAGGCGTCCCGTGAGGTCAGCGTCTGACTAGGAGGTAAGCGTCTGACTAGAAGGCTTCCTCCGGCAGATCCATGAGGTCCAGTGTCGTCGCCTCGGCGACGGCCCGCTCTGCCGCGAGCAGCGGAAGCCGGTTGCGGACGAACCACTTGGCGGTCTCGATCTTGCCCTCGTAGAACACGCGGTCACGCTCGTTGGGCCCGGTCGCAAGGGCCTTGAGGGCGACTTCAGCCTGACGCAGCAGGAGCCATCCGATGATCAAGTCACCGGATGCCATGAGCAGTCGGGTGGAATTCAGCCCGACCAGGTAGACCCGCTGCGGATCCGACTGCGACTCCATCGCCCAGGTGCCCATCACTCCGACGATGGCCTGGACGTCCTCCAGTGCCTTGCCGAGCAGCTCGCGCTCAGCCTGAAGTCGACCGCTGCCCTCATCTCCCTTGACCGTCTCCGTCATCTGGGCAGCGAGGTGGAAGATCGCCTTGAACTGGTCCTTGATCATCTTGCGGAAGAAGAAGTCCAGTCCCTGGATGGCGGTGGTGCCCTCGTAGAGCGTGTCGATCTTCGCATCGCGCAGGTACTGCTCGAGCGGGTAGTCCTGCAGGTAGCCCGAACCTCCGAAGGTCTGAAGGCCGACAGCCAGCATCTCGTACGAGCGCTCCGAGCCGACTCCCTTGACCACGGGAAGCAGGAGGTCGTTCATGCGCTCGGCGAGATCGAGATCGACGCCCTCCGGCAGCGTCATGCCCTCGGCTCCCATCTGCACGAGATCCTGCCAGTAGGCGGTGTAGGCGATCAGCGCCCGCATGCCCTCGGCGTAGGCCTTCTGCAGCATCAGGCCGCGCCGCACATCGGGATGATGCGTGATCGTGACGCGCGGAGCCGTCTTGTCGGTCATCTGGGTGAGGTCGGCGCCCTGCACTCGGGTCTTGGCGTAGTCGAGCGCATGAAGGTAGCCCGTCGAGAGGGTTGCGATGGCCTTCGTGCCCACGAGCATGCGGGCGTACTCGATGACCTTGAACATCTGCGCGATGCCGTTGTGGTCGTCGCCCAGCAGGTAGCCGACAGCCGGATCATCGGGATCAGCGCCGAAGGTCATCTCGCATGTGGTCGAGACCTTCAGGCCCATCTTCTTCTCGACGTTCGTCGCGTAGACGCCGTTGCGCTTGACCAGGTCGCCTGTCTGCGAGTCGAACAGGAACTTGGGGACGATGAACAGCGACAGACCCTTGGTGCCCGGCCCGGCACCTTCAGGTCGCGCGAGAACCATGTGCACGATGTTCTCGGTCATGTCCTGCTCGCCGTTGGTGATGAATCGCTTCACACCCTCGATGCGCCACGTGCCGTCGCCGTTGTCGATCGCCTTCGCGCGACCCGCACCGACGTCGGAGCCCGCGTCGGGCTCGGTGAGCACCATGGTCGCGCCCCAGTTGCGGTCGATCATGAACTGCGCCCAGCGCTTCTGCTCCTCGGTGCCGTAGTGATCCATGACGGCCGCCATGCTCGGGCCGTTCATGAACATCATCGCCGCGGGATTGGCGCCGAGCAGGAGCTCACTCGCCGCCCAGCGAAGCGAGGGGGGTGCACCCGTGCCGCCCATGTGCTCGGGGAGATCCAGACGCCACCACTCGGCCTGCTCGAGGGTGTGGAAGGCGTCCTTGAAGGACTCGGGCATCGTGACCGTTGTCGCGGCCGGGTCGTAGACGGGGGGCTGGCGGTCATTCTCGGCGAACGGTGCCGCAAGCGGGCCGGTGGCGAGGCGGTCCACCTCGCGAAGGACCTCCCGAGCGGTTTCAGCGTCCATCTCGGCAAAGGGGCCCAGGCCGAGGCGGTCGCCTGCGCTGAACACCTCGAACAGGTTGAACTCAAGATCGCGAAGGTTGCTCTTGTAGTGCGACATGGCTGGTCCTCCAGAGACGGCCAGAGACTAGTTACTCACCGGTAACCTATGATCCTACTGACTGGTAACTTTCGCAAGCGCCCTGCGGGCGGGGTGCCGCCGACGCGAAACCCGCCCTCACGGCACACGGATGCCGATGGCGGACCAGAATGGGGGCATGTCCGCGCCGTGGCTGGAGTCCAAGACCCCGGTCGCGCCCCCCACCGCCGCCAACCCGACCCTGCGTCAACTGGTCTACGCCGGCGTCGTGACGGGCGCCTGGTCGGCGGTTCTCGTTCTCGTCCTCTACCTGATCGGCCGGTTCGCGGGCACAGACTTCGCCATGGCCTGGTGGGGTGGCGGCGACCCGACCCCGATGCCGTGGTTCGTCTTCCTCCTGTTGCCCCTTGTCGCCGCGGTCCTGTTCGCGCTTGCGTCCAGCCTTGCCCGCGGGATCGCGCATGCCCGTGCTCTGGTCTATTGGGTGGGGACCTTGCTGGCCCTGGCCTCCCTGTACCCGGCCATCTCCCAGCCCTCTCTCGGCTGGCCCACGCGCATCCTGCTCGTCCTCATGCACCTGCTCACCTGGTTCCTCGTGGTGCCTCAGGTGGCCCGGATCGTCGGTGACTCTGAGCCCGGCCTGCACGAGGACCGCAATGGCTGAGGCGGTGGGCACGTCCCGGTCGATGCCGATGGCCCTCGTGGTCGCACTTCGACCCCGACAGTGGCTCAAGAACGTCCTGGTCTTTGCGGCCCCCCTCGCCGCGGGCTCAATCTTCGAACCCGACGTGCTCGTCCCGAGCCTGATCGCCTTCGTGGTGTTCTGCCTCATCTCCAGCGCGACCTATCTGATCAACGACGTCCGCGATGTCGAGGCCGATCGCGCACACCCCACCAAATGCCGGCGTCCCATCCCTGCGGGAGATCTGCCCGTCTCCATCGCCATCGGCGCCGCGATAGTGCTGGCGATCGTCTCCCTTGCAATAGCCCTCGCGGTGAGTCTGTCGCTGTTCGGCGTCGTCCTGGCCTACGCCGTATTCACGCTCGCCTACTCGCTCTTTCTCAAGCACGAGCCGGTCATCGAGCTCGCACTGCTGTCACTCGGCTTCCTCCTTCGCGCCATCGCCGGAGGCGCGGCCGCTGACCTGCCGATCTCGCCGTGGTTCCTGATCGTTGCGGCGTTCGGATCGCTATTCATGGCAGCCGGCAAGCGATTCAGCGAGCTTGAGAGATCCGCTGACTCGGACACGCCGCGCCGTCGCAGCCTCGATGGCTACACGGCCACCTACCTGCGCTTCGTCTGGGGGCTGGCTGCTGCGGTCACGATCACCGCGTACTGCCTGTGGGCCTTCGAGGTCGGGCTGGCCGACTCCTCCTTCCCGTGGTCGCAGTGGAGCGTGCTCCCCTTCGTCCTGGCGATCCTTCGCTACGCGCTCGACGTCGACCGGGCAGAGGCAGAAGCCCCGGAGGACGTTGTGCTGCGCGACCGGTCACTGCAGGTACTCGGCCTGGCCTGGCTGGTGCTGTTCGGTCTCGGCGCACTGGGAGTATGAGGACATGACGGTCGCGGACTCCACCGCACGGACGCCGCTGGACCTTCGCGAGGGCGAGCAGGTGCTCACCGGCTGGGGGCGTACGGCACCCAGCGCAGCCCTGGTGCGACAGGTGCGCAGCATCGACGACATCCGCGATGCAGTGGCATCCGCCGGTGCGCGCGGAATCCTGGCGCGCGGTCTCGGCCGGTCGTACGGCGATGCTGCACAGTCCGGCGGCGCAACGGTGCTCGACCTGTCGATGATCGACAGCATCGAGCTCGACCCGACGACCGGCACCGCGACCGTCGGCGCCGGCGCCAGTCTTGATGCGGTGATGCGAGCACTCGTGCCGCACGGCTGGTTCGTTCCCGTGACGCCCGGTACGCGCATGGTCACCGTCGGCGGAGCGATCGCCGCCGACGTGCACGGCAAGAACCACCACCGTGACGGCACCTTCGGCTCGCACGTGCAGTCGATGACCCTCGTCGATGGCCAGGGCAACGTGCGGCTGCTCGATCCGGGGTCCTCACCGGAGCCCTTCTGGGCGACCGTCGGCGGGATGGGCCTGACTGGAGTCGTCACGCAGGCCACCTTCGACCTCATCCCGATCACAAGTTCGCGGATCAGCGTCGACACCGAGCGCACGTCTGATCTCGACGATGTCATGGCGCGCATGGTCGATGGTGACGATGCCTACCGCTACAGCGTCGCGTGGGTCGACAGCGTCCATCCCAGCGGGCGCGGAGTGCTCACCCGCGGAGACCACGCACCGCGCGAGCAGCTGACGGGCAAGGATGCGTCGAGCCCCCTGGTCTTCGAGCCCGCCGTTCTCGCGACGGCACCGGGCATCGTGCCCAACGGACTCGTCAATCCCCTCACCATGCGCGCCTTCAACGAGATGTGGTTCCGCAAGGCGCCCAAGCGCAAGACGGGTGAGCTGCAGGGGATATCCGAGTTCTTCCATCCCCTCGACATCGTCCAGGACTGGAACCGTGTCTACGGGCCGCAGGGCTTCCTGCAGTACCAGTTCGCCGTGCCCGATGCCGCCGGCCACCTCGTGGGTAGCACGCTGGCCGCACTTCGATCTGTCGGCGCTCTCTCCGCCCTCACTGTGCTGAAGAGGTTCGGCGCCGCCAATCCCGCACCGCTGTCCTTCCCCCAGCCGGGCTGGACCCTCGCGGTCGACGTCCCTGCCGGGGTGGACGGACTTGGTCCGGTGCTCGACCGGCTCGACGAGGAGGTTCTGGCTGCAGGTGGGCGCCTGTACCTCGCGAAGGACTCCCGCATGTCGCCGGCGATGATGGCGGCCACCTATCCGCGGCTGTCGGAGTGGCAGCGCCATCGCGATGCCATGGACCCCGACGGCGTGTTCACATCCGATCTGGCTAGGAGGCTGTCCCTGTGATGGATGCACTCGGTGAACCCCAGGGCGTCCTCGTCCTCGGCGGAAGCAGTGAGATCGCGATCGCGACCGTGCTCGCCCTCCCGCGGGGTCGCATGCGGCGGGTCGTGCTCGCAGGTCGTCCATCAGCCGCGCGCGACCAAGCCGTCGCGTCGCTGAACCAGGCCGGGATCACCGGAGTCGAGGCCGTCGACTTCGATGCGGCTGACACCGGATCCCACGCCTCGCTGGTGGATCGCGTCTTCGACGCAGGCGACATCGACATCGCGATCCTTGCCTTCGGTGTCCTGGGCGATCAGGCCGAGGCGGAGGCCGATCCCGATGCGGCCGTCGCCGTCGCCACCGTCAACTACACCGGTGCGGTGAGCGTGGGCCTGCGGGTCGCGGCGCGGCTTCGCCAGCAGGGTCACGGCACGCTCGTCGTGCTGTCAAGCGTCGCGGGGGATCGCGCGCGCAGATCCAACTTCGTGTACGGCTCAACGAAGGCGGGCCTCGATGCATTCGCTCAGGGCCTCGGCGATGCCCTGCACGGCACCGGTGCTCGTGTGCTCATCGTGCGTCCGGGCTTCGTGCGCACCCGCATGACTGCCGGCATGGACGAAGCACCGATGACGATCAATCCGCAGGATGTCGCGGCGATCATCGTCAAGGCTCTGCGCAAGGGCAAGGAGACGGTCTACGCACCCGGACCGCTGCGCTTCGTCATGGCGGGTCTGAAGACCGTGCCGCGCCCGCTGTTCCGCAAGCTCCCGATCTAGCCCTCACCGATGCCTGGCACCTTGTCGGGCACTCGCTGC
>CAIZPS010000296.1 GCA_903934925.1 uncultured bacterium | reverse complement strand
GTGCTGCTGCCGGTGAACCAGTTCGACCACTTCTACCGAGGCGGCAATCGCATCGGTGCCCTGCGCCATGGTCCGGGCGGACCCCAGCGGCCGGAGGAGTGGATCGCGTCGACCACTGCACGATTCGGACAGGCACCTCAGGGCTTCAGTGTGCTCCCCGATGGGCGCCTGCTCGTCGAGGCGATCGAGGCCGACCCGCTGGCCTGGCTCGGGCCCGATCATGTGGCTCGCTACGGGGCCAGCATCGAGGTGCTGATCAAGCTGCTCGACCTCGACCAGCGACTCCCCGTGCATCTGCACCCCAACCGGGAGTTCTCCCGCACGCACCTGGGCCTGGCGCATGGCAAGACCGAGGCCTGGTATGTCCTCGACGCCCCCGAGGGCGGGGAGGTCGGGGTCGGCTTCGCGCAGGAGATGACGCGTGAGCAGGTCGCAGCCTGGGTGGCGGCCGAAGACGCCGACGCTCTCCTGGGCTCGCTTCGGCGCCGCGTCGTTCGCCCGGGCGACGCGATGCTCGTCCCAGCGGGGCTCCCGCACACCGTGGCGTCGGGAGTCTTCGTCCTTGAGCTGCAGGAGCCCACCGACCTGTCGATCCTGTTGGAGTGGCAGGGCTTCGCGGTCGACGGCACCAAGGACGGCCACCTCGATCTGGGATTCGACACCGCGCTGCAGGCGGTCGATCTGTCCGCTGTCTCGGACACAGATCTCGACCGCCTCGTCCTGCCGCGGGAGACCATCGACGGTGCGGGGCTGCACTCGGCGATGCCGGCCGCGGCGGATGCCTACTTCCGCGCTCATCGGTTCGACACCTCGGCAGGTGCCGTCACGGTCGACGCGGGCTTCGCGGTGGTGCTGGTGCTCGAGGGCCGAGGGGTCCTCGCCAGCGGCGCCGGCTCGCTGGAGATCGCCAAGGGTGACGTCGTGCTCGTGCCCTTCGCCGCGGGCGACGTCACCCTGCACTCGGAGGGGGCAGCTTCTCTCGTCGGCGTCGTGTGTCGGCCTCCGGCACCCGATGCGCCGCGCGATGCGCGCTGATCCGGGGCACGGATGACGAACGACCGACCCGAGGCGATCGACTGGGATCTCGCACTCGCGACCGGGCGGCGCTTCGCCCCGACAGGCCCGGAGGCCAGCACCGACGAGGCACGCGGAGCCGTCGTGATGCTGCGCGACCTTGCCCGCGCAGCGGTCGCACCGGTCCGCGAGGTCACCGGCATGGTGGCACCGGAGACCTCCCCTGCGGTGGTCGTGGATCGCGGTGCGTGGATCGCATCGAACGTCACCGGCATGCGCACGGTGCTCGATTCCTGGGATGCACTCACGGAGCGCACTCAGGCCGCGCCGGCCGTGATCAGAGGCCTGGGCTCCCGCGGCACCGCCCTGCAGCTGGGTGCCGTGCTCGCCTGGCTCTCGACCAAGGTGCTCGGCCAGTTCGAGACGTTCGGCGCGGCACCTGGAGAGCCGGGCAGGCTGCTGCTCGTCGCCCCGACCATCGTCCAGGTCGAGCGCCAGCTGGACGTCGATCCTCGCGACTTCCGGTTCTGGGTGTGTCTGCACGAGGAGACCCACCGCGTGCAGTTCGGGGCCGTGCCCTGGCTGGCCGGTCACCTGACCGACCGCATCACCGCCTTGCTGGCGGCCTCGGACCTCTCCGCGCGCGAGACACTGGAGCGCATCGTCGCCGCCGGGTATGCCCTCGTGCGCTCCCTGCGCTCGGACGACGTCAGTGTTGTCGAGGCCTTGCAGACGCCCGAGCAGCGCGTGATCTTCGACGAGCTCACTGCACTCATGTCGCTTCTCGAGGGCCATGCTGATGTCGTGATGGACGACGTCGGGCCACAGGTCGTGCCCAGCGTCGAAGTGATCCGCGCGCGCTTCACGGCCCGTCGCGAGCAGGTCGGAGCGATGGATCAGCTGGCTCGACGGGCTCTCGGCATGGACGCCAAGCTGCGCCAGTACTCCGACGGTGCGACATTCGTGCGGCACGTCGTCGACCGTGTCGGCATGGCTGGCTTCAACGTGGTGTGGACGTCGCCGGAGCACCTGCCCTCCCGTGCGGAGATCCACGATCCGGATCAGTGGCTGGCGAGGGTGGTCGCGTGAGTGCACGTGCCTCTTCGCAGGACACCCTCGCCTGTCGGCGTGCTGTCGCCGAGGCACTCGAGGACCTCGATCCGGGCTCCGGGATTCTCGTTGCGTGCTCGGGAGGTGCTGACTCTCTTGGGCTCGCCGCCGCTGCCGCATGGGTGGGCACGCGAGCCACCTACGGCGTCGCGGCCGTCATCATCGACCACGCGATCCAGGACGACTCCGCCGCCGTGGCCGCGGAGGCCGCGGCCACATGCGAACTGCTGGGCCTGCGCGCGAGTGTGATCACGGTGTCGGTGGGATCGCACGGAGGCCCGGAGGCAGCTGCCCGCGCGGCGCGGTATGCGGCCCTCGAGCAGGCCGCGCTCGATGCCGGCGCTGGGGCAGTGCTGCTCGGGCACACCCGTGAGGATCAGGCGGAGACGGTGCTGCTGCGGCTTGCTCGTGGCTCGGGCGCGCGCTCGCTGGCGGCGATGTCCCCGCGCGCTGGGCTGTGGCGCAGGCCCTTCCTCGACCTGCCCCGATCGACCGTGCGCTCGGCCGCCGCGGAGGCGTTGTCGGTGATCGGCCGCTCACCGTGGGCGGATCCGCACAACGACGATCCGGCCTTCTCGCGCGTGCGTGTGCGGGGTGTGCTGCCGCTGCTGGATGACGCGGTGGGTGGCGGTGCAGTGCTCGGTCTGGCGCGCAGCGCCTCCCTTCTGCGCGACGACGCCGATGCCCTGGATTCGATGGCTTCGGAGGCATTCGACCGAATCGTCACGACGGATGCCGGCACGTGGAGTGCCGACTGCTCCGAGCTGCTCGATCTACCGACCGCACTGCGCACACGCGTGCTTCGGTCCATGGCACTCGCTGCTGGCGCACCCGCGGACACCATCGGCTTCGACCACGTGCGCACCCTCGTTGCGTTCGTCACGGACTGGCACGGTCAAGCTGAAGCGTCCCTGCCGGGCGGCGTTCGAGCCGATCGCTCGTGTGGCAGGCTGTGCCTGCACTCGTCGAGCGCGGACAGGAGAAGCATCGGTGGAGCCTGACGACATCTCGTCTGAACTCGCGCACG
>CAIZPS010000295.1 GCA_903934925.1 uncultured bacterium | reverse complement strand
GGGACAGGACTGGGTTGTTTGACTGCATGATCCCAATGTAAATCACGAAGTCCATTTCGCCAATCAGCGGGGGGCGCTGCGTGCCCCCAGTGGGAGTCGAACCCACACTGTGCCGGGTTTAAGCCGGGTGTCTCTGCCGATTGGACTACAGGGGCGCGGCCCCAGCGTACGACTGGCGAGGCCGGCTAGGCCGGACCCTGATCGCGCAGCAGGCGCCGGAGGATCTTCCCCGAGGGGGACTTCGGGATGGTGTCGGTGAACACCACGTCATGCACGACCTTGTAGGTGGCCACGTGCTTGGCCGTGAATTCCGTGATGTCCTCGGCCGTGACCCCGCTGCCGTCGCGGACGACGACGAAGGCCCGAGGGTGCTCCCCCGCCTCGTCGTCCGGCACTCCGATGACCGCCACGTCCACGATGCCCGGATGGGTGAGCAGGAGGGCCTCGAGCTCCGCCGGGGCGACCTGGAAGCCCTTGTACTTGATGAGCTCCTTGACCCGGTCGACGATGGTCATGTGCCCGTCCGCGTCGATGAAGCCGACGTCGCCGGTGTGCAGCCACCCACCTTCGTCGATGGTCTGCGCCGTCGCCTCAGGATTGTTCAGGTAGCCCTTCATCACCTGAGGGCCGCGCACCCACAGTTCGCCGACACCGTCGACGGGCTGGTCCTCACCTGTCTCCGTATCCACGATGCGGCACTCGGTGTTGGGCAGCGTCACCCCGCACGTGCCCGGCTTGAAGCCGCCGATGCGGGTCACGTGCGTGACCGGGCTCAGCTCCGTCATGCCGTATCCCTGCACGACTTCGCAGTTGATGCGAGCCGCGGCCTCGAGGGCGACCTCGGCCCCGAGCGGCGCTGCGCCGGAGAACACCTGCCGCAGGCTCGACAGATCGAACTTGTCGACAAGCGGATGCTTGGCCAGCGCGAGCACGATCGGCGGTACAGCGAAGAGCCGCGTGATGCGGTGGTCCTGGATCACCCCGAGGCTCTGCTCGAGATCGAACCGCGGGACGGTGACGATGGTCGCACCCCGGCTGAGAAAGAAGTTCATCAACACCTGCATGCCGTAGATGTGGAAGAAGGGCAGCACGGCCAGCACCACCTCACCGTCCTCCACATCGAGGGCATCCTCGACCTGCACGAGGTTCGACACGAGATTGTGGTGCGTGAGCATGACTCCCTTCGGGAACCCGGTCGTGCCCGACGAGTACGGCAGGACGACGATCGCTTCCCGCGGATCCACCGCCACCTGGTCGATCGGCGCGCCCATCAACGACGTGAAGGGGGTCATTCCCTCCGGCGGATCGCCGATGATCAGGACGTCCTCCACGGAGGAGTCCTGCGCGGCCGCCGAAGCAGTCTCCGCGAACATCGCGATGGTGATCAGCAGTCGGGCACCGGAGTCGCGCAGCTGGAAGCGCACCTCCTCGGCCGTGTACGTGGGGTTGATCGTGCTGACCGCGACGCCAGCGACCGCCGCTCCGTGGAAGACGATGGCGAACTCGGGGATGTTCGGCGACATCAGCGCGATGGTGTCGCCGAGACCCAGCCCGCGGGCGCGCAGGCCGCCGGCGAAGGCCCGGATCGCTCCCGACAGCTGGCCGTAGGTGTACGTGCGCCCCGTGGGTCCGTCGATCAGGGCCGCACGGTCGGGGATGCGCGCCGCCTCCTTCATGACGAAGTCGGTGATGGCGATCTCGGGGATGGCGACGTCCGGCAGCGGACTCCGGTGGATGATCATGGGCTACTCCTCCTCCTGATAGGGACGAGTGTCGCGCCGCTAGATCGCGACCGCAGGGAAACCGGCGAGTTGGCGGGCCCGGCCGAGGACGTCATCGAGCATAGCTTCGGTCAGGCGGCCGGTGAAGGTGTTCTGCTGGCTCGGGTGGTACGACCCCAGCACGGCGACACGGCGGCCGGACGGAGCCTCGGCCTCAGCCTCGGCACCATGCCCGAACCGGACGGTGGGGACTCGCCACCCCGCCTGGCGGAGGATCGACGTCGCCGCGGCCCAGGCGATGCCGCCGAGCGGCAGGATCACGTGCAGTCGGGATTCGACGATCGAGAGCTCCTCCCGAAGCCAATGCGCGCACTCGGCCCGCTCCTCGGTCGTGGGCTTGTTCGCCGGGGGTGCGCAGTGGACGGCCGCCGTGATCCGGACCCCTGAGAGCCGCTGGCCGTCGGCGCGCGCGGTGGATGTCGGAAGAGACGCCAGGCCGGCGCGGTGAAGGGCCGCGAAGAGCCAGTCACCGCTGCGGTCACCGGTGAACATGCGCCCGGTGCGGTTGGCGCCGTGCGCTCCGGGAGCCAGGCCCACGATCCAGATCCGCGGGTCATGGCCCATGCCCGGCACAGGACGACCCCAGTAATCGTCATCCTGGTAGGCCGCACGCTTGACCGAGGCGACCTCCTCGCACCACGCGACGAGTCGAGGGCAGCGACGGCAGGCGACGATTTCGCGATCGAGTTCCTCGAGCCTCGGCACGTCAGCCGAGACGCGCGCGCAGGAAGCCGACCGTCCGATCCCACGCACGCTCGGCATTCGCCGGCTGATACACCTCGGGGCGATCATCGTTGAAGAACGCGTGCACGCTGTCCGGGTAGTCGAACACCTCGACCTCGCCTCCGGCTGCTGCGATGGCCGCCGCGTATTCAGCGATGACACCACCGGTGCCCGGCTCGTCCGACTCGGCCTTGTGCACCATCGCTGCCTTGCCGGCATAGCGCAACCAGTTCGGTGCATAGTGCGGCCACGGCATGGCCGGGTAGAAGGCACTCGCGCAGGAGATGTCATCGGAGACCGTCGGGGCGAGCAGCGCCAGACCACCGCCCATGCAGAAGCCGATGACCCCGACCGAGTCGCTCGCAACCTGCGGCTGACGCAGAAGGTGGGCCGCAGCACCGGCGAGGTCGTCCGCCACCTGCTCGATGTTCAGGCCCATCATCAGCTTGCCGGCTTCGTCAGGCTCGGTGGTCGCCACCCCGCGGTAGTGGTCGACAGCCATGGCGACGAAGCCCGCCTGCGCGAGACGCTCCGTGACCCCCACGATGTGCGGCACGAGGCCCCACCACTCCTGGATGACGATGACCGCGGGACCTGAGCCGGCCGGTGGAAGGGACAGGACAGCCGGGACCTGCTCGCCGGCGATCTCGATGCTGATGTGTGCCATGGGCACAGTCTGGACCACGAGGCGCCCCGGCGGGGGGCCTGGCACATTGGGCGAACCCGTCAGGCCGATCGCGGTCGCGTCGAGCCCCGCACGATGAGGCGGGTCGGCATGCGGATCTCCTCGTGAGGAGTACCGGTACCGGGATCCTTGAGTTGCAGCAGCAGTGCCTCCGCCGCGCTCCGACCGAGGTCGACGACCGGCTGCGCGACCGTCGACAGGTCGAGAAGTTCCGACATGTCATGGCCGTCGATGCCGACGATGGAGATGTCCTCACCGGGCTGGAGTCCGTGGCTGCGCATGGCACGGAGAGCGCCGAACGCCATCTCGTCGGACATCGCGAACACCGCTGTCGGCGGATGACGCTGGGTCAGCAGTGCCGTCATTGCCTGCTCACCCCCCGTCATCGTGAAGTAGCCGTGATGAGCCAGCCGTGGATCGATCTCCAGTCCGGCATCGCTCATAGCTGCCTCGAATCCGAGGTATCGATCGTTGGGAGCGGTGAAGGGTGCACCGACCGACGCCCCCGTGATGACGCCGATGCGCTCGTGCCCGAGATTGATGAGGTGCTGGGCTGCCATGCGCCCGGCCAGCACATCGTCGATGGTGACGCTGGGTACACCCGGCATCGTGAGCCCGATCAGGCTGGTAGGCAGCCCGAGGGCAAGCACGTCGTGCAGCTGCGGATCCTCGGGGCTCAGCGCGATGACGAGTGCGCCATCGACGCGCCGACGCAGCCGGGGCGCCGGGGGCAGTCGATGCTGGCCGTCCGATGAGCTCACGCTCATGAGCAGCAGGTCGATACCTGCACTCTGCAGAACCGACTCCACTCCGGAAAGCACCGTCGCGAAATACCACCGCGCGACGTGGGGGGTGATGACCGCGATGCTTCCCGTGCGGCCGCTGGCCAGGCGAGAGGCACTCGGAGAGATGACGTAGTCGAGGTCGGCGGCAATGCGCTCGATGCGCTCCCGGGTCCCGGCATCGACGTTGGGCAGGCCACGCAGCGCCCTGGACACGGTCGCGGTGGAGACCCCGGCAGCGTCGGCGACATCCTTGATCGTGATCGTCACGCCTGCCCCCCTCCCGGTAACGAATGACCTGGCCGCGCCATGATCCCACAGGACGACAAGCGGTTACATAGGGTTTCTCGTGGCTTACAGCAAGAATCAGGTCACGATGCTGTAAACGATGCCATCCAGGATGTCCGTCTCGGACACCACGACCTCCGCAGCACCGGTGGCCCGCATGACCTCGTCGAGCACCATGGCGCCTCCACCGATGACGTCAACTCGCCCCGGATGCATGTAGGGCAGGGCAGCACGTTCCGCCCGGGTCATCGACAGGTAGCGAGCAGCGACATCAGCGACCTGGTCCGCAGTGAGCACCGAGCCGTGCAGCACGGACTCGTCGTACTCGGGCAGATCCAGGGCCATCGCGGCCACCGTCGTCACCGACCCGGCGAGGCCGACCACTGTGCGCGCCTGATCGAACGGCACGACCTCGGCCGCCCGCGCGATGGCGGCTCGGATGTCGTCTCGGCTGGCCCGGACCTGTGCTTCCGTGGGCGGATCATCAACCAGATGCCGCTCGGTCATGCGCACGCATCCGATGTCGACGCTCACCGCGTGGTCGGGGTGCGTGGAGCCAAGCACGAACTCCGTCGAGCCGCCGCCGATGTCGACGACGAGCGCAGGCGGGACGACGAGTCCCGAACGCAGGCCCCGGACCGCACCCGCGAAGGACAACGCCGCCTCCTCTGTGCCCGGGATCACCTCAGGCGTGACACCGATGCGCTCCCGCACGCCCGCAAGGAAGGCCTCCCGGTTTCTCGCATCGCGACTGGCGGAGGTGGCGACGAACCGGATGCGCTCGACTTCCTCACCATCGATGAGGCTCGCGTACTCGTCGAGCGCGCCGAACAGCCGCTCGAGCGCGGCCGAGGAGAACTCGCCCGTGCGATCGATGCCCTCACCGAGTCGGACGATCCGCATGACGCGCGCGCGCTCGTGGAGCACGCCGCTGGCGTCGACGTCCGCGATGAGCAGGCGGACGGAGTTCGTCCCGCAGTCGATGGCCGCGACGGTCATCGCGCCACACCATCAGGCGCGACGCTCCCGTCCGCAGACTCCTCGACCACACCGGCGGCCGCATCCGCCGCGCACGACATCGGGATCCACCAGTCCGGCAGCAGGGCCAGCGCCTCGTCTCCCAGCGGATTGACCCCCGGGCCTGCGGCCAGAGCGTGCGCCACCAGCACATGCAGGCACTTCACCCGATCCGGCATGCCCCCGGCGCTGATCCCTGCGATCTCAGGTACCTCGCCCAGGTCGGCGCGCTCCCGCAGGTACGCATCGTGCGCCGCCCGATAGGCCGCGGCCAGATCGGCGTCATCGGCCAGCTGCTCCTCCATCGTGCGCATCAGGCCACTGCTCTCCAGGGTGCCGATCGCCGCCGCTGCCCGCGGACACGTCAGGTAGTACAGGGTCGGGAAGGGAGTGCCATCCGGCAGGCGCGGCAGGGTCGCCACCACGTCCGGCTCGCCGCATGCGCATCGATGGGCAATGCCCACGGCTCCCCTCGGCTCCCGGCCGAGCTGCCGCGAGACCGCGGCGGCGTCCGACTCTCCGAGCTGCGAGCTCCGTGGAGCATCGAAGCGATCAGCCATCGGCAGCCGGAGCACCATCGGCTGGCGCGTCATTGACGTCCTTCGCGTCCTTCGCGCCCTTCGCACCACCGCGGGCGTCAGTGCCGCCAGCGTCCTTCGTCGTGGCGGGATCGTCGGCCTGCCGGACCGCGCCCCACAGGGTGGCGTACCACGGCGCCGCTGCTGCTGCAGCAAGTGCCGCGGCCTCCTCCTGCGAGGCCTCGACCCCCAGGGTCACGTACCCGATCTCCCCGGGGAGGACGAAGTGCAGCCGCCTGCGCGCCTCAGCGGCGACGAAGGCCGGATCCTGCCAGCGCTCCTGCTCGATGCGCAGCTCCTCGACCCGCTCCCGCGTCGCCGACACATCCGCGCGCAACTGCGCGATCTCCGCACGCTGGGCGAACCAGGTGCGCACCGGCACCGCCAGTGCCACGAACAACGTCACGACGACGAGGGCGAGCACCAGGGCACGCCCCGTGAGGGACCCGCGCGTGCGACGGTCCTTCGGCACGGTCGGCGCCGGGCCGTCCGCCTCAGTGGGTGCGTCGGTCACCGGGAAGCTCACCCTCCGATGGTGTCACGGACCGCGGGTTCCGGCCCGAAGCGCCACGACTGGCGCGTCCCCGCACAGACGGCGAGGGTCGCAAGCGTGACCGTGAGGGGCCGACTACCGGGCGAAGCGCGGGAAGGCAGACGCACCTGCGTATCTGCCCGCCTCAGCCAGCTCCTCCTCGATGCGCAGCAGCTGGTTGTACTTCGCCACACGCTCTGACCGTGCCGGGGCGCCCGTCTTGATCTGGCCGCAGTCGGTGGCGACCGCCAGATCCGCGATCGTGGTGTCCTCGGTCTCGCCGGATCGATGGGACATCATGCTTCGGTAGCCGTTGCTCGTGGCGAGGGCCACGGCATCCAGAGTCTCGGTCAGCGTGCCGATCTGGTTGACCTTCACCAGAAGTGCATTCGCCACGCCCTCGTCGATGCCCCGGCGCAGGCGTGATGGATTGGTGACGAAGAGGTCATCGCCCACGATCTGCACCTTGGCACCCAGGGCATCGGTGAGGTGCGCGTATCCCGCCCAGTCGTCCTCGGCGAGGGGATCCTCGATCGAGACGAGCGGGAAGTCCGCCACAAGGCTCTCGTAGTAGCCCGTCATCCATTCCGCTGACCGCTCAGCTCCCTCGAATGAGTAGGAGCCGTCCGAGAAGAACTCCGTCGAGGCGACGTCGAGCGCGAGGGCGATATCGGACCCGACCTTCAGGCCGGTGGCCTCGATCGCCTTGACGATGAGCTCGAGTGCCGCCCTGTTGCTGGGCAGCGACGGTGCGAATCCACCCTCGTCGCCGAGGCCCGTCGCGAGGCCCTCGGCCTTGAGGACGCTCTTCAGCGCGTGGTACACCTCGGCACCCTGACGAAGGGCCTCCGCGAAAGTGGTCGCACCGATCGGGGCGACCATGAACTCCTGGATGTCGACGTTGGAATCAGCGTGCGCACCACCGTTGAGAATGTTCATCATCGGCACCGGCAGCACGTGGGCGTTCGGGCCTCCGACGTAGCGGAAGAGGGGCAGCTCTGCTGACAGCGCCGCCGCGCGTGCCACCGCGAGTGAGACGCCCAGGATCGCGTTGGCACCGAGTCGCGACTTGTTGGGAGTACCGTCGAGGTCGATCATCACCTGATCGATGAGGCGCTGCTCCGTGGCGTCGAGCCCGATGATCTCCGGCGCGATCTCGTCCTCCGCTGCGGCAACGGCCTCGAGCACACCCTTGCCGTTGTAGCGGTCGCCGCCGTCGCGCCGCTCGGACGCCTCGAAGGCACCGGTCGAGGCGCCGGAGGGAACCGCGGCACGAGCCACGGTGTCGTCGTCGAGCAGGACCTCCACCTCGACCGTGGGATTGCCACGGGAGTCGAGGATTTCGCGGGCGATGATCGCGTCGATAGCAGCCATGACCGAAAGCCTAGAGGGGGTCGATGGAGTACCCGAAACCGGAGGACGTCCATGGAAGATGATCGTCAGCCGGTGACGCCCTCCGTCTGGCGGATCTGCTCGACCCTGCGGCGGGAGGCCTTGCGCAGTGCGGTCTCGGCATCGAATCCACGTGCACGACCTGCTGCAACGAGCGCCAGCAACAGCTCCCCGTAGGCGTCGTCGTCATCGATCCCCTGCGTCGCGGCCTCGGCAGCCCGTTCCGCCGCAAGCGGTGGCAGTTCAGCGACAGATGCACTGCGGGAGAGCACCTTGCCCGCGTGGGTGAGCGCCGGAAGCGCGGTGGGAATTCCGTCGGTGACGGACTCGCGTCCCTTCTCCGCTGCCTTGATGGCATGCCAGTTGGCCTCCACCTGGGCCGCTGTCTCGACCTGCGCGTCGGCGAAGACGTGCGGATGACGGCGGATCAGCTTGGTGATGATGCCGTCGGCCACGTCGTCGATCGTCCACGGATCAGCGGCATGCTCCTGCGCGATGCGGGCATGGAACACCACCTGCAGGAGGAGGTCGCCGAGCTCCTCGCGAAGCATGACGCCGTCGGCCTCCTCGATCGCCTCGACGGTCTCGTACGCCTCCTCGATGAGGTACTCGACCAGCGACTCGTGGGACTGCCGCGCGTCCCAAGGGCATCCACCGGGGGATCGAAGTCGATCCATGACCGCCACCAGCTCCAGCACGCGCTCCCCCGGGCGCGCGCTCCCCGCCGCGGCGTCGTCGTTCATGCCCGCCGCGCTAGTCGAGTGAGGGCGCGGTGGAGAGGTCGCTCGGCACCTCACCCAGGGACAGGGTCGTGGGATCCCAGGAGCCGAACCGCGGGCTCACCGTGGTGTCGAGCTCCTCGCTCAGGGTGCTGACAGCCTCGAACACGGCCGTCCCCTGCTCCTCGGCCGAACCCCTCGCGTTGAGGAGGTAGCCGAGCTCCTGAGCCTGCAGCTGCAGCCGGAGCACCGCCTCCAACTGCGACGGAGCCACGTTCTCCTGCAGGAAGGCCTGCTCGAGCGCCTCTGGGCCGCCGATCTGCTCTTCGTAGTTCACGCGCATCTCGTCGAGCTTGCCCTGGGAGATCTCGACGCCCTCGCGGTCAGCCAGCTCGGACACCAGCCGCTGGGTGATCATGCGCCCGAGGGTCTGCTGCACGAGGATCAGGTCCGGCGTCGTCGTCGCCTGGCCCTTCGCCTCCAGGACGGCAGCCACCGCACTGGTGAGGTCGGACTCCGCGATCCGTCCGTCCGAGAAGGTCGCGGCGGCACCCGCCTCCTGGTTGGCGCACCCGGACAGGATGACGGATGCGGCGGTGGCGAGGGCTGCAGCCGCGAGGGTGAGGCGGCGGACTGACGTCATGATGAGGGCTCCGTCTGATTCTGGCTCTGGCTCTGGCTCTGGCTCTGGTTCTGGCTCTGGTTCTTCGTCGGGCGTGGCAGGGCTTCCGTGATCAGTTCGGAGGCCCAGCCGAGCAGCTCGGTGCCGCGGAGCGGCTGACCGCCCATGGGGGCGCTGGCCGGCCTCGGCACCATGATCGTACGGACCGCCGGCTTGACGATGGTCCGTGGGTACAGTCGAGTGAGGCGCATCTGAGCCGACTCCGGGAGCTCCACCGGATGAAAGCGCACGTTCGATCCCTGAAGGACGACCTCCGTCAGGCCAGCGGACCTGGCCAGAACTCGGAACCGGGCGACGGCCAGCAGGGCCTCAGCCTCCTTCGGAAGCGGCCCATAGCGATCGAGGAGTTCCGCCGAAACCTCGTCGACCTGCGCGTCAGTGGCTGCATCCGCGAGCCGCTTGTAGGCCTCTAGCCGCAGCCGCTCATGGGGCACATAGGTCGTCGGGATGTGCGCATCGACCGGGAGCTCGACCTTGACCTCGGTCGGCACCGCGGCGATCTCGTCACGATGCTCGGCCAGCGCCTCTCCGACGAGTCGGACGTAGAGGTCGAAGCCCACGTCGGCGATATGACCGCTCTGCTCACCGCCGAGCAGGTTGCCGGCGCCGCGAATCTCGAGATCCTTCAAGGCGATGTGCATACCGGAGCCGAGATCCGTGTGCTGAGCGATGGTCGCCAGCCGCTCGTGCGCCGTTTCCGTCAGCGGCGTTTCCGGGGAGTAGAGGAAGTAGGCGTAGGCGCGCTCGCGGCCGCGTCCGACTCGGCCGCGTAACTGGTGCAGCTGCGAGAGCCCGAAGGTGTCTGCGCGATCCACGATCAGCGTGTTGGCATTGGCGATGTCGATACCCGACTCGACGATCGTCGTAGTGACCAGCACGTCGATCTCACGATTCCAGAAGTCGATGATGACCTGTTCGAGGGCGCCCTCGCCCATCTGGCCGTGCGCGACCGCGATGCGAGCATCAGGCACCAGCTCGGACAGTCGAGCAGCGACGCGGTCGATGGACTTGACGCGGTTGTGCACGAAGAAGACCTGACCCTCGCGCATGAGCTCTCGATTGATCGCAGCAGCGATTTGACGGTCGTCGTAGGGACCGACAAACGTGAGCACCGGATGCCGCTCCTCGGGAGGCGTCTGGATCACCGACATCTCACGGATTCCCGTTACGGCCATCTCCAGCGTCCGCGGAATCGGCGTCGCAGACATCGCGAGCACATCGACGTTGGTGCGCAGCGCCTTGAGGTGCTCCTTGTGCTCGACGCCGAAGCGCTGCTCCTCATCGACGATGACGAGACCGAGATCCTTGAAGCGCACCGACGACGTCAGCAGCCGATGCGTGCCGATGATGATGTCGACCGTGCCGTCGGCCACGCCAGTGACGACCTCCCTCGCCTCAGCATCGGAGCTGAACCTGGACAGGGCTGCCACCTTGATCGGAAAGGACGCGAACCTCTCGGAGAAGGTCGACAGATGCTGCTGCACCAGCAGCGTCGTGGGAACGAGCACCACGACCTGCTTGCCGTCCTGCACGGCCTTGAACGCCGCGCGAACCGCGATCTCCGTCTTGCCGTAGCCGACGTCACCGCAGATCAGGCGATCCATCGGGATGGTGCGCTCCATGTCGGCCTTGACCTCGTCGATGCACGACAGCTGATCCGGGGTCTCCTGGTACGGGAACGCGTCCTCGAGCTCGCGCTGCCACGGGGAGTCCGGTCCGAAGGCGTGCCCCCTGCTCGCCTGGCGTGCCGCATAGAGGCGCACCAGCTCGTTCGCGATCTGCTTGACGGCCTTGCGCGCCCGCCCCTTCGCCTTCTGCCAGTCCGCTCCTCCCAGTCGGTGAACGGCGGGAGCCTCCCCGCCGACGTACCGCGTGATGAGGTCGAGCTGGTCGGTCGGCACGAAGAGCCGATCCGGGGGCTGCCCGCGCTTGCTCGACGCGTACTCGAGCACGAGGTACTCGCGCTCCGCACCCGCCACGGTGCGCTGCACCATGTCGACGTAGCGGCCGACACCGTGCTGCTCGTGCACGACGTAGTCGCCCGGCGACAGTGAAAGAGGGTCGATGGTGCGCCGACGACGTGACGGCAGTCGACGCATGTCGCGAGTGGAGGATCTCTGCCCCACGATGTCGGTCTCCGTCAACACCGTGAGCGCGGCATCCGCAACGGCGAAGCCGTGCAGGAGACGACCCCGGGTGACCGTGACGATGCCAGGGTTCGGCGCAGACGCCAGGTCATCGACTGCCGTGACAGGCACCTCGGCGTCGGCGAGTTCCTCCACAAGCCGGGTTACCGATCCCTGGCCTTCCGCAAGAAGCACCACGCGGCCCCCCGCACCGGCCCACGCGCGCAGGTCCTCGACCGCGCGGGCGGAGTCGCCACGATAGGAGTCCAGCTCACGTCCGGCGATGCGGATCGCCGGTCCCGCGGCATCGTCGGTGTCGTCCCTGTCACCGTCGAGCTCCACGTCGCTCGCGAGCGAGGTCACGCGCCACCACGGGTCACCACGACGGGCCGCGACCTCGCGCACATCCGACAGATCGCGGTAGGACGCAGCGGCGAGATCGATGGGGGTGTCATTGCCCACCGTCGCGTTGTGCCACGACGCCATCAAGAACTCCTCGGCCGTGCGCACCACGTCGTGGGCACGCCGTCGAATGCGCTCGGGCTCCAGCAGGATGACGTGCGCTGTGCCGTCGATCAGCTCCAACGGCGTGACCATGTCGTCGGCGAGCATGGGAGCAAGGGACTCCATGCCCTCGACCGCGATGCCCTGCGCGAGTCGCTCGCACATGTCGGCAACCTGCGGGTGGGCCTGTGCCAGCAGGGCAGCTCGCTCACGCACCGTTGTCGTCAGGAGGAGTTCGCGCACTGCCGGCGCCCAGAGACCCTGCTCCGCGATCTCGAGCGACCTCTGGTCCGCGACTGAGAAGGTGCGCACCTCCTCAACGGTGTCGCCCCAGAACTCGACACGAACCGGATGCTCCTCGGTGGGCGGGAAGACGTCGAGGATTCCGCCTCGTGCGGCCATCTGGCCGCGGCGCTCGACGAGGTCCACGCGCTCGTACCCCAGCGCGACGATGGCCTCGAGCACCTCCTCGAGCGGCCGCTCATCACCGACCGACAGGCGCACAGGACGCACGTCTGCGATGTCACGCACCACAGGCTGAAGGAAGGCTCGCACCGACGTCAGGAGCACATCGACCGGCTCCCCGAGCGGATCGGACGGGTTCGGGTGAGCGAGCCGGTGCAGCACCGCCACGCGCCGGCCAACGGTGTCGAGGGAGGGCGAGAGCCGCTCGTGCGGCAGGGTCTCCCACGACGGGAAGACGGCGGTGCGCACGCCCGGGACCAGATCCGGGATAACGGCCGCGACGTCCTCGGCCTCACGGCCGGTGGCCGTCACAACGATGACCGGCCCGCCCTGCGAGCGACATCGGGCGATCTCCGCCACCACCATCGGGTGCAGGGGACCCGGTGCCTCGACGACGCCCCCGGAGCCGGAGCCGGCGAGCTCACCGACCTCCGCGAGGCCCGTGGCGCGGCCGGTGGGTCCGGCGCCGTCGACGAGGCACGCCAGCAGTCCAGCAAGGTTCACGAGATCGCTGCCGCCTGCAGTGCCGAACGCAACGGGGCGACGAGGTCGGGGTGACTCACCATGAGGTCGGTGACATACGGCGGCATCTGGTTGAAGACCGCGACCGAACCGTCCAAGTGCGAGGGCACGAGCCCGTAGTGGATCGCCACCCCGTACGGCGCGGCGACGTCCCACTCGTAGAACCCGGTGTCGTGGACATAGGCCTCGGCCCGGCCGCTGATGATCTCGTTCACCTTCGCGCCGACGGAGCCCACGTCGATGATCTCGACGCCGTGCCGGTTGATCCCGGAGGCTGCCAGCGCTTCAGCCAGCAGCTCCACCGTGCGAGGCAGCGTGGCAGGCGGGCGACTACGGGAGGCGACGATCCGGATCGGGCGGTCGGTGGGGAGAGGGCCGGGTCCGTCAACGGGCTCCAGCACCGATCGGGTCAGACCCTGCGCCGGGAGGTCGACGGTGCACGCGCTCAGCTCGCGCGGCCCGGGCGCCCAGAGCGCGATGTGCACCGCGAAGTCGGCGCGGCCCTGGCCGTACTCGTAGGTGCCGTCGAGCGGGTCGACGATCCATACGCGCTCGGCACCGAGGCGGACGTCATCGTCCTTGCCCTCCTCGCTCAGGACGGCATCACCAGGTCGAGCCGCTGACAGTCGTTCCATGATGAGCAGGTGCGACTCGCGATCACCCCGCTTGCGCAACTCGTTGGCCGCGTCGCGGTCATCGATCGGGCCGAAACCCTCGCGAAGGGCCAGCAGCAGACGGCCGGCCTCCTGAGCCACCTCGCGGGACAGTTCGGCATCGGTCGTCATGGTCCTACCTTCCCGCACGGCGGATGGGCACGCGGTCGAGGGTCGACTGGCCGGCTGGTCAGTCGTTGTACTGGTTCTGCGTTCGTTCGAGACCACTGGTGATCAGCGACTCGACCGCATCGGCGCAACGGGCGACGAAGGTCGGCACGTCTGAGCGCTCACTGGAGGAGAAGGGCTTCAGGACGAAGGCCGCGGGGTCCTGCCGACCGGGCGGCCGGCCGATGCCCGCACGCACGCGGAGGAAATCGCCGGTGCCGAGCGCGCGCCGAATGCTCTTCAGGCCGTTGTGCCCGTTGTCGCCGCCACCGAGCTTGACGCGGAGGGCGTCGAACGGCAGGTCCAGCTCGTCATGCACGGCGATCAACTGGTCGGGCTCGACGCCGTAGAACTCCATCAGCGCCTTGACCGGGCCGCCGGACTCGTTCATGAACGACAGGGGCTCAACGAGAACGATCCGACTCATCGCTCCGGGCATCCCGACCTTGGCCTCGGCCGCGAGTGCCTGGGCACGCTTGTGGCGTGCGAGCTTGGCACCTGCTCGGGCGGCGAGTTCATCCGCCACCATGAAACCGATGTTGTGCCGGGTCGCGGCGTATTCCGGACCCGGGTTGCCGAGACCGGCGATGAGCCACGGGGCGGTCGACACGTCGGCCGACTACTCGGCGGTGGAGGTGCTTTCGGCCGCAGCCTCGGCCTTGTTCGCCTCGGCGTACTCCTCAGCCTTGTGCTCCGCGTCCTCCACCGCGTGCGCGGCAGCGGCCGTGGGATCCTCGCCAGCGGCGACGGCGACCTCGAGGGCCTGCACAGCGGCGGCGGCATCCATGCCCGCCTCCTCGGCGGCATCGGTGGCAGCCTGGATCGCGTCGGCCATGTCGGAGCGCTGCTGCGCCTCCTCGGCCGTGATGACGACGAGGTCAATGTGCTCGAGGGTCCGCTTGACCGGATCGCGCTGGATGTCGCGGGGCTTGGTGAGAACCTCGCGCCCGTCAACGCTCAGGGAGAGCACGACGCGCGGCTTGCGCAGCGCAAGGTTGAGTTCGTGGGTGTTGATCGAGATGTGGAGCAGGTCCACGTCGCCGCCGTAGATCACGGCGGGGGTGTTGCCCTCGCGGCGCGTCCGGCGGGCAGCACCCTTGCCGAAGTCGGAACGGGGGGAGGCGGTCAGGGCCACGGTGGTCACGTCAGTGCTCCTCGGTCGTTGTCGGTCGCCTCGGCAACGCCGGGTGGGCGCCGACCTGCGTCGATAACGGTGGCGTTTGCCGGCGCGGTCTGCGCCGGATCCCGTCACCCTCGCCGAGGGCTAGCGAAGTCTACCTGCCACCTTCTCGCCCCTCACCCACCCCCCGATTTGATCCGCTTTCCGGGTCAGTTCTGCAGAACTCACCCGGTATCGCGGTCGGGGTGCGGATTTCGTCCGCTTCGACGCGTGCACCCGTCACCGCGCACCCCTAGGTTCCCTCACGCGGGCGCAGAAGTCCCGAGAGGGCTTGAGCGGACGAATTCCGGCCTCGAGGGCAGAAACCGGATGGATTCTGCAGAACTGACCCGGGAAGCGGATCAAATCTGGAACGTCAGTGGGAGGAGGAGTCGTCGGTGCCGACGTCCTCGCCCTCGAACATGCTCGTGACGGAACCGTCGGTGAACACCTCGGTGATGGCCTTCGCCAGGATCGGCGCGATGGACAGCACGGTGAGCTTGTCGAACTGGTGCTCCGCCGGGATGGGCAGCGTGTTCGTCACGATCACCTCGGAGATCCTCGACTCCTGCAGCCGCTCCCGGGCGGGATCGCTCAGGATGCCGTGGGTGGCGGCGACGATGACGTCCTTCGCCCCGTTCTCGAACAGAGTCTCGGCCGCCTTCACGATGGTGCCGCCGGTATCGATCATGTCGTCGACCAGGACGCAGACGCGCCCGCGCACGTCACCGACGACCTCGAACACGCGGACCTGATTGGGGATGTCTGGATCGCGCCGCTTGTGGATGATCGCGAGCGGGGCACCGAGGATGTCGGTCCAGCGCTCGGCCACGCGCACGCGGCCGGCATCCGGCGAGACGACGGTGATGTCCTCGCGCGGCACCCGGGAGGCCACGTGCTTGGCCAGCAGGGGCATGGCGAACAGGTGGTCCACGGGTCCGTCGAAGAAACCCTGGATCTGCGACGTGTGCAGGTCGACCGTCATGAGCCGGTCGGCACCAGCCGTCTTGAACAGGTCGGCGATCAGGCGGGCGGAGATGGGCTCCCGGCCCCGGTGCTTCTTGTCCTGGCGTGCGTAGCCGTAGAACGGCACGATCACCGTGATGCGCTTGGCGGAGGCCCGCTTCAGCGCGTCGATCATGATCAGCTGCTCCATGATCCACTTGTTGATCGGCGTGGTGTGGCTCTGCAGTACGAAGGCATCAGTGCCGCGCACGGACTCCTGGAAGCGCACGAAGATCTCGCCATTGGCGAAGTCGTAGGCGAGGGTCGGCGACAGCGGGATGCCCAGGTTGTCGGCCACCTCCTGGGCCAGCTCCGGATACGAGCGGCCCGCGAGGAGTACCAGCTTCTTCTGTGTGGGTACCGACAGCTGGGTCACGGGCGTTCTCCTACGCAGTCTCGTGGGGACGGTCTGACGGGGGCTCGTGGGACGCATCCTGCCGCGCCCGGGCTGCGGCCTCGGCAGCGGGTGAGCCGGGGCGCCGACGCTCCACCCAGCCCGCTACGTTTCGCTGCTGCGCGCGACCGACACCCATCGCTCCGGGCGGCACATCCTCCGTGATGACGGATCCGGCCGCGGTGTAAGCACCATCGCCGATCGTCACCGGTGCCACCAGCATGGTGTCGCTTCCGATGCGCGCATGCTCGCCGACGACTGTGCGGTGCTTGTCGATGCCGTCGTAGTTGACGGTGACGGTGGCCGCCCCGATGTTCGATCCGGCACCGATCTCGGCGTCGCCGACGTACGACAGATGCGGCACCTTGGCACCCTCGCCGAGGGTGGAGTTCTTGATCTCGACGTAGGCGCCGGCCTTGGTCGATGGGCCAAGCACGGTTCCGGGTCGCAGGTATGTGTACGGGCCAACGGATGACCGCTCGCCGATGACCGCGAGCTCCGCCCACGTGTGGATGACCTCGGCTTCCGCGCCGACCTCGCATGAGATGAGTGTGGTGCCCGGACCGATCGTCGCCCCGGAGTCGACGGAGGTCGGTCCGCGCAGGGTCACCTGGGGTCGGATCAGAACGTCGGCCGCGAGTTCGACGTCGACGTCAAGCCACACCGAGGACGGGTCGACCATGGTCACTCCCGCTCGCATCCAGCCGTCGTTGACGCGGTCGCGCATGATCGCCGCCGCCTCAGCGAGCTGCACTCGATCGTTGACACCGAGGATCTCCGCAGGCTCCTCGCAGACCGAAGCCGCCACGGAGCGCCCGTCATTGCGCAGGAGGGCGATCACGTCGGTGAGGTACTCCTCGCCCTGCGCATTGTCGGTGGTGAGTCGACCCAGGGCCGTGACGAGCTCATCGGGCTCGAACGCATACATTCCGGAGTTGATCTCGTCGATGCGAAGAACGGCGTCATCAGCATCCCTGTGCTCCACGATGCGCGCGACACCGCCGTCGGACTCCCGGACGATGCGTCCGTAGCCGGCAGGCTCCGCCAGGCGCGCGGTCAGCACTGTCGCCGAGGCCCCCGTAGACGCATGCTCCATGAGCAGACCGATGAGGGTGCGGCCGGTGAGCAGCGGGGTGTCGCCTGTCAGCACGACGACGGGGCCACCGGTGGCGCTGATGCCGCGCTCGGACAGTCCCGAGAGGGCGACGCGCACGGCGTGCCCGGTGCCGTTCTGCTGCTCCTGAACGACGGTGACGGCCCAAGGCGCGATCTCGTCGATGTGCTCCTGCACCTGCTCGCGTCCGTGCCCGATGACCACGACGAGGTGCTGGGGCTCCAAGGTCGCTGCTGCCTCGATGACGTGCCCCAGCAGGGACCTGCCGGCGACGGCGTGGAGGACCTTGGGCGTACGCGACTTCATCCGCGTGCCTTCACCCGCGGCGAGGATCACGACGACAGACGGACGACTCGTGGTCACTTCTTTCCTCTGAGTCGGGCAGGGCTCACCGCCGCTGGGCGGTGATACTGCTGCGGCCGGGGAAGGCTCCCTCACCCTATCGATCGTGGCGCGGCGTGGAGTGCCGCGAGGCGAACCAGTCGCCAGAAGCTACTTGATCGTCACCGTGGTGGAGATCGGCGAGAAGGCCCAGCTGGACATCGTGACCTTGTAGTCCCCGGCCTTGACCGGGGTGCTCACGGCGGCCTTGCGCACCTTGATCTGCAGGCTCGACTTCGCGAAGGTGCCCGCGATGGCCATGCTGAGGATGGCGTCCTTGCCCTCCTGCGTCCAACCGCACTGAACCACCGTCGCCGGCACCTTGACCTGGAACATCTTCGCCGGGCACGCACCCTCGCCGAAGGGGAACATGCTGGCGGCCTCGAAGCCGGAGAGCGTGACATCCACCGAGATGTCCGCGTACTGCTGCTGATCGAGGGTGGCCTTCACGATCACATTCGCCTTCTTGCCCGCCTTGGGCGGCGCCACCGTGACGGAGTCGACCGTGCCGTCCACGGCGGCATGTGCGGCGGGGACGACGGCGATGCTGCCGGCGACCACCGCTGCGGCGGCGAGGGTGACGAGGATTCTGCGCATGCCGGGCTCCCTGAAGTGCGCGGGGTGGAGGCTGGCGGGCCGCTCCCCGGGGAGGGGTCGAACCTCCGTTGACGGATTCAAAGTCCGCTGTCCTGCCACTAGACGACCGGGGATCAGACGGTCGGGTGAACTCTAGACAGCAATTCGATACCGGACTTGACTCCCCTACCTACGGTTCCGTAACCTACGGAACCGTAGGTAACTGACGAAAGGGACCCATGACCGCCACGCCCGAGATGGTCCGTCCGTCCGGCTCCGACGAGCTGCAGTTCAACAGCACAGCGATGCGGGTGACCATCGCCGTCTTCGTCGTGGTGCCGCTGCTGGCCGTCGTCCTCGCGATTCCCGTTGCCTGGGGAGGCTGGCTGTCCTGGGTCGATGTCGCCCTCGCGGTCGGCTTCTACGTCCTGACGGCCACCGGCATCACCATCGGCTACCACCGGTACTTCACTCACGGCTCGTTCAAGGCCGGGCGAACGACGAAGATCGTGCTGGCCGTCATCGGATCGATGGCACTCCAGGGCTCGCTGTCGCAGTGGGTGGCCGACCATCGCAAGCACCACAAGTTCTCCGACGAGATCGGCGACCCGCACTCCCCCTGGCGCTACGGCACCTCCAAGCGGGCCATTGCCAAGGGGCTGTACTACGCACACGTGGGCTGGCTCTTCGACGAGAGCCAGTCTCCGGTGGAGAAGTACGCACCCGACATCCACAACGACCGCGACCTTCGAGCCATCTCCCGCTGGTTCCCGGCGATCGTCGTCACCACCTTGCTGCTGCCCGCAGTGCTCGGCGGACTCATCACCATGTCCTGGACAGGGGCGCTGACGGCCTTCTTCTGGGCGACCCTCATCCGCGTCGCCCTCGTGCACCACGTCACGTGGTCGATCAACTCCGTCTGCCACGTCTTCGGCACCCGACCATTCGAGTCGCGCGACATGGCCTCGAACGTGTGGTGGCTGGCGATTCCCGCGCTCGGCGAGAACTGGCACAGCCTGCACCACGCCGAGCCGACTGCCGCCCGACACGGCGTGCTCAAGGGCCAGCTCGACCTCAGCGCCCTGATGATCCGCAGTCTTGAGCGACTCCACCTCGTGCGCGACGTCCGATGGCCCAAGCCCGAGCGCGTCGTCGCCAAGCTGAAGGACCCAGCGATGGCCTCCCGTGTCCGCGGCTACCAGCCGGTCGGCACGCCTGTCGACTGACACCCATGACGACGTCCATCGGCGAGCAGCCCGAGATCGAGAGCGACGATCCGGACAACATCACCGAGCTCACGCCCCGGTCACGCACTCCACGTCGCGCGGAACCCCGCGAGCGCGTGCGCATGAGCGGGCAGGAGCGACGCGAGCAACTGCTCGATGTCGGGCGTCGCCTCTTCGCCAAGAAGGGCTTCGAGGCGGTCAGCGTCGAGGAGATCGCCGCAAAGGCCGGTGTGTCCAAGCCTGTGGTCTACGAGCACTTCGGTGGCAAGGAGGGTCTGTACGCGGTAGTCGTGGACCGCGAGATGGGCTACCTGCTCGACTCGATGACCACCGCACTCGCGCGCACACCGGGTGACAGCCAGCCCCTGCATCCGCGTGAACTTCTCGAGCGAGCGGGCATGGCGCTGTTCGACTTCATCGACCGCGATCCCGACGGCTTTCGCATCCTCGTCCGCGACACTCCAACGATGCGCTCGCCCGAGGCTGCCGACGCCGTGCCACAGGGCACGTTCGCGGGACTGCTGGTCGATGTCGCCGAGCAGGTCGATGACGTTCTCGCCGAGCAGTTCAAGGCCCACGGCATTCCCACCAAGTGGGCACCGATGTACTCCCAGATGCTCGTCGGCATGGTCGCGCAGACCGGCCAGTGGTGGCTCGACGCCCGCAAGCCGAAGAAGGAGGAGGTCGTCGGCCACCTGGTCAACCTCGCCTGGAACGGCCTGCAGAACCTCGAGCCCAAGCCACGCAGCGTTTCGGCCTCCCGCTGAGCGCACGGAACCCCCCGACGTCAAGAATCTTGACGTCGAGACTCTCGCCTAGCATGGGGGCATGCAGGACGACGTCGACGAACTCGTGAGCGCCTGGCAGCGGGAGCGGCCCGACCTCGACGTCGCTCCCCTGCACGTGCTCTCCCGCGTGACCCGCCTGGCCCATCACCTCGATCAGGCCCGGCGCCAGGCGTTCTCCACGCACAACCTCGACACGTGGGAGTTCGACGTGCTGGCGGCCCTGCGTCGAGCCGGTGCCCCCTACGCGCTCTCCCCCGGCCGCCTAGGTGCCCAGACGCTCGTCACGAGCGGGACGATGACCAATCGCATCGACCGCCTCGAGTCCCGCGGCCTTGTCCGACGCGAGGCCGACCCCGCCGACCGGCGCGGTGTACGCGTGGTGCTGACCGACGTCGGTCGGCGCCACGTCGACGCCGCCCTGCAGGACCTCGTTGGGCGTGAGCACTCGCTGCTGTCAGCGCTGGATGTTCAGGACCAGAGGATCCTCGCCGAACTACTGCGGTCGCTGCTCGGAACGTTCGACTCCGGCGATCAGCCACGCGAGAAGTAATCGCGCAGACCCTCGAGCAGGCCCCGGGCGTAGGCCTTGCGTCCTTCAGGAGTGCTCATCAGGCGTGCATCCGCTCGGTTGCGCATGTTGCCCAGCTCGACGGTGACGGTCGGAACATTGCTGAAGTTGAGCCCCGTGGTGTTCGTCGAAACCATGGTCTGGCCCGCGATGTAGTTCGACGGAGTCGCACCGGCCGAGTCGAGGCCGCGGAGCATCGACGTGCCGAGGCGCCGACCCGGCTTCACGACGTCCTCTGTCCAGCCCTTGACGAGCCCCGGAACGAGGACGAAGAAGCCGCGGTTGCCCGCCGATGAGCCGTCCGCGTGGATGCTGATCATCGCGTCCGCACCGATGCGGTTCGCCTGCTTCGCGCGATCCCAGACGCACGGACCCCACGCGTCATATGAATTGCTGGAGCGGGTGAGTGCGACGCGCGCGCCTTCGTCCTCCAGCATCCGCCGCAGCACGCGGGCCACCTCCCAGGCGAACGTCGCCTCCGGATACCCGGCGTTCGTTGCGGTTCCCGTCGTGTTGCACCCCTTGACGGTCGTCCCGTTGAACTTCGTCTGGCCGAGCTTGCCGGCGAACCGCGGATTGGAGTTGCCGAGTTGATGCCCCGGATCGAGAAGGATGAGCCTTCCCTCGAGCACGGACGGCGACTCCGCCGCATGCACCGTGGCGACCGGAGCTCCGGCGAGAGTGATGCAGCCCATCACCGCCGCCGCGATCGCGAGTGCTCTCACAGCGTCGCGAGCATCCGGTGGTTGCCGAGGGTATTCGGCTTGACTCGCTCAAGGCCCAGGAACTCCGCGACGCCCTCGTCGTAGGACTGCAGCAACTGCGCGTACACATCGACATCGATGGGGGTGTCATCGATCTCCACGAACCCGAAACGACTGAAGAACTCCACTGCGAACGTCAGGCAGAACACCCGCTTGACGCCGACCTCACGCGCGCGATCGAGGAGCGCCTCCAATAGAACGGACCCCACGCCCTGACCGGCCCGATCCGGGTCGACTGCCAGGGTTCGCACCTCGGCGAGGTCCTCCCACATGACGTGCAGGGCGCCGCATCCGACGACCAGACCATCACGCTCCGCGACGAGGAACTCCTGGATGTCCTCGAAGAGCGTGACCGTCGCCTTGGACAGCAGCCGACCGTCCGGCGAGTAGGCATCGATCAACGACCTGATCGCCCGCACATCAGCGGTGCGCGCCGGACGCACCACGATCTTGCTGGTCACGAGTGCCCCGGCTTCACGAGCGGGAAGAGGATCGTCTCGCGGATGCCCAGACCGGTCAGGGCCATCAGCATCCGGTCGATGCCGACTCCCACACCGCCCATCGGAGGCATACCGTGCTCCATCGCTCGCAGGAAGTCCTCATCAAGGTGCATCGCCTCGACGTCGCCGCGATCGGCGAGGGATGCCTGCTCCATGAGCCGCTCGCGCTGGATCACCGGATCAACGAGCTCGGAGTAGCCGGTACCGGACTCCATGCGGTTGATGTAGAGGTCCCACTTCTCCACCACACCGGGCTTGGTGCGGTGGCCGCGAACGAGCGGGGAGGTGTCGACGGGGTAGTCCATGACGAACACGGGATCAACGAGCGTAGGCACGACATGGAACTCGAAGAGCTCCTCGGCGAGCTTGCCCGGCACCGCCGTGGGATGGAAGCCGATCTCGCGCTCCTCACACAGATGTACGAGGTGGTCGCGCGGAGTCTGCGGGGTGATCGACTCACTGATCGCTGCAGAAAGCGACTCGTACAGGTCGATCTGCGGCCATTCGCCTGAGAGATCCAGGCTCGTGCCATCCGGATGCTCCACGACGAGCGAGCCGTTTGCCGCCAGCGCAGCCTCCTGGTAGACCTCACGCGTGATGCGGGCCATCTCGAGGTAATCGAGATACTGGGCATAGAACTCCAGCATCGTGAACTCCGGCGAGTGAGTGCGATCGGCGCCCTCATTGCGGAAGTTGCGATTCACCTCGAACACCCGCTCGAGCCCGCCGACGACGGCACGCTTGAGGAACAGCTCCGGCGCGATGCGCAGGTAGAGATCGATGTCGAACGCGTTCGAGTGCGTGACGAACGGGCGCGCCGCCGC
>CAIZPS010000294.1 GCA_903934925.1 uncultured bacterium | reverse complement strand
GGCATCATTGGGCGCGACCTGCCACGTGCCGAAGCCGATCTGCGGGATCGAGGTGCCGTCGTTGAGTGCGACAGCCGGGACGGTACGGGGGTCGATGCTCATGGCACTCCTTCAGGACGAGTGCGGTCAACCTAGCAAGCAGGGAGGCAGCCGCGACCCCGAGTCGTCAGCGCGTGCGCGCCCGCACGTAGTCGGTGATCACGTAGTCCCCGAGCCGCTCGGTCGAGGGGGCGAGCACCTTGCCCCCGTTGCGCCGGGCCATCTGGTCGAGGAACCGGGCCAGCCGGGGCTCGTCGCCGAGCCGGAACCAGCTGATCGGCACGCGGCGTCTGGTCATGGCATCGACCTGGGCGACCGTCTCCGTGATCGTCTCCCGCGTGGGCGGCCAGTCGAACCACCAGCCGCCGTCCGGACTGAGGTGGGCGGTGGGCTCGCCGTCGGTCACGACCATGACGATGCGCTGCGCGCCCGGATGTCGGTCGAGGAACCGTCCGGCCAGCATCAGCGCGTGCTGCAGGTTCGTGCCCTGGATCTCGCTGGCCTGCAGGTCGGGGATGTCCATCGGGTCGATGACCCGGGCCATGTTCGCGAAGCCGATCACCTGGAGGGCATCGAGGGGGAAGCTCGTCGAGGTCAGGGAGTGCAGGGCGAGGGCCATCGTCTTGGCCGCGCTCCAGGTGTCGTTCATGACCATGGAGAAGGACTGGTCGACGAGCAGCGCGACTGCAGCGCGGGTCACCGTCTCGGTCTCGGCGATCTCGAAGTCCTCGGGGTCGAGCGCCGTGCCGCTGCCCGTCGCGACGCGACGGCGCGTTGCGTTCTGCACGGTGCGGACGACGTCGATGGCCTCCTCGTCGCCGAATCTCCACGACCGATGCGTGCCCGTCGGCTCGCCCGCTGCTCCCGTGCGACGCATGCCGTGGTCTCCGCGGTCGTGCGCCTCGATCTGGTCGAACACTGCGCGCAGGGCAGTGCGGCCGATGCGGCGGACGGCCTTGGGGCTGAGCTTCAGGGCATCGCCTTCACCCGTCAGGAAGCCCTGCGTCTCGAGCTCGCGCTGCATCTGCTGCATGGACTCGAGGTCGTCGCGGGCACTGCGGCCCAGCGCCCGCTCGAGGGCCTCGGGGTCGATCTGGTCGAGGTCCGCCATGGCATCCGCGTCGGACAACTGCGACGACAGTTCCTCGAGGTCGGCCATTTCGGCCAAGGCCCTCGTGGCGTCAGGGAGCCCGAGGGACGCATCTCCGGAAAGCGCAGGTCCGCGACCGCGAGAGAACTGCGGGCGCAGGGCCTGCAGATTGTCCTGAAGCCGGGCCATCTGCTCCTGCAGCCCCATGTCCGACAAGGCCTGATCCATCGCCGCCGCGAGCTCCGCGCGCTGCTCAGGAGTCATCGACTCGAGCATTCGCTGCATCGCCGCCGACTGGCGAGCCATCTCGTCGATGAACTCCTCGAGGGTCTCCGGGGCATCCGGGAAGAACTCACGATGCTTGTCGAGGAAGGCCTGGTAGTCCTCGTCCGTCGCCGTGCCCTCGCGATGGGCGTCGAGGAGGTCATTGAGGTCGCGCATCATCTCGGCCATGGCCGTCTGGGCTGCCGGATCCGACATGTCCTGCACCGAGCGGCTCAGCCCGGCGAACTGCTGGTCGATCACATCCCGGCGCAGGCGCTCCTGCATGCGCTGGAAGATGTCGCGCGCCTCGTCAGAGCGCCACGGGTAGTCGGCGAGTTCCTGCATCGCGCGCGGGACGTCGTCCGGCAGCGCGTCGAGCATCATCTCGGCGAAACGGGCGTCGTCGGACGGATCGGGGAACAGCTCCCGCCGCTCGGCATCCAGCGCGTCGGAGAGCATCTCGCGCAGGTCGCTCAGCAGGCCGTCCATCCGGCCCGACTTCCGAAGCTGCTGATGGCGCTGACGAAGCTGGCGTGCCATGTCGGAGAGCCCGCGGCGACCCTGGCTACCCGCACGAAGGACGTCACGGAGCGCGTCGCGAATCGACTGACCGGCGAGGATGCGCGAGCCGATCTCGTCGACCGCGGCAGCCGCATCAGCGCGAGCGGCGAGGGGATCCGGTCCGCCGTGGAAGCGTCCGTAGCGCCCGCGGCGGAACGGCGGTCGCGCGCTCACTCCCCGCCTTCATCATCGTCGTCATCGGCCACGCGACTGCTCGCGTACGTGACCGTTCCGCCCGCGTCGTCCTTGTCGATACGCCGAGTGAGCCAAAGGCCCTCGGCCGCTAACTCGACGATCGATGCCGCGAGGCCCGGCGACTCCGCCATGCCCGGCTCGACATCGGACACGACGGCACCGAGCCCCTCGATGGGCCCGACCGCGCGCAGGATGCCCGTCGAGCTCATCACGTCGGACGTCTCGAGGGTGTTGCCCTCGTCGAACCAGGCCACGAGATGCGTGAGGAACGGACGCGCCCGCTGGCCGCCGAGGTGGGTGCGCCACGAGTCAGCGATGGCGTGGCGGGCCAGCAGCACGAGCGTCTCGTCCTCGTATCCCTCCTCCGTCACGTCGAACTCGACCTTGCCCCGCAAGGCAGGAACGATGTCGATGAGGTCGCCCACCCGCGCGACCGGCTCGTCGTCACCTGTGATCGCAGCCCGACGCAGGGCCGCACCGGACAGCTCCTCGACGCAGGCGATGGAGAAGCGCGCCGAGACACCGCTGCGCTGATCGATGGCAGTCGACTCCCGCACCCCGCGGGTGAAGCGAGCGACGACGTCAAGCAGATGGCGAGGAATGACCGCCTGGATCTCCGCCTCCTGCTCGATCAGCTGCACCTCCATCTCGAGCTCGAGCGGATAGTGCGTGCGGATCTCCGCCCCGAAACGGTCCTTGAGCGGGGTGATGATGCGACCACGGTTGGTGTAGTCCTCGGGATTCGCGCTCGCGACGATCATCATGTCCAGCGGCAGGCGCAGGCTGTAGCCGCGAACCTGGATGTCACGCTCCTCCAGCACGTTGAGGAGTGCGACCTGAATGCGCTCCACAAGGTCCGGCAGCTCGTTGAGCGCGAAGATGCCGCGGTTCGTGCGCGGCACCAGGCCGTAGTGGATGGTCTCCGGATCACCGAGGCTGCGCCCCTCCGCGACCTTCACCGGGTCGATATCGCCGACGAGGTCACCGACGGACGTGTCAGGAGTCGCGAGCTTCTCCCCATACCGCTCACTGCGATGTCGCCACGCGATCGGCAGGTCAGCACCGAGCTCCGCCGACATGCGACGACACCTCGCACATACCGGAGCAGTGGGCTCGTCGCTGATCTCGCATCCGGCGACGTAGGGCAGCCACTCGTCGAGCAGGCCGATCAACGACCGGATGAGCCGCGTCTTCCCCTGGCCGCGCTCCCCCAGCAGCACGAAATCGTGGCCGGCGAGGATCGCCCGCTCGACCTGAGGGCCGACGGTGTGCTCGAAGCCGACGATGCCCGGCAGTGTGGGCAGGCCCTCGCGCAGTCGCCGCAGCAGGTTCTCCTGCATCTCGGCCTTGACGGTGCGGGGCACATAGCCGGACGCGAGCAGTTCAGCGAGGGTCGCGGGCAACTGGGACGGCGGGGCGGGGGCAAGAGAGGTCACCTGCTGACGGTACGTCGCCGGAGCGCAATGCGCGACCGGTCACGGAGCAGTTCCTAGTCGGACTTCAGGCGCATCGCATAGATGTCGCTGTTGCCGTTGGCGCTCTCCTGCCAGGCGAGCAGCCCGTCGTCGCTCAGCGAGGGAAAGGCCTGCTGGCCACGGTTGTCGACCATCCGGTACTTCGTCGCCTTCGCGAAGCCGTACCCCTGCAACTCGGTGTCCAGGAGGGAACCCGCCAGACCATCCTCCCCGAAGATCGGTGAGACCTGGTCTCCCTTGCTCTCGACCCAGACGACGTGACGCCCATTGACCGCGACGCCGAGCGGAAGCGCCTGCTTGGACATGGTGGTCTTGGTGTTGGCGGCGAGGTCGAACACGTGGATCGGGGCCGCGTACACGGTGCTGCCCACCACGGCCACTCGATCCCCAGCCATGTCCAAGGAGCCCACGGGGAGCAGGAACATCTCGGGCACGAAGGATTCGAATGGAGCCGGGTCGTACACGGCCAGATCGCGTACCGCGTTGGTCGACACCGTCCAGAGCCTGAGTCGGCCGTCATCCATGAGGAACGCGACTCGGTCACCGCTCGTGGCCACGTGCGCGACGACGCCGTCCGACGCCAGCTTCTTCGTCTTGCCGCCGCTCACCGGCCGGTAGTGGATGGTGCCCTCCAGATCGACCCACACGTTGGCCGAGCCACTGGCCGCGGGTGCGACTACGGGATTGAGATTCTCCGAGACGACGTCGTACGCACCCGTGGACACATTGGCACGGCCCAGGGAGGGCAGCTCCTCGGTTCCGTCGGAGCTCAGGTCCACCTGGGACTGCAGGACCGTCGAGCCGTGGCCGTTGATATGGAGCGTGATCCAGGCCGGTGGCCCGACCGGCCGCTGCTCGAGGCTGCCCGGAGTGGCCACGAACCCACCTGCCATGCCGTCAGGCGTGAGGCGCAGATAGCCGACCTCGGGGCCAAGCGCCACGGGACGAGACTTGGTGTCGGTCGACACCGACACCGGCGAGATCGTCGAACCGGTGCTGATCAGCGCCTTGCAGACCCCGCACACCCCGTTGGCACGGAATCGATCCCGAATGAGGTTCAGCGCCTGCCCCGGCAGCCCTGCCTCGGTGGCGGCACGGACGACTCCCTCGGCAGCAGCCCCGAACTCGGTGCCTGGTGTCCAACGCGTCGAGGCCAGGATCACGGCGCGATCGAAGGCTCGAACCGTCTCGGAGTCCGTCATGTCCCCGCCATCCAGCGATGCAATGGCCTTGCGCGCCTGCCACAGAGCGTTCGTCCACACCATGGAGTTCGTGTGGCCGCTGTCGGCCAACTGCGTCACCACGGTGTTCGGGACCACATCCTCGATGGTGAAGGCGTAATCGCTGAAGGTGGCACCGGTGTTCAGGCTGCGGAGCCCTACGCCGTCCTTCCACTTCAGGCACCAGGAATGCTCTCCACCAATCTTCTTGCAGATGTCTGCACTGGCGAGCGGTGACGCCTCGCCGTAGATGCCGTTGCGCAGGATCATGCCGAGGTAATCAGCCGTTCCCTCGTCCAGGGCTCCCTGCTGGATGGTGCTGCGGGCGAACGTGTGGGAGTGGATCACTCCATGCCCGAGTTCATGGGCGATCGTGTCGATGTCAGCGACGGTGGGAATGGAGCTGCCGTTCTCATCAGCACAGGGAACACCGACGGCCATGAACGAAACGCCGGGTGCCGTGGTGAAGGAGGCGTTGTCGTAGCAGGAGTCGCCATCCGTGTAGTTGTAGACGATCGGCACCGGACTGTTGCGGCCATCGAAGGACAGCATGCCCAGTTCCTGGTTCAGGTAGTCCAAGGTCTCACGCGCGCCCCACATCGCGTACAGGGCATCCTGCGGGATCGATGCAGCATTCGGATACCGGACCAAGGTGGCACCGGCCACGAGGTCGCCCTGCGTCTCCTCGCTGCTGACGTCACTGCCATCGAGTCCGACGATCACGCCCTTCTTCGTCGCTGTGCTCGCTCCCTCCCCCGTGGCGTCGACCAGGATGATGGAGCCGTCCGGCAATTTCTGGGCGTTCACCCTGATCGGAATCGTGCGCAGGTAGGTGGTTTCGATCACGATCGGCCGGCCGCCTCGCGGGATCGAGAAGCCGTAGTTGCCGTAGTCGATCGCCGAGGAGGACCCCGCAGCGCTCACCGCACCCACAGTCGCCGCCCGGACCTTGCCCTGGGGGCTGGTAGCGGCGACGCGGTGGCTGAGGATGGTTCCGTCGGTCGCATCGACGAGCACCAGCGCCGGGTACTCCACCAGCGACGCCACGACGGAATCGTCCGATACCGACGGACCAGCCTCGACGGTGACCGCCCAGGCCAGCAGCCCCACACCCTCCTGCGTCGTCACGACCAGCACGGGATCCGGATTCGCGCTCACGCCCAACGCCTGTGAGACCGTCGCCACCGCCTGATTCGCCGACAGCACGGGCGCCACATCCACTCCCGAGACATCCACCAGCGTTCCCGCGACGGATTGCACTTCCGAGACACCGCCCCGTGTCCGAACCGACGCGATGACCTGCGCCCCATCGACCGGAACGCCGTCGATGGCCTGCTCGACCCACACCGTCGCGAATCCCGTGTCGGCATACCCGTTCAACCCGTATACCAATCCCGACGCCGTCCCGAAGAGCGCGCCGTAGCGCTCCATGAACACCGCCACGGCCTGTTCCGGCGAACCCTCCACCGACAGTCGGCCCCCCGACACCTCCGCGGCATACCCCGTGCTGTCGCTCTGCAGCGCCTGCCACCCGGACGTGGAATCCGCCCGCAACTGCTCGACGATCGCGGACAGCTCCGCCACTCGGGCGGCCTGAGCTGCCTCTCCTGCCTCCATCGCGTAGACGTCGGACTCGATCACCGGTGCCGACGCCGCAGCGTCGGCCATCGGCATGATCTCCCCCGTGGTCTGATCCGAAGACATGCCCGGATCCGACGACATGCCCGGATCCGAGGATGACGCGCACGCGGCGAGGACAAGGGCCGCCACCGCCACGAGGGTTGCCAGGGCGGCGGGTCGACCGGCACGGCGACCGGCAGGTCGGCCGGCAGGTCGAACGAGGGGAGGCACGAGTCTCACAGGAGAACTATGGGCACATCGAGGATCCGGTGCCACGACAACGTGACCGATTCGACATGGATTTCAGGGTCACTATCGTGGGAAGGCAGATGTGCAGCCTCGGGTGACCTAGCCTTCACCATGACCACCAGCCCCATGCGAGGCGACTCGAGTGCGGGGAACGAGTGCGGGGAAGGAGAGCCATGAGCCAGACAGGCGCTGACCACGCAACGCTGGCGTGCCGTGCGTGCACGACCCAGAACCCCTCTGCAGCCAGATTCTGCTCTGCCTGCGGAGGCTCCCTCACAGGGAAGTCCGGGGGGCGAGGCTTCGCAGCGGCGCCGAATGAATCCGTGGCGTCCTTTGCTCTCGTCTCGACCGTCATGCCCTACGCCTCGGCCCGGAGCACGCGGACGTACAAGCTCGCGTTCCTGATCGGGGTGGCCATTCCGATCCTGGCCGTGCTGTTCGGCCAGCCGTCCTTCGCACTGGTCACGGCCGCGTTCGTCGTGCCGGTGGTCTTCATCGTCTATCTGTACGACGTCAACCTGTGGGAGGACCAACCGGTTGCGGTCGTGCTCGCGACCGTCGTCCTCAGTGCGATTCTCGCCGTCGCTTCCACCCTGCTGCTGCGGGCCTGGCTAGCCGGTCAGCCCGGGAGCCTGATCGAGACCACATCGGGGGCCTTCAATGTCTGGGCCTTCCTCATCCCGTGCGTCGTCGCACCGATCGTGGGCGTCATCCTCATGCTCATCGGCCCCACGGTGCTTGCGTCCCGACCACAGTTCGACGACCTCATGGACGGCCTGACCTTCGGCGTCGTGGCCGGCGTGACCTACGCCGCCGCCGAGACGCTCACCACCAACTGGGCCGTCATCACCAGCCCCGTGGACGGCAGCGATGCCCTGACAACCTGGCTGCCGGTGATCATCAACGCCGCCTTCCTGAAGCCGATCGTCTTCGGCTGCGCGATCGGCATCGCTGCGGCTGAGTTCTCCGGGCTCGGGGAGGGATACGACGGCTTCACCGGACGCTTCGTCGGTCGGGTCATCGAGGCGATGGTCCTGCTTGCCCTCTTCCAGGGTGGCCTCTACTTCACCGGCCTCCTCGGCGGCAGCACCGGTCTCGTCCTCGGCCTGGTGTGGGCGCTGCTCCTCGCCGGGATGGCGATCCTGCGCCTGCGTTCAGTGCTGCAGCGAGCCCTCCTGGAAGGGGCCCTCGAGGCAGCCGCTCGTGCCGGCTCCTCCAAGTGGAGTTCCGGCGAGGAAGACTTCTGCGCCGAGTGCGAGATGCCGCTCCCCGTCGACGCCCTGTTCTGCGTCTCCTGCGGAGCCTCGGTGCGCGCACGGTCCAAGGACGTGCGCAGAGCCGCCGCCCACTCCGAACACCGAGCCACGGAAGGAGGATCGGCATGACCGCGCCAATCGACCCCACGCCTCCTCCCCCGCCTGTGGGCCCGCCCGGCGCTTCCGCGGCCCCGTCCTCGGGCCGGATGTCTCCCCCTGCCCTCATCGCGATCGTCGTGGGTGGCGTGCTCCTGCTCGGCGGACTGGTGTTCGCGATCGGCTGGGCCGCCAACGGCGGGGCCAAGGAGGTGCCACTCGCAGAACAGCAGGTGGTCGAGGAGACGGCCGAGGTCCTCACCCCGATTCCCGACGCTCCAGCGCCGATGGTCGAGCCCATTCCCGACGAGCCGATCGTGGAGGTCATCCCCGAGGAGCCTGTGCTCGAGGTGCCCAACGATCAGACAGGCGAGCAGACGACCAGTGAATCGACGACAACCGAGTCGATGTTTCCCATCGGATCCGGCATCTCGGCGGTTGTACCCGAGGGCTGGGCGGCCGAAGCGCTCGACGAGGCGACGGTCGCCATGGGCACTGACGACGGCGGCGCCGTTCTCGGCATCTACACCGCACCAGCCGGCACCACCGGTGCCGAACTGATCTCCTTCTATCAGCAGGAGACGCTGTCGCAGCAGATGACCGACCTGGACGTGACGCAACCGGAGCCACTGGCCCTCGACGTCGCCTCCATCACCTCCGCCGCCACGGCCCTCTACAGCGGCACGTACGTCAGCCAGCAGGGATCGTTTCCGCTCGAGGGGATGGTCTGGGCCTTCATTCGGGCCGACGGCACCGCCCTGGTGATCGACGGCTACTGGGCTCCGGGGGTCGACATCCTGACCCCACTCACCGATATCACGGTGTCAGCCCTCACCACCATGTGAACTGACGCCCGACAACGAGGCGGCAGTGCCGACGGCTGGCAGCACGTAGACTCCCCCCATGAGAAATCGCGCCTGGATCCTCGCCTTCGCCACTGCCGGCCTGCTGGCCGCAACCGCCACCCCAGCCCTTGCGGCCGACTCCGCGGAGCAGCGGATGATGACGGAGAAGGATGTCCCCGCCTCGTTCGGCACACCGACGAGCCGAGACTTCGACGCCAAGATCATCGGCAAGTCGATCGGCATCTGCGACAACGCCTCGGGCCAGACTCTCGCGAGCGTGCCGGCACCGGGCAAGCAGTACCTCGTCGACATCGAGACGAAGAACAAACGCACCTACACCGAGGTCATGGAGCGCGTCTACCAGTTCGAGTCCGAGCAGAAGGCGCAGGACGCGTTCGCCAAGCTGTCGGCGCAGACCAGCAACTGCAACGGCACAACGACCCTCCGGCAGGGCGGACCGAACCTGAAGCAGGCCGTGACGACAGGCTCCTACCCCGGTGGCGAGTATCAGGACTTCTGGGTGAACGTCTCGGGCACGTGGCGGGGCGGCGGGCTCACGAAGCCCGACACCACCATCGTGCGCGCGATGTACGTGCAGGCCGGCGATGCCATCATCGAGACCGTCGCCTACATCAACGGCCGCAACTCCCTGACCGCCACGCAGCAGACCGACCTCGCCGACCTCGCCGAGGTTCTCGCCGGGCGCTGGGCTACGTCCTGATCACGCGCCGCCCATCCGATCCCCTCGCATGAGCTCTCCCTCGGGATCCTTCGCCGACGCCACGTCCGTGGCGCAAGACCCCGATCAGGGTGCGTATCTCTGGACGGTGCCGGACGGCTGGCAGCAGGGTCGGGGGGCCTGGGGTGGCCTGCCCATCGGGGCCATGATCAACGCGGTCATGCGCACCGAGTCCGATGCCGCACGGTCACTGCGTACCGTCAGCATCACACTGTCGGCACCCGCGCTGCCCGGACCGCACACGATCACGGTTGATCCCGTGCGCATTGGCTCAGGCGTCTCGACCTGGGCCGCACGCATCATCGACTCCACGGGTGGCTTCGTCGGCGGAGGGTCCTTCGTCACCGGATCGCCGCGTGCCGGCGCCGACGGCCGAGACGAGTCCACATGGAGCGCCGTCGCAGCACCGACCGCACCCCCGTGGCAGGACGTGCCCGTGGCCTCGACACCGCCGCCCTTCCCACGCTTCACCCAGCAACTGGACTTTCGCGTGGCGACCGGGATTCCGCTTCAGGGCGGCCAGCCGGAGACCACGGGCTGGATCTCCTACCGAACGCCGACGCCGTGGACGGATGCATCGATCGTGGCGCTGTCGGACGCCTGGTACACCGTCACCATCGTGGCACTGACTGAGCTGCTGCCCATCTCCACCGTGAGCTTCACCGCCTCGCTGCTGATCGATCCTGCCGAGTTGGCACCCGAGGTGCCGCTGCTTCATCACGGGCTGATCAGTGCCGCGCACGAGGGGTTCGCGAGCGAGCAGCGTCGGCTGTGGTCCGCTGACGGCAGACTCGTGGTCGACAGCCTGCAGACCCTCGTCGTCGGCTAGCCCTCCCGCCGGCCGGATCCCTCCGACGCCCAGGTGACCACTGGGTGAACTCCTCGAAGCATGGTTGATTCCGGGGTTTCACTCAATGATTATTGAGTCAATATTGGTCACCACCCGGGAGTCCCCATGATCAGCACCTTCCGCCGCGACGACATCCCCGACATGGACCAGATGACCTTGCGATCATCGGCCATGCTCCTGCAGAAGGACTTCGACGGAATGTTCGGTGCCGAGACGATCGAGCGGTTCCTGCTCACCTCCTACGAGGAATTCGCCCCCCGACTTGCGAACCAGACCTACCTCGCCCTGTTCGCCGAGCGGTTCGCCCGCGAGCGGCTGCGCGCCCTGGCCCGCGTCGAGGGCCGCAGCGACGACGACCGACCCGTCGTCCTGTTCCTCTGCACCCACAACGCCGGGCGCTCGCAGATCGCCCTCGGATACTTCCGCGACCTGGCAGGAGACGCTGCTGTCGGCTGGTCGGGCGGATCCGAGCCGGGCAGCGAGGTCAACCCCGCTGCGGTGGCGGCGATGGCTGAGGTCGGCATCGACATCTCCGGCGAGTTCCCCAAGCCATGGACGGACGAGATCGTCCGCGCGGCCGACGTGGTCGTCACGATGGGCTGCGGCGATGCCTGCCCCGTCTTCCCCGGCAAGCGCTACGTCGACTGGGTACTCGACGATCCGGCGGGACTGACCGTCGACGACGTGCGCCCCATCCGGGATGACATTCGCGAGCGGGTCCGTGGACTCCTCGTCGAACTCTCGGTGCCGGTGGCGTAGTCGGCTCGCGGCACCGCGTCGGGTTCAGCGGCCGCGGAGGTCGAGCAGCCGACGAGCGGCTGCTGTCGCGGTGATCTCACCGCTGCGCAGGAGGTCCTCGAGCCGGTGGGCTTCGGCCCGCACGTCCGCTTGCGCGCGGAAGTCGTCCACGAGACGTTCCTCGACCGTGGCCCACATCCAGTCGACCTGCTGACGAGCGCGGCGCTCGGCAAGCAGACCATTCTTCTCGAGCACAGCCTGATGCTGCTCGACCTGCGACCACACCTCGTCGATCCCGACGTCGTTGATGGCACTGCAGGTGAGGACGGGAGGCACCCACAGCGCCCCGGCCGGCTTCAGCAGGGCCAAGGCCTTGGCCAGTTCGCGGGCCGCCCCCTTCGCCTCGACCTCGTGGGATCCATCGGCCTTGTTCACCGTGAGCACGTCGGCCAGCTCGAGCACGCCCTTCTTGATGCCCTGCAGCGCATCACCGGTGCGCGCGAGCATGAGGACGAGGAAGCAGTCCGTCATGTTCGCAACCGTCGTCTCCGACTGGCCCACTCCGACCGTCTCGACGAGGACGACGTCGTACCCTGCAGCCTCCACGACGACCATCGCCTCGCGCGTGGCCGCCGCCACACCGCCGAGAGTGCCCGCCGTGGGTGACGGCCGGATGAAGGCACGCTCGTCGACGGACAGCCGCGACATCCGGGTCTTGTCGCCGAGGATGCTTCCGCCCGTGCGCGTTGACGACGGATCCACCGCCAGCACCGCAACCCGGCGACCCTCACGCGTCAGGTGCGTGCCGAGCGCATCGATGAACGTGGACTTGCCGACTCCCGGCACGCCGGTGATCCCTACTCGGATGCTGCTGCCCGCTCGCGGCAGCAGGCGGCCGAGCAGTTCCTGAGCGAGCTCCTGGTGTTCGGCAAGACGTGACTCCACGAGCGTGATCGCCCGACCCAGCGCCGTGCGATCACCGGCGAGCACCCCTCGCTCGTACGCATCGAGATCGATGGGTGAGGGCATCAGGTCAGGCCAGTCGCGCGTCGAGCTGGTCGATGAGATCGATCGCAGCGTCCGCGATGACCGTGCCGGGCGGGAAGATCGCCGCGGCTCCTGCAGCGCGGAGCTCGTCGAAGTCTTGAGGCGGGATCACCCCACCGACCACGATCATGATGTCGCCGCGCCCGAGGGAGGCCAGCTCATCGCGCAGGGCCGGTACCAGCGTGAGGTGGCCGGCGGCGAGCGAGGAGGCGCCCACGATATGGACGTCGGCCTCGACGGCCTGGAGGGCGACCTCGCGCGGAGTCTGGAACAACGGGCCGACGTCGACATCGAAGCCGAGGTCGGCGAATGCGGTGGCGATGACCTTCTGACCGCGGTCGTGGCCGTCCTGCCCCATCTTCGCGACCATGATGCGCGGGCGACGTCCCTGACGGGCCTCGAAGTCGGCCGCACGCTGACGCACCCGCTCGACATTCGGCGAGTCCCCCGCCTCACTTCGGTACACGCCATGGATCGTACGGATCGTGGCGACATGTCGGCCGAACACCGCCTCCAGCGCGTCGCTCATCTCCCCGACCGTGGCGCCGGCCCGAGCGGCATCGACAGCGAGCCTCAGGAGATTCTGCTCAAGCCCGGGCGCGCGCGTGCCGTCCACGGAGGCACGTGCCGCCTCGGTCAGTGCTGCGAGTGCCGCCGCGCATGCGTCGGTGTCGCGCTCGGCGCGCAGGCGCTCGAGCTTGGCCAGCTGCTCGGCGCGCACGGCCGAGTTGTCGACCTTGAGTACGTCGATCTGCTCCTGCTCCTCGGGCCGGAACAGGTTGACGCCGATGACCGGCTGGCGTCCGGTGTCGATCCACGCCTGAGTGCGGGCCGCTGCCTCCTCGATGCGCATCTTCGGGATACCAGCCTCGATCGCGGCCGTCATCCCACCGGCTTCCTCGACCTCCTGGATGTGCGCCCAGGCACGGGCCGCAAGGTCGGCTGTCAGCTGCTCGATGTAGTACGAGCCGCCCCACGGATCGATCACCCGAGTGGTACCCGACTCCTGCTGCAGGAGCAACTGCGTGTTGCGGGCGATACGGGCGCTGAAGTCGGTCGGCAAGGCCAAAGCCTCATCGAGGGCATTCGTGTGCAGTGACTGCGTGTGCCCCTGCGTGGCGGCCATCGCCTCCACGCAGGTGCGCACCACGTTGTTGTAGACATCCTGCGCTGTGAGCGACCATCCGGTCGTCTGGCAGTGGGTGCGCCGCGACCGCGACTTGGTATTCGTGGGGCCGAACTCCTGAACGAGCTTCGCCCACAGGAGACGTGCCGCCCGCATCTTCGCGACCTCCATCGCGAAGTTCATCCCGATGGCCCAGAAGAAGGACAGTCGAGGGGCGAAGGCGTCGACGTCGAGGCCTGCCGCCTGCCCGGCGCGGATGTACTCGACGCCGTCGGCAAGGGTGTACGCCAGTTCGAGATCAGCCGTCGCGCCGGCCTCCTGCATGTGGTAGCCGGAGATGGAGATGGAATTGAACTTCGGCATCTCCACCGACGTGTAGGCGAAGATGTCAGAGATGATCCGCATGCTCGGCGCGGGCGGATAGATGTAGGTGTTGCGGACCATGAACTCCTTGAGGATGTCGTTCTGGATGGTCCCGGTCAGCTGGTCGTGCGCGACACCCTGCTCCTCGCCGGCGACGATGAACAAAGCGAGAACGGGCAGCACGGCGCCGTTCATCGTCATCGACACACTCATGCGGTCGAGGGGGATTCCCTCGAACAGCTGCCGCATGTCCAGGATGGAGTCGATGGCAACGCCTGCCATGCCGACATCGCCGGTGACGCGCGGATGATCGGAGTCGTAGCCGCGATGGGTCGCGAGATCGAAGGCCACCGACAGGCCCTTCTGCCCGGCAGCCAGGTTGCGCCGGTAGAACGCGTTCGACTCCTCGGCAGTGGAGAACCCCGCGTACTGCCGGATCGTCCACGGCTGGTTGACGTACATCGTGGAGTAGGGACCGCGCAGGAAGGGGGCGATGCCCGGGTACGTGCCCAGAAAATCGAGGTCGGCGATGTCAGTGGCGTCGAACGCGATCGGCACTTCGATGCCTTCGGGGGTCGACCATGCGAGCTCGTGAGGCGCATGGCCGGTCTCCGCCTGCACCGCAGCAGCCCATGTGTCCCGACTCTCCGGGGCGGGGAGGGCCCCCAAGTCGACGGACGACAGGTCCGGGACGGTGGGCATCGTGGTCATCGCGCCACCCCCAGGGCATCGAGGGCACGCGAGAGGACGTCGAGCACGTCCGACCCGAGGCCGACCTCCTCGTCGACTCCGGCGACGTCGGCGCCGCGACCGGCAAGGTAGATGCGGAGCGCGCCGGCGGAGCGCAGTCGCTGCGCGGCGTCAGCACCAGACTCCGCATAGACCGCATCCGCCGAGCACAGGCACGCCACCTGCGCACCCGAAGCGGCGAACTCCTCGACCGGGCCGGAGACCGTGCGGATACCGGCTGCCTCGAACAGGTTCTTCGCGAAGGTGGCGCGTGCTGTCGACTGCGCCACCGCCCCGAGAGTCGCCAGATAGATGGCGGGGCGCTCTCCCGTTCGCGCGGCCGCATCAGCACGCGCGCGCTGCTCCTCGAACTCATCGGACCACCGATGCAGCGTGAAGGGGTCAAAGCGCACAGCAGGTGGAGCGACCCGCGGGTCCATCGGTGCCGGTGGCTGCTCACCGATGTCCGGGAACTCGCTCAAGCCGGTGAGCGGGCGACGTCGAGTGGCCACCTGCTGCTGCCGCGTGGCTCTCGACTCCGCGACCGCAGAGCCGATCTGGCCCGATTCCAGTGCACTGACGATTCCGCCGGACGCATCGACCTGCTGCACCACCGTCCACGCATGCTGGGCCAGATCCTCCGTCAGGCTCTCGACGAACCATGACCCGCCTGCCATGTCAACAACGCGCGACAGATGCGATTCCATCTGCAGAATCGTCTGCGTATTGCGCGCCACGCGCCGGCCCAGCGCACTGCCACCGTGCTCGATGAACAGGTCATGCGGGAGAACCGTCACCGCATGGGCACCGCCGACTCCGGCGGCGAAACAGGCCACGGTCGAACGCAGGGTGTTGACCCAGGTGTCGTAGCGAGTGAGCATCACGCGTGACACCTCGGCATGGACAACCATGCCGCGCTGCTGCTCGGCAAGGCCCGCAAGCTCAAGCACGCGTGCCCACAGTCGCCGTGCCGCGCGCAGCTTGGCGATCGTCACGAACTGGTCATCGGTGGCCGCGAACCGGAACTCGATCGACGCGGCGACCGCATCGATCGGCACGCCACGCTGGACGAGGCTGCGGGCGATCCAGGCCCCCGCGGCGATGGCCCAGCCGAGTTCTTGAGTCTCCGTGGCTCCTGCCTCGTGCCACACCGTCGCGTCGACCAGCAGGGCCCGAGCGCGGGGGGCTTCGGCCTTTACGTCGATCGTCACCGCCGCGACGGCGTCGAGCACTCCCTCGAGGTCGAAGCCACCACCGGACCGGGCCCACGCGGAGAGGGGATCGATGCCGAGGCAGCCGCGGCGCTCCTGTTGAGCCGTTCCGGTGCTGCTCCACCGATCCACGAGAAGTCGTGCGGCGGCAACCTGGGCATCCGGATCGCGGAGATCGAGACTGACCGGTGCAAGGTCCAGCAGGACGCCCATCAAGGCGCGATCGAGTGCTCCGACGATGTCGTCATCCTCGATGGTCACGAGGATGCCCGTAGCACCCGACTCGAGTTCCGTGACGCTCGAAGACTCTGCGGCCTGGGGCCACACCCGCTGCCGGACCTCCCACGGCACGGGCGCCGCGCGCGTGGATCGCAGGAAGGGAGCCTGACCGGGTGCCGGTGCCTCCACAGGTGCGTCCGTGGCGGTGTAGAGGGGCTGGATCACGATGCCGTCGTCGGTGCGCGAGACGAGCTTCCTGTCGAATGCGCGCAGGACGTCGTCGTCCGACGCATCGGGCGAGCCCTTGAGCAGCGCGCGCCCGACCTCGGCGAGCCACTGCTCGCGCGTGGGGGTCGGGAAGCTGCCCGCCAGGATCAGGGAGTCGGTCACGCGGTTCCTTGTCTCGAGGATGCATGGACATCCTATGAGCCACTGACCGAGCGACTCCCGTCGAACCATCGAAGCGTTGTCGGGATCACATGTCGCGATCCGGCGCCGCACTGCAGTGCGCCCGTGGCCTACGAGCGCTTCACCACCGCATCGCTCGCCGGCCGCCGATGGACGGTGGCGCCCCTGACGCAGGGGCCTCCATACTTGTCAGGTGCCCGCCGATGTCGCCGTCATCATCCTGACGGGGGGTGCAGGTGTCCGACTCGGCGGAGCGGACAAGGCAACCCTTGCGCTGCGCGACTCCTCCCCTCTTCGCATGATCGTCGCTTCTCTGCCCGCCGACTGCGACATCGTCGTCTCCGGACCCCCTCTGCCGCTGCTGCGTGAGGTCGCCTTCCGGCAGGAGGAGCCATCGGGCGGTGGGCCCGTTGCCGGGATCGCTGCCGCACTCACCGACGTGCAGGCTCCGATCGTCGGAGTCCTTGCCGTCGACATGCCGTGGTCGGTGCCCGTGCTCCTGTCGGCCCTCGATCAACTCGGCGATGCACCCGACGTCGACGTCGTCGTGCCCATCGATCGGGACGGCCGCCGTCAGCCACTGTGCTGCGCGTGGCGCACCGAGATCCTGCGCACGTGCCTGCCGGACCACCCGCGCGATGCCTCGGTGCGTGATCTCCTCTCGCGCGCCATCGTCCGAGAGTTCACTCCCGAGGCGGACAATCTGCTCGACGACATCGACACGCCCGAGGATCTCGAACGCGCAATCACAAGGAGCGACCCATGACACAGCCATCGCCCATGGACGACTGGATCAACGCCGTGCGCAGGGAGCTCGGCATCGAGACCGACGTCGACGTGACGGCGATCCTCGATGTCGCACGCGTAGCCGCCCACGGGGTTGCACGACCTGCGGCACCGGTCACCACGTTCCTGCTCGGAGTCGCTGCAGCGGCCGGAGTGGAACCCGCTGAGGCTGCGCGACGCATCGAGGCCCTGGCAGAGGGCTGGATCTCGACCGACTCCGCATGATCAGCGATCACGCTTCACCCGCCATGCCGCACCACGACGTAGGGTGCAGCGCATGCGCCGCATTCTGATCGCTGCCTCTGCGGCGGGGGCACTCGCGCTGGGCGCCTGCAGTTCTGGTGGCGAGGCACCCACCTCTGCGTCACCGAGCGCGCCCTCGGGCTCCCCTGCAGCGACACCGAGTGAAGCACCGCCCCCTTCGCCGAGCCCCAGCGCAACCCCCACTGTCACACCTGCGCCCATTCCCGCATCGATCATCGGGCTGCATGTCGCCGGAGTGCAGGACGGCGCCTGGCCCGACCCGAACGTGCCGATCGGATCGCTGCGACTGTGGGACTCCGGCACCGGGTGGGGACAGATCGAGACCAATCCCGGTCGATACGCCTGGGCTCAGCTCGACGAAGCCGTCGCCAACGCCGAGGAGCACGGGGTTACCGACATCCTTCTCGTCCTCGGCACAACTCCGGCCTGGAACGCGAAGCGCATCATCGCCGGCGACTACCCGGCACCCGG
>CAIZPS010000293.1 GCA_903934925.1 uncultured bacterium | reverse complement strand
GCCTCGTGCGTGCCCAGTTCGACTTCGATCTCCGTGGCCGTCCACCTGTGCGGGTCCCGGACGGCGCAGCGACGCAGGGCCGCAGCTCCCCCCGGTCGCACGCGCAGAACAGCCCGGTGCGGAGTCGATCCATCGTCACCGTCATTGGGCGCCGCTTCGGTGCTTGGCGGGACCCGCGGCTCAGAGGTCAGCGTGACGATTCCGACGATGCGCGACAGCCGAAATGTTCGGGTGGCCTGTCGATCATGGTCGTGGCCCGTGATCCGCCAGTGGCCGTCCTCGACGGCAAGCCGCCACGGGGACAGAGTTCGCGGCATCGGCTGGTCGCCGGCCGGCGTCTGGTAGGAGAAGGTCACGACCCGATCGGTGCGGATCGCCTGCATCATCGGCAGCAGGGCGGCATCGGCCGACGTGAGCTGGACGGTACCCCCGAGACTCGCAGGCACCCAGGTCGCGGCTCCGCCCACAACCGCCTCGAGTTTGCGGACGGCCGTGCCCGCAAGAGGTGCCACGACGGCCTGCCCCCAGACCTGAGCCGCGACGACCAGAGCGCTGCGTTCTGCGAGACTGAGGTCCAGAGGCTGCATGGCATACGACTCGTGCCGTATTCGATAGCCGAGTACCTCGCCGGTGTCCTCGATGACCGTCTCGACGGGAATCCCCATCGAGCGAAGTTCGTCCTTGTCACGTTCGAACATGCGCTCGAAGGAACTGTCGGTGGACGCCTGGGAATAGCCGGGCACCTGGGAGCGAATGGCCTGACGGGGCAGGGCACGCGGTGCAGCCATCAGGGCGATGACGAGATTGAGCAGCCGCTCCGTGCGGTCCACGCGCTCGACCATGGGGATCGAAACCCGAGGGCCTAGCCGACGTCGACCAGGTCGATCACGAACACAAGGGTGCGTCCGCCGAGGCGATGGCCTGAGCCCGCCTCCCCGTACGCAAGTGCGGGAGGAATCACCAGTTGTCGCCGACCGCCCACCTTCATCCCGGGAATGCCCTCCTGCCAACCGGCGATGAGGCCGTTCAGTGGAAAGGTGATGGTGCTGCCGCGGTCCCAGGAGGCGTCGAACTGCTCTCCCGTCTCGAAGTCCACCCCGACGTAATGGACTTCGACCTGTCCACCGGCGACCGCGGTCGCCCCGTCGCCCTCGATGAGGTCAGTGATGACGAGGGTTTCCGGAGCCGGCCCCTCGATGAAGTCGATCTCGGGCTTGTTCATGGATGTGTCTCCGGTCTGGTCGGTTCGGTTGCGGAAGGTGTGCTCAGGTTTCTGCGTGTGCTCGCCATCAGGACGTGGCGTCGAGAAGCTCGATCACGAACACGAGGGTCTCGTTGGGAGCGATGCCGGGGGCCCCGTTCTCGCCGTACCCGAGTTCGCCCGGAATCACGAGAAGGCGCTGGCCGCCGACCCTCATGCCCGGGATGCCCTCCTGCCAGCCAGGGATCAGATTGTCGAGCGGGAACGAGATCGGCTCGCCGCGCGACCAGGAGGAGTCGAAGACGGTCTGGCCGCCAAGGCCGACACCGCAGTAGTTCACGGTGACCGTTGCGCCAGGCTGGACCTCGGCCCCGTCGCCCACGCGGACATCGGCGATGCCGAGCGCCGTTACGGGGATCGGAGCCGTGGGGATGGTGATGGTCGGAACTCCGTCGGGCTGGAAGGCGGCGTAGGAGTCGTCAATCCCCTCGGCATCCGGGGGTGGTCCGCCGGTAGGTGTCGCTGCGGAAGTTGCGCAGTCCAGAGAGATGTAGCCGGCCCCCTGAGCGCCCTCCTGCGGCGCTGACTGCGCATCGGACCCGTCTGCAGCGGGTGTTTCGACGACGGTGTCGGCCACCCGTTCGTCGGTCTGGGTGCCGCAGGCGGTGCTGGCGAGGGCGGTCAGGGCGATCATGGGCACGACGTAGCCCAGGCGGGAAATACGCATGAAGGCAGAGTATCCGGGGCATCCCTACATGCTGGCGATGAGTCGCTCGACACGCTCATCGGTCGCCGCGAAGGGGTCCTTGCAGAGCACGGTGCGCTGCGCCTGGTCGTTCAGCTTCAGGTGCACCCAGTCGACGGTGAAGTCCCTGTGCCGCTCCTGCGCCCTGCGGACGAAGTCGCCGCGGAGCTTGGCACGGGTGGTCTGCGGTGGAACGCTCTTGGCCTCGAAAACCTGCACGTCCGACGTGACTCGCTCTACGAGGCCTGAGCGCTCGAGGAGGTTGTACAGGCCACGTCTCCGGTCGATGTCGTGATAGGCGAGGTCGAGCTGGGCGATCCGCGGTGACTGGAGGTCCAGATCGTGCCGGTCCATGTAGCGCTCCAGCATGCGCTTCTTGATCGCCCAGTCGATCTCGCGATCGATGAGGGTGGTGTCCTCCGACTCCACGGACTTCAGCACCCGACCCCAGAGCTCGAGCACACGACGGACCGTGCCCGAGGGATCGTCGACAAGACCGCGGCGGTGCGCGAACTCCACTGCCTTCTCGTAGTACTCCGTCTGCATGTCGAGTGCCGAGAGCTCGCGACCTGTCGTGAGTCGGACGGTGCGCTTGCCCGTGATGTCGTGGCTCATCTCCCGGATGGCTCGAATGGGGTTCTCGAGGCTCATGTCGCGCATCACCACGCCGGCTTCCAGCATCCGAAGCACGAGATCGGCCGAACCGACCTTGAGCAGTGTGGTGGTCTCACTCATGTTGCTGTCGCCGACGATGACGTGCAGTCGTCGGTAACGATCGGCATCGGCATGCGGCTCGTCACGGGTGTTGATGATCGGACGCGACCGCGTCGTGGCGCTGGAGACGCCCTCCCACATGTGATCGGCGCGCTGGCTCAGGCAGTAGACGGCACCGCGGGGCGTCTGAAGCACCTTGCCGGCACCCACGATCAGCTGACGCGAGATGAGGAAGGGGATGAACCGGTCGGCGAGGTGGGTGAACTCCCCCTCCCGTTCGACGAGATAGTTCTCGTGGCATCCGTAGGAGTTTCCGGCCGAGTCGGTGTTGTTCTTGAACAGGTAGATGTCACCGCGGATGCCGTCGTCGAGAAGTCGCTGCTGGGCCTCATGGACCAGGCCCTCCAGGATCCGCTCACCAGCGCGGTCGTGGGCGATCAGCTGAGGGACGCTGTCGCACTCGGCTGTCGCGTACTCCGGGTGGCTTCCTACGTCGAGGTAGAGCCGGGAGCCGTTGGTGAGGAAGACGTTGCTGCTCCTCCCCCAGGCGACGACCCGCCGGAACAGGTAGCGGGCAACTTCATCGGGACTGAGCCGACGCTGGCCATTGAACGTGCAGGTGACGCCGTACTCGGTCTCGATCCCGAAGATCCTGCGGTCCATGTTCCTACGCTAGGCGCTCGGGCCGGATCCCACCCGCCAACGCCGCCCGCGCGATCAGGAGCCGCCGCCGATGATCTCCGTGAGGCGTCCATTGTCGAGTCTCACGAATGTCCGCCGGGGACGGGATCGATCCAGGATCGCAACCTCGAGCTGAGCGGTACCCAGGACCCTGGGTTGATCGTCGCCGAACTCGCCGAGTGCATCGATGGCCAGCCTCAGCGCCTCAGCCAGCGGCAGGCCGGGTCGCCAGCGGTCACCGAGTGCGGTGTTGATCCGCTCGGACGACCCTCCCATGGCCACATAGCCGTGCTCGTCAGAGACGGAACCGTCGAACATCAGGCGGTAGAGCTGGTCTTCGTCGGGTGACTCACCCACCTCCGCGACCACGAGCTCGACCTCGAAGGGCTTCGCGGTCTCGGTGAAGATCGTTCCGAGGGTCTGGGCGTAGGCGTTGGCCAGGCTCCGACCAGTGACGTCGGAGCGGTCGTAGGAGTAGCCACGCATGTCAGCGAGGCGGACCCCGGCGACTCGGAGGCTCTCGAACTCGTTGTACTTGCCCACCGCAGCGAAGCCAACGCGGTCGTACAGCTCACTGATCTTGTGCAGGGCACGTGAGGGGTTCTCGGCAATGAATGCGATGCCCTCGTCGTACTGCAGGACGACCACGCTGCGACCCCGGGCGATGCCCTTGCGGGCAAAGTCGGCCTTGTCGCGCATGATCTGCTCGGGTGACACATAGAACGGCACCGACATGTCAGCCTCCCACCTGTCGGCCACCGTCGGGATCCGTACGCCTCTGCAGCAGCATCTCGTCAACGATCGGGCCCACTTCGTCCTCAGGCAGGATTCGAGATCCCGAGGGTGTGACGACGGCGACCACCGGGTAGATGCCTCGTGCGACATCCGGCCCACCGGTGGCGCTGTCGTCGTCGGCGGCGTCGTACAGCGCCTCCAGTGCTGCGCGTACGCCGGCGCGGGTGTCAGCATCGCGGCGGTAGAGCTTCTTCAGCGAACCGCGAGCGAAGGTCGAGCCGGAGCCCACAGCATGGAAGTCGTGCTCTTCGTACCGTCCGCCGGTGACGTCGTACGAGAAGATCCGTCCGCGGGCTCGCAGGGGGTCGTAACCGGCAAGGAGTGGAACCACGACGAGTCCTTGCATGGCGAGCCCGAGTTGCCCGCGGAGCATCGTGGCGAGTCTGTTTGCCTTGCCATCGAGTGACAGCGGTACGCCCTCGATCTTCTCGTAGTGCTCCAGTTCAACCTGGTATAGGCGGACCAGCTCCACCGCCAGTCCGGCCGTGCCCGCGATGCCGATGACGCTGAGATCATCCGCAGCGAACACCTTCTCGATGTCGTGCTGGGCGATGAGATTGCCCATCGTGGCGCGACGATCTCCGGCCATGACGACACCCTCACCCGTGCGCAGGGCAACGATGGTCGTGCCGTGGGGTGCCGTATGCGAGGCTCCCTGAGCTCCGTGTGTCCCAGAAGCCGGTGCGGGGAGACGATCGGGGTGAAGGGCCTGGAGGAAGTCGACGAAGGATGCCGAGCCGGTGAGTCCGTAGGCGCTCGGCAGCCCCGTGGAGGAGTTCACTGACCACCCTTCTGGACGAAGGACTTGACGAAGTCCTCGGCATTCTCCTCGAGCACATCGTCGATCTCGTCGAGGATGGCGTCGACGTCGGCATCGAGATCGGAGGGTGCTGCCGTCGAGGCTGTAGTCGGCTCCTCGGTCTCCTCAACCTGTCGGCCACGACGGTGCTCAGACGTCTCTCTCTGTGCCATCAGCCTCTCCTCTGTCTGGTCGTCCTCTACGTGGCGGCCGCGAGTAGTCGCAGGCTACCGCGAGTCGCGCATCAGGCTGCCGACGAGTGCCTCCGCGTCCGCTGAACCCTCCAGGAGCCCGTGTACGTGCTCGTGAGTGCCCCGGAGCGGGTCGATCATGGGCACCCGCAGAAGTGCCTCGCGACCGGGGAGATCGAAGACCAGCGAGTCCCACGAGGCCGCCGCCACGGATTCCGGGAACCGACGGATGCACTCTCCGCGAAAGTACGCGCGGGTGTCAGTGGGAGCGCTGGTGATCGCGTCGGTGACGGTGACGTCATCGAACATGCGGGCGAGACGTCCCCTCTGCTCGAGCTTGGCCGCGAGGCCCTTGTCCGGACGCAGGTCGGAGTACTGCAGGTCGATCAGTTGCAGCCGGGGCGAGGACCAGTCCAGCGACTCGCGATGCCGGAAGCCGTCGATGAGGGTGCGCTTGGCCACCCAGTCGATGCGGTCCGCACAGACCGCCGGGTCCCTGTCGAGGTCGTCAATGATCGTGCTCCACTTGTCGAGCACATCGCGGGTCTGAGCATCGGGGTCGACGCAGAAGTCCGTGGCCCTCGCATGAAACTCCCGCTGGATGTCCAGTGCCGTCATCCGGCGGCCGTCCGCGAGGGTGACGAGGTGGCTGAGCTGAGTGTCATGCGAGACCTGGTGCATCTCGCGAACGGGGTTCTGCGGCCACAGGTCGAGGTCGTTCAGCGCACCCGCCTCCAGCAGGGCGAGCACCAGTGAGGTCGTGCCCATCTTCAGGTACGTGGCGGTGTCGCTCATGTTGGCATCACCCACGATGACGTGGAGACGCCTGTAGCGCTCGGGATCGGCGTGTGGCTCGTCGCGGGTGTTGATGATCGGGCGCTTCAGGGTCGTCTCCAGACCGACCTCGACCTCGAAGAAGTCCGCGCGCTGGCTCAACTGGTAGGCAAGGCGTCGGCCGTCCTGGCCGATGCCGAGGCGTCCCGCACCCGTGAACACCTGACGAGTGATGAAGAAGGGAGTCAGGTGCCGGACGATCTCGGCAAAGGGGGTTCGGCGGTCCATGAGGTAGTTCTCATGGCAGCCGTAGGAGGCTCCCTTGTTGTCGGTGTTGTTCTTGTAGAGAACGATCGGGTGGCTCTCGGGCTCCTTGGCCACGAGTGCCATGGCGATGCGCATGATCTCCACGCCGGCTCTGTCCCAGAGCACGGCATCGCGTGGGTTGGTCACCTCCGGCGTGGACAGCTCCGGATGCGCGTGGTCCACATACAGTCGTGAGCCGTTCGTGAGCACCACGTTGGCCATCGCCGGGTCATCGGTCAGCTGGCTGGGGTCGGCCTCGGCGCGGGACATGTCGTATCCGCGGGCATCGCGCAGGGGGCTCTCCAGGGCGTAGTCCCATCCGCCGGGTCGCTGGCCTGTCGGCACGACATGCCGGGCGTAGGCGTTGACGATGCGCGAGCTGGACACCGTGGGGTTGATGGTGGGGTGACGAGGGATCGAGATCCCGTACTCGGTCTCGATGCCCATCACGCGATGGACGGACATCTAGAGGTACTGCCCCGTGTTTGCGACATTCTCGATGGAGCGTCCGGGCTCGGAGCCCTTCTTGCCCTTGACCAGTGTGCGGATGAAGACGATCCGCTCGCCCTTCTTGCCGGAGATGCGCGCCCAGTCGTCGGGATTCGTGGTGTTGGGGAGATCCTCGTTCTCCCGGAACTCGTCGAGGCAGGCTGACAGCAGGTGCTGGATGCGAATGCCCTTGTCCCCCGTCTCGAGGAAGTCCTTGATGGCGCTCTTCTTGGCGCGGGCCACGATGTTCTCGATCATGGCTCCGGAGTTGAAGTCCTTGAAGTACAGGATCTCCTTGTCCCCATTGGCGTAGGTGACCTCGAGGAACATATTGTCCTCGGACTCGGCGTACATGGTCTCGACAGCCCGGGTGATCATGGCCGCACACGCGATCTCGGGATCATTGCTGTGCTCGGCAAGATCGTCTGGGTGGATCGGCAATGCAGGCACGAGGTACTTGGTGAAGATGTCGTTCGCCGACTCCGCGTCCGGTCGCTCGATCTTGATCTTCACGTCGAGGCGCCCCGGACGCAGGATTGCGGGGTCGATCATGTCCTCGCGGTTGGATGCCCCGATGACGATCACGTTCTCGAGGCTCTCGACTCCGTCGATCTCGCTCAGCAACTGAGGGACGATGGTGTTCTCCACGTCGCTCGACACGCCCGTTCCACGGGTTCGGAACAGAGAGTCCATCTCGTCGAAGAAGACGATGACGGGCATGCCCTCAGAGGCCTTCTCGCGGGCCCGCTGGAACACCAGGCGGATGTGCCGCTCGGTCTCGCCCACGTACTTGTTCAGGAGCTCGGGGCCCTTGATGTTCAGGAAGTAGGACTTGGACTCGCTGACGCCGGTGCGCTCGGCGACCTTCTTGGCCAGGGAGTTGGCCACCGCCTTAGCGATGAGCGTCTTTCCGCAGCCAGGAGGTCCGTAGAGAAGGATCCCCTTGGGCGGCTTGAGCTGGTGCTCGGCATAGAGGTCCGGGTGAAGGAAGGGCAGCTCCACCGCGTCACGTATCGCCTCGATCTGGTCTCGCAGGCCACCGATGTCCTCGTAACGGATGTCGGGCACCTCTTCGAGGACGAGCTCTTCGACCTCCGACTTGGGTATGCGCTCGTACGCGACCCCGGTGCGGACATCGCAGAGCAGGGAGTCGCCGGCGCGCAAGCGGGTGCTGCGCAGCGGCTCGGCGATTCGCACCACACGCTCCTCGTCGGTGTGGCCGATGACCAGCGCGCGGTCTCCGCCCTCGAGGAGCTCCTTGTAGACGACGATCTCGCCGACATCCTCGAAGGCCAGGGCGTCGATCACGGTGAGTGACTCATTGAGCACCAGTTCACGCCCTGGGGCGAGGAGCTCGCGGTCGACTGATGGGCTCACGGCCACCCTCAGCTTCCGGCCTGATGTCGCGATCGTCGCGTGACCGTCGTCATCGAGGGAGATGAGCGTGCCGAAACTCTGCGGAGGATCTCCGAGGCGGTCGACCTCTTCCTTGAGGGTGACGATCTGCTCCCGGGCCTCTCGGAGAGTGCGGATGAGCCGTGTGTTGTGGTCTCGCTGCGCGGCGAGCTCGCCACGCAGTTCCGTGAGCGCCGTCTCTAGGTCGTGGACGCGAGCGGCCCAGCCAGGTGTCTCCGTCATCGCGTCTCCAGCCTCAGGTGGTCAGTTGTCACTGTAACCCGAGTCTGAGTCGCCCACCTGTTCTGACGAGCCGGATTCTGCGGCTCCCGGGCCGGTGTAGTCCTCGCCGTAGGCGCCGGGTGCTGGGCGCCTACGGCGAGGCGGCAGGACTGTCCCGGAAGCGAGCCGACGGGCCGTGATGAGGAAGGCGGTGTGCCCGTTCATGCGGTGATCTGGCCGCACCGCGAGTCCGTCGAGGTGCCATGTGCGCAGGAGGGTCTCCTCGGCGCGAGGCTCCGTCCAGGCGCCGGTGACTCGCATGGACTCCACGAGTCGGGAGAGCTGCGTGGTGGTGGCGACATAGCCCACCAGCACGCCTCCGGGTGCCAGGGCCCGAGCCACGCTGTCGAGGCATTCCCAGGGTGCAAGCATGTCGAGGACAATGGCGTCAAGGTCGCGCTCCACGAGATCGTGTGCCATGTCGCCGATGCGCAGAGTCCAGTTCGCGGGTCGGGCGCCAAACCAGACGGCGACGTTCCGCTCCGCCACCTCGGCGAACTCCGGACGGCGCTCGTAGCTGGTCACAGTGCCCTCGTCCCCCACGGCGCGAAGGAGACTGCAGGTCAGCGCTCCGGATCCAACGCCCGCCTCCGCTACGCGCGCACCGGCACCGATGTTGGCAAGACCGATGATGCGCGCCGCATCCTTGGGGTAGATCACCTGAGCACCCCGGGGCATCGACAGCACGAAGTCGTCGAGGATGGGGCGAAGGGCGAGGAAGGCGGTGCCGTTGCTGGAGGTGACGACGATGCCCTCAGGTCGTCCGATGATGTCGTCGTGCGGAAGCGCCCCCCGATGCGTGTGATACGCCGCTCCCGCGGCGAGCGTGATGGTGTGCATCTTCCGCCGCGGATCGGTCAGTTGCACCAGGTCACCCACGCGGAAGGGACCACGACGTCGACCGTCGGCTATTCCCACTGATCACTCCCTCGTTGCAGTCGATGAACGGTACTAGGCGCCGTGCACCTCGCCGTCAGTAGTCACGAGGCGGGTGGGCGTCAGAAGGTGAGGTTCCAGAGGTCGGTCACGCCCATGCCCGCCAGGGATGCGGTGACAGCCGTGCCGAGATGCGAGACATCGGCGAGGTGTGGCACGGCGACCACACGGCATCCTGCGTCGCGCGCCGACGTCACGCCCGTGGGTGAGTCCTCCAGAGCAAGACACATGGACGTCGTGACGCCGAGGCGACCGGCTGCGAGGCGGTAGGGCTCTGGATGAGGCTTGCTGTTACGAACATCGTCCCCGGCTACGACGACGTCGAAGGGATCCGTTCCGAGGTCCTCGGCAAGACGGTGGGAGACCGCTGCGATGAGCCGGGTCCACGACGCGGAGACCAGCGCGGTCGGCATTCCGAGCTCGCGGCACTCGATCAGCAGTTCGCGTGCACCGGGCCGCCACGCAGGCGGCGTTGCCAG
>CAIZPS010000292.1 GCA_903934925.1 uncultured bacterium | reverse complement strand
GGCACCTTGCGCAGGGGTGGCTTTGACGATGGTGCAGGAGGCACCCTTCGTCTTCGGCAACTGGGTCACCGTCATGCCGATGGATGCTGTCGCGGAACCGTTGATGTCGTGCGACGGAATCGAGGCACACACGTTCGGGTAGGTCGGCTCGATGCAGTTGCTGAATGAGACTTCTGCGACCACCGCAGGCGTCGCTCCGGCGGCCACAGGGACTGTCTTGCTGAAGGTCACGGACTTGCCCGGGCGAAGGGCGGTATCGCGGGTCACGATGCGCGTGCTCTTGGACCACGAGGTGAGCGGCTGGCTCACCCTCATCTGTGACACCGCACCGCCGGTCCCGGCGTCGAGGGTGAGGGTGCCCGACCCCTGGCCGGAGTCGCAGTTGCCGGGCTCGCAGAGGTTGACGGTGGACTGGCAGGTCCAGGTGCCCTTCTCATTGACCCGCAGGACGAACGAGCCCACTGTCTTGCCGAGGCCGCCCTGCCAGAAGTTGCGTCCGGTCTCGATGCCGATGGTGGTCACCCCTGACGGACTCGTGCAGGAGAGCTCCTGGCCCAGGAACAGGCGGTCGGTGGTGTCCTTGACGGCGAGGATGCTGGTGACGAAGCGCCGCTCCTTGGACTGGGCGGAGTCGAACTGGACGCTGAAGACCGACTGGCGGTGGTGCACCTGCGGGGTCATGGACGTGACCGCAGGGGAGGTGTCCTCGATGGCCCCACCGGGAGCCGCAGTCGCGGCTGGGGCACCCAGGGCCGAGCAGGTGAGCGCAATTCCTGCAGCGAGCGAGATGAGCACACGCTTCATGGGAGTCCTCCTCGCACGGCACCGGGCGCGGATCGTCGGCCCGCGGACATTATGGACGTGCCAGCGCGGGTCCGTGAACCTGCGGTGTCGATCACACCCACCGCACCCGCCCCACCCCGTTTATCCCGCTAAGCGGGACAGACGGGGCTTTGGCCGCTCGTGTGCACCTGTTGAGCCCCGTTTGTCCCGGCGCACCGGAGTGGGAGAAACGGGGCTTTAGGCCCCGAATCCCGCCCTCAGAGCCCCGCTTGTCCCGCTAAGCGGGAGAAACGGGGGTGGGGGTGGGGGTGTCTGCGGCGTCTGCGGTGTTGGCCGCGTCTGAACTGGGCTGCACCGCTAGCAGCTCCACGAGCGTGATCAGCCCCGCGGTCAGGGCGACGGTCCACAGGACGGCCGATGGAGACATGACGTCGGCGAGCATCACGATGAGCACGCCGACGGCGTAGACCACCCAGCGCACCCACCCGATGGAGCCGGCGAGTGACCCCTGCAGCCCGGCGGGCATCCGGCTGCTGATCTGGCTCAGCCCGCGGCTCACGTGGCCACGCAGGAAGCGCGCCGATGAAGTGCGCCCGCTGAGCCAGCCGGCCACGATGACTGCGACGCCGATCAGGGCCACGGCCTTGACTCCGGCGAGCAGGTACGCGAACAGGGTGTTCCAGAAGACCGTCGACGCCGGCTCGAACACAGTGCCCGCAAGCTGGTCGACGAAGACGCCCTCGCCGATGAGCAGGCCCTGCCACACGATGACTCCGGATGCCAGCAGCACGATGCCTGTGGCCACCACGGTTCGTGCTCGTCTCCGGGCCAGCGCGATCGACAGCGCGAACATCGCCGCGATGAGCAGGGGGAACCACTCGAGGATGGGCGACGTGAGGCTGTAGACCGCTCGAATCTGCGCCAGCGCCGGTGACTCTGCGAGGACGATCGTGCGGTCGCTCTCGGGGATCGTGATGTTCGCCGCCGCTGTGATGCCTTCGTTGACGAGGAACTGCTGGACGTCACCCAGAAGGCTGCTGATGTCGAGCACGATCTTGTCGCCCTCGAGCCGCACCGTGCCATTCGTCTCTCCGGAGAGGACCGCGACGAGACCGCGTTGAAGCTGGGTGTTGAGCGTGAGCCAGAGTTTCTGGAAGGCGTCGGATGCGACGAAGCGGTCGATGAGTGCGGTGATGGCGCTGTTGATTCCTGCGGAGATAGGGCCGGCGAGGCCCTGCACCAGCGGGCGATCGGGGAACAGCCCGCTGAGCAGGCCATCGACCTGCTTCTCGGTGTCGACCCGCTCCAGCACGGCATCGCTGATGGCCTTGGCCACCGCCTCCTGCACTTCGGGTGAGGTGGCGAGCGGGCCCACCGTCTCGATGTAGCGCCCGGAGTCGATGATGGTGCGATGGCCCCAGTGCCCGACGAGCGCGGGAATCGTCAGGATGACGGCCAGGATGAAGACGATCAGCGAGGCGATTGATCTGCCGCCCCAGCGCTTGCTCTCGCTCATGGTCGCTCTCTCTTCCCGCCGCTTCGATGGAACAACTGTCAGACTTCCGTGCGGACTCTACGGGGCCGGTACCTCAGGTACCACAAAGCTGCCGATATCAGTCCGATTCCGGTGAGCGCATAGAGGACGGGTGCCTGCCCCGTCGTAGGCGACACCAGCGCCATGATGACGATCCCGCCCACCAGGGAGACGTTCACGATCATGTCGAAGAGGGTGAACACCCGGCCGAGGTGGTCGTCAGGGATATCCCTCTGCAGTGTCGTGTCGGAGCACACCTTCACCGCCTGGCCGGAGAGCCCGATGCTCAGCGCGCCGACGAGCAGGATCGGGAAGGACGGCGCGAGGGAGCCCGCGATCACGCAGCCGATGCCGATGACGCCCGCCTGCACCATGACCGCAGCGGACCAGCGCACGACATCCCAGCGCCGGGTGGCCCAGGGAGTCAGGATGGCGCCGATCAGGGCTCCGAGCGCGGCGGCGCCGGTGAGAACGCCGAAGTCGCGCAGGGCGGCGTCGGCGTCCTCCGCTGGATGGAAGGTGACACGCACGAGCAGCAGTCCTGCGGCGGTGAGCAGTCCGAACGACACACGGTTGACGGCGACCATGCCGACGGCGCGCACGGCTGGACCCCGGCTCGCCAGTACGCGAATACCGTCGGCCAGCCCGATGACGATGCCCCGGACGGTGTCGCCCGGCCGGGTGCCGTCGGGTCCGAGCCGATCCCGCCCGATCGTCAATGCCAGAGCCCCGGCACCGACGTAGGCGATGGCCGCAGCGACCAGCACGAGCATGCTGCCTGTGTCTCCGCCACCGAGTACTCCCCGCAGCACGATTCCGACGCCGGCTCCAACCGCCGCCATGATCGTTCCGGACGTCGGAGTCAGGGCGTTGGCCGTGACGAGGTTCGGGCCCTGCACGACATGGGGCAGCGACGCAGACAGCCCCGCGAGCACGAAGCGGCCGACGCCGAGGACGACGAGCACCGCCACTCCCAGCAGCGGCCCGTCATTCGACGCCAGCACGAGCAGGATGATCGGGACGACGAGTACGGCCTTGAGCCCATTGGCCCGTACGAGGACGCTCTGCCGGCGCCAGCGATCCAGGAGCACCCCGGCGAAGGGGCCGACGATCGAGTAGGGCAGAAGAAGGATGGCGAAAGCTGTCGCGACCTTGACGGCGTCAGGCTGGCGCTCGGGCGAGAACAGCACGAACGTCGCGAGCGCGGACTGCAGCAGACCGTCTCCGAACTGCCCGACGAGTCGCACCGCGAACAGTTGCCGAAAGTCCCGGGTGCGAAGCAGGGCCCGCAGCGCAGGCAGCGCCACCATGAGAGCGAACGTACACTCGCGGCATGGCTGCGCCGCGAAAGACCGCGATCCGCGGCTCCATCGCGCGCGGTGCGCCCGCCCCGAAGAGGGCGGGTCGTGGTGAGCCGGTCAGCGAACCGGAGGTCGTTGCGCATCCCGATCGTCCGCGCGCGGTCGTCGACCGGGCCCTCGACCGCCGGGCCGCTCTGCGCCGCCTGTTCAGCGGGGGAATGCTCGACTCGGACCTGTGCGACGCAGATCCCTACCTGCTCAAGGCCGCCCGCTTCCACGGGGAGGAAGCCGGAGCTCCCTGCCCCGCCTGCCGCGAGGAGGGTCTCGTCACCGTCACCTACGTCTACGGCGACGAGCTCGGCCCCTATTCCGGACGCATCCGCAAGGCCGAGGACCTCCCCCGGATGGCCTTCGAATTCGGGCGCTTCTCCGTCTACGTCGTCGAGGTGTGCCAGAGCTGCCACTGGAACTTCCTGCTGCGCACCTACGTGCTCGGAGACGGCGTGCCGCGAAGGGCGTTGCCCACTCCTCGTGATCTCCTTGACTAGTCCCGTCCCCGCGGGCTGATCGCCCGCGGCTTCCCCCGAGACTCGAGGAAGGCCCGTGCCCGAGAACCGCCGCCCGCCTGCCAAGGCGTCCGCGCGTGGCGGTGGCTCCTCGCGCACGAAGCGCCCCCCGGCCCGGGAGAAGAGGCACTGGCTGCGCTGGCTCATCATCATCGTCCTGATCCTGATCGGTCTGGGGATCGGCGTCTTCATCCTGCTCCTGGCCCGCACCACGGTTCCGTCACCGAACGAGGTTGTGACCCGTGAGGCGACGATCGTGTACTGGGCGGATGGGCAGAACGAGATCGGTCGACTCGGTGAGTCGACGCGTCGCTCCGTTGATCTCGCGACACTTCCTCTGCCGGTGCAGCAGGCAGTGTTGTCCGCCGAGGACCGCGACTTCTACGAGCACGGCGGCATCTCCCCCGTCGGCATTGTGCGCTCGCTGTGGAACAACGTCACGGGTGGTTCGACCCAGGGCGGATCCACGATCACGCAGCAGTACGCGAAGAACGCGTTCCTCACGCAGGAGCGCTCATGGGAGCGCAAGATCCGCGAGGTGCTGCTGGCGACGAAGCTCGAGACCCTCGTGTCAAAGGACGAGATCCTCGAGAACTACCTGAACACCATCTACTTCGGCCGTGGAGCGGACGGCATCGAAGCCGCCTCCATCGCCTACTTCGGAGTCCCGGCCAGCGCGCTGACCGTCGAGCAGGGCGCGGTGCTCGCTGCCGTCATCAAGTCGCCGAGCGACATGGCTGAGGAGGACGGACTCTCGCGCCTGCGCGGACGCTGGGAGTACGTGCTCGACGGAATGGTGGAGCGGGGGTGGATCACTCAGCGTGAACGCGATCGCGCTGAGTTCCCGGAGATCCTCGAGGCCAAGGCCAAGAACCGGCTGGGTGGCCAGACCGGATTCCTGCTGTCCATGGTGGAGAGCGAGCTGATCGCCCTCGGTTTCGATGAGACGGAGATCCAGCGAGGCGGGCTGCGGATCACGTCGACTTTCGACCGCAAGGCCCAGCGGGGTGCCCAGACAGCGGTGCGCAAGGCAGGCCCCACCAGTGGCACGGAGGGCCTGCGCATCGGGCTGGCCTCCGTTCGCCCGGGCACCGGGGAGATCGTCGCGATATACGGGGGAACCGACTTCATCACCGACCAGATCAACAACGCAACGAGGCAGTTCGCGCAGGCAGGCTCCACCTTCAAGCCCTTCGCTCTCACGGCCGGCGTGGAGCAGGGCCTGCCGCTCAGCTCGATCTGGAACGGCGACTCACCCGCCACCGTCAACGGCTACACGTTCAGCAACTACGGCGACCGGTCGTACGGTCCCGTCACCCTGCTGCAGGCCACCGAGGACAGCATCAACTCGGCCTATGTCGAGATGGAGGCGGATGTCGGTGTCGAGGAGGTGGCTGACGCGGCTGTGCGTGCGGGTATTCCTGCCGACACCCCGGGCATGGATCTCGATGCACTCGACCTCACGTTCGTGCTCGGCACTGCATCGCCGTCAGCGGTGAACATGGCCAACTCCTATGCGACGTTCGCTGCGGAGGGCACTCGTGCAGCGACCTATGTCGTGACGCGTGTGGTTGGCCCCAACGACGGTCTGCTGTACGAGGCAACGCCCACCACGCAATCCGTGTTTGAGCCGGATGTGGCGAACACGGTGACGTACGCGTTGAATCGGGTCGTGAAGAATGGCACGGGAACCACCGCGCGCGCCCTGGGTCGACCAGCTGCGGCGAAGACGGGCACCACGGACGACAACAAGTCGGCGTGGTTCGTGGGCTACACCCCTCAGCTCGCCACGGCCGTGTTCATGGCCAAGGAGGATGCGAAGGGGATGCCGATCTCCATGGCCGGCACCGGTGGGCTCACCACAGTGACGGGTGGCTCCTTCCCGGCGGCGATCTGGACGCTCTTCATGGAGCGCGCTCTTGAGGGCCAGCCCGTTGAGGACTTCCCCGAGCCGCCCGATGGCACTGCCATCCCCGACAACTGCCCGACGTCGATCTCCTCGGAGGATGAGGAGGTGCCCGCGGGATGCCCGACCCCGGAGGTCATCCCCGAGTTCACGAACGAGATCACCGACGAGTTCGCATCCCCGACACCAACGGATGAGTTCGGTGCCCCCGTGGATCCCACAGCGGTGCCGACGCAGGAGCCCGTCACCCCGGAGCCGAGCCTGAGCCAGTCCCCGGACGTTTCGGTGTTCGAGCCCGCCCCGGCACCTGACGGGAGCGACGTCTTCGCGCCGGAGCCGACGAACGAGGCTGGTGCGAGGTGAACCGGCCCGAGCCGATCGTCCTGCCCTCCGCCGATGATCCGGTCGTGCGTGAATCGACGGAGGTCCTCGGCGGTCCTCCAGGGCGCTGGGCGAAGATCGGTCGATCGTGGTGGACACCGATCCGGGTGCTCATCCTCCTGGCCACCGGCGCCTATCTCGTCGGCTACCTGCTGGATCTGTCCTGCCGTGGTGACGGCTGGGCCTCGCCGGCCCGCTACGAGCACCTGTGCTACTCCGACATTCCTCCGCTTTACGCCCTTCGCGGTTTCGCCGATGGGCTCATCCCCTACCTGCAGCCGATGGCCGACGGCACACATCTGGAGTACCCCGTCCTGACCGGCGTCTTCATGTGGGTCGCGGCGATCATCACGACGCCTCTCGCGGGGATCGCGGGCATCGACACCGCAACGGTGTTCTTCGACGTGAATGTCGCCATGCTGTTCGTCGCCTTCGTCGTGGTGGTGATCGCAACGGCGCTGACGGTCAAGCGGCGACCATGGGACGCCGCCATGGTTGCGCTGGCACCGACGATGATCCTCGGTGCGACCATCAACTGGGACCTCATCCCGCTGGCGCTCATCGGCCTGGCCCTGCTCGCGTGGTCGCGCAGGCACCCGTTCGCCGCGGGGCTGATCCTCGGGCTTGCGATCGCCGCCAAGTTCTACCCGATCGTCCTGCTCGGAGGATTCCTGCTGCTGTCGCTGCGCTCGGCGAAGTGGCGGGCGCTCGGAATGCTCCTCCTCGGCTCCGCTGCGTCCTGGCTAGCGGTGAACCTGCCGTTCATGGTGGCCAACCCGGAAGGATGGAGCTGGTTCTACCGGTTCAGTCAGGAGCGTGGCGAGGACTTCGGCTCCCTCTGGTACGCCCTCAACCTCGCCGGCATCGCCCAGGTGCCCGCGGAATCGCTCAACACCTGGGCGACGGGGCTGTTCCTGGTGCTGTGTGTCGGCATCGCCGCACTCGTCCTCGCCGCACCACGGCGTCCGCGCCTAGCCGCCGTGCTCTTCCTGATCGTCGTCGCCTTCGTGCTGACGAACAAGGTGTACTCACCCCAGTACTCGCTGTGGCTCATCCCGCTGGCGGTGATGGCCCGACCCCGCTGGACGAGCTTTCTGATCTGGCAGGCGGGTGAGGTCATCTACTTCGTAGCGATCTGGTGGTACCTCGCGGGCTATGGCGTCGAGGGGGCCGACGCGCTGCAGGGTCCGGAGTACGCGGTCGCGATCCTGGTCCGCATGCTCGCGACGCTCTACCTCGCTGCGCTCGTCATCCAGGACATGCTGGTGCCGTCATACGACCCGGTGCGCTCGGACGGCGAGCCTGCCGACGAGGACGATCCCGGCGGTGGTGTGTACGACGGTGCAGACGACCGCTTCACCCTGCGCCGAGCCTGACCTCGATGCCTGACCTCGATGCCTGGCATGTTGTCGGGGGGCTTCGGCCTCCGAAGCCCCGACAACGTGCCAGGCATCGGAGTGAAGCGGGTCAGCTGACGCCGAGGACGGCGTCGAAGCGCGAGGTCGTGTAGCGCACATCGGCGTCGAGCCGGTCGCCCACTGCAGGAACGACGACTCCGGCGGGCAGCCACACCATCGACACGTGCTGGTGCGGCGGCTCGGCGAACCATCGCTGCTTGCCCTGCCAGCGGAACGGTGAGAGTGCACGCCCGGCTGCGTCGAGGGCACCGGTACCCGCCGACACGACTCGCTGGCGCACGTTCGCTGCCGGGGTCGGGGCGGTGAGGCCGATTCCGTGCGAGGTGCCACCCGAGACCACGACGAGGGTGCCGTCCTTCGGGCCGGTGCGCTGCCGGTAGCCGACGTGGGTACCGGTCGGCAGGGGATGCACGGCCAGCACGGTGCCCGACGCGCGCAGGCACGACCGATCCAGCCACAGCCTGGTGCCGACCCGTGCGCGCAGGACGACGTCGGGCACGGATGACGCGACGGAGGCGAGCTCGCTGTCGTCGAGATGCGACACCCACACGCGGCACTCGGGAACGTTGTGACCGGACCACACGTCGGTCTCCGCGGACCACAGTCCGGCCCAGCGCACGACCTCGCGCACCTTCGCGGTGCCGAGCGAGACGCGGCGCGGATCGTCCTCGTCTGCAGGCTGCACGAGCGGCAGGTGCAGGGCCAGGCCTTCGACGAGGATGCGGCCGCGGGCCAGCGCGTCACGGATCCGCACGTCGCCGAGGATGCCGAGCAGTTCGGCCTCGTCCATCCCGAAGCGATGCATCGATGTGCTTGCCTCAAGGACGACGCGGACGGAGCCGGTTCCCTCGGTCAGTGAGAGCAGCGACTCGATCGATGAGATGGTGCGGATCACGCGTCCGGAGTGCAGTGCCTGGCCGACACCCCACCATGCGTCGGCGGTGACGGAGTCGCGAGGTTCGTACGGCTCGAGCACGAGGATGTCGTGCGTTCCCTGCCGCGCCACCTCGTCGACCTCGAACACGGTGCCTACCGCGACGGTGTCGGCGCCGAGACGAACGGCTTCTGACGTGAGCAGGGACTGCCCGAGGCCGTACCCGTTGCCCTTGATGACGGGCACCATCGGGGCCTGAGCCGCGCGCACCACGGCCGTGGCCACGGCATCTTGATGGTCGCGCCATCGCTGACCGTCGACCGTCACCGTGAACGACATGACTAGCCCTTTCGTGACTGGTAGGCGCGGAAGCCCCGAGCCCAGAGTGCGCGGAGGGTGAGATCCCATTCCCCCGCGTACTCCTGCGCGTACCCACCGGTGCTGACCTTGAACTGGATGAGCCCCTGCAGGTGGTGCGCCGGATCCAGCGTGTCAGCGATCCCACGCAGGTCGTAGGTGCGACACCCGAGTGCGTGGGCGTCGCTGATCATCCGCCACTGCAGTGCGTTGGACGGTCGCACGTCACGATCAGCCGTGGTGGATGCTCCGTACGAGTACCACGCATGGTCTCCCACCACGACCATCAGTGTCGCTGCGGCGAGGTGTCCGTCATGGTGGGCGAGGTACAGGTGCAGACGCTGGCCCTGGGAGTTGAGCGCATCCCACATGCCCTCGAAGTAGGGCAGGCTGCGCGGGGTGAAGTGATCGCGCGCCGCCGTCTCGACGTAGACGGGGTGGAAGGCCGCCAGATCGGCACGATCTCCCGGCGTGACGACGACTCCGGACTTCTCGGCCTTGCGGATGTTGCGTCGCCACAGTTGGTTGAAGCCCGCGAAGACGTCATCGAGGGTGCGATCCGCGAGCGGCAGCTGGAACACGTAGCGGGGCTGTACGTCGCCGAAGCCGGCTCCTCCAGAAGGCTCCTGCGTCCAGCCCAGTGCACGCAGCTGACGCACCATGCGCAGGGCCGGCTCCGATGTCCAGTCGGGAGTCACGGCGGACAGGCGATCCGGCGCTGCCGGACTCTCGGCTCGGGCGGCGAGCGCGGCCTTGACCGTTTCGGCATCCCAGCGACGCAGGGCCACGGGTGGACCGATCTTCGCCTGGAAGGCTCCGCGACTGCGGCAGTGCTGAGCCAACGGGGTGAGCCAGTCCGCCAGTTGCAGATCGGGATGCTCGCTGCCGAGCCAGTCGATGTCCGGGCCCTCGGGAAGGTAGGCCAGCGAGCGCTGGGGCAGCTTGGGCACGGGACGGTAGAGCACGAGCCCGGCGCCCACGAGTCGTGAGCCGCGGAACCAGCCGAGCGACTCCGAACGCCAGCCCACCTTCACCCGGCCCCACTCCGGCAGCTGAAGGAAGGAGACCGAGGGACGAGTGGCGACCCACGCGCGGTGCTGATCGGAGGTGATCGCACGGACGGTGAGGGTCACGTCGTCAGCCTAGGCCGTCACGGACGCCAAGTGGATCGGCGGCGAAGTCGTGCCAGCTGCGCAACCACACACCGGATCGACGCACGGAGTCATCCCCTCCGTAGACGATCATGGGCTCCCCCCAGTTCGTCGACGAGGACCGCCCGCGCCAGCGGTTGATCGATGAACTCCAATCCGAGGCGTAGGTGCGTCCGGCCTTGAACTCGATGGGCACCAGTGAACCCTGATGTTCCATCACGAGGTCGACTTCAGTGCCGTTCTTGTCGCGCAGAAATCCGATGGACGTTCGGCGACCCTGGTTGAGAACCGCCTTTATGACCTCGGAGATTCCCCAGGACTCGAACACCGCGCCGCGAAGTGGATGAGTGTCGAGCTGAGCAGGTTCGGAGATTCCGATCAGCCACGTGAGGAGCCCGGAGTCCAGAAACACCAACTCGGGCGCCTTGACCATGCGTGTCGTCACGTTCAGGCTCCACGGCTCGACGAGCGACGCGATGTAGGTCGCCTCGAGAACAGCGATCCAACTGCGAGCCGTCGGCCCGCTGACACCGACGTCGCTGCCAAGGCCCTGCACGTTGAGCAGTTGTGCTGAGCGACCGGCGCAGGCGCGAAGAAGCTGCGTGAATGCCGTGCGACTGCGCACCTCGAGAAGTGCTCGTACGTCGCGTTCGAGGTAGGTCGCGACATAGTTGGGCAGCCAGTCGGACGGGTCCACGCCCCTGTCGTAGATCGCGGGGTATCCGCCGGTCCACAACGCCGTCGTCAGATCGGAGGCGAGGAGGTTCGCGGCGGTGAGCTCAGTCCCGCTGAGAGGCAGCAGTTCCACTCGAGCCACGCGGCCTGCCAGAGACTGGGTCACCTGCCGAGCCAGCTCGGGCTGCTGCGAGCCGGTGAGGATGAAACGACCCATGCGGGGGTCGTCATCCACGATCCCTTGAAGCCAGGAGAGCAGTTCTGGCACCGCCTGCACCTCGTCGATGATGGCGCCGTCGGCGAGGCGATCGAAGAAGCCCCGGGGGTCCTCTACGGCCAACTGCCGGTCCGCTGGATTCTCCATCGAGACATACGGCAGATCCGGGCGATAGTGCCGGGCCAGGGTCGACTTCCCGGACTGGCGGGGGCCGGTGATCAGCAGAACCGGAAAGCCCCGGCCGAGGCGATCGAGGGTGGGACGTGCATCCCGTGGAACGTACATGGACAAATCCTAAATACAATCTTGGATTTGTCCACCCTTGGTGCGAAGTCGAGATCGTGGGGCCGCAGCGTGACCGGGTGTCAGTCCGCCAGGTCGACGACGACGGGTGCGTGATCGGACGCTCCCTTGCCCTTGCGGGCCTCGCGATCGACGAACGCATCGCTGACGCGAGACACGAACGGGGCGTTCGCGTAGACGAGGTCGATGCGCATCCCCCAGCCGCGATGGAAGGCGCCGTTGCGGTAGTCCCAGAACGTGTACGGCTCGCCCTTGAGGGCACGCGGCATGACGTCGGAGAGCCCTGTCGCGCGGAGGTCGGCGAGGGCAGAGCGCTCGGCAGCGGTCACGTGCGTCGAGTCGGAGAAGAGGGAGATGTCCCAGACGTCGGAGTCCTCCGGCGCGACGTTGAAGTCGCCGATCAGGGCGTAGGGCCG
>CAIZPS010000291.1 GCA_903934925.1 uncultured bacterium | reverse complement strand
GAACTCCAGAATCGAGCGGGTGCCGGAGGGGCTCCACCCGAAGAAGTTGGTTCGGATGACGAGTGCGTCGGGATTGGCCGCCTGAGCCTGCTGCTCACCCTCGAGCTTCGTCCGGCCGTAGACGGAGAAGGGGGCGGGCTCGTCCTCTTCCGAGTAGTGGCCTCGGGCACCGTCGAACACGGCGTCGGTGGAGATCAGGATGAAGCGGGCGCCGACGTTGCGGGCGGCCCTGCTCAGTTCCCCTGCCGCGAGCGCGTTGACCTGGCGAGCCCGCTCAGGGTCGGCCTCGCAGCCCTCGTGGGTGGCCATGGCGGCAGCATGGACGACGACATCCGGACGGATGCGCTCGATCTGTGCTGCTGCTGTAGCGGTGGAGTTGGGGTCGGCGAGGTCTGCAGTGATCCAGGAGTCGTAGGCGGGCGCGCTGGTTGCGCCATCGGCGCGGCCAAGCCCGATGCGGTTCGCGCGGCCGGCGAGGTGGCGGCCGAGGTTGGTGCCGAGGAAGCCCTGCGCCCCCGTGACCAGCCACGTGGGGAGCGCCAGCTCGTCACCCGGCTGGTGGGTCACGCCAGGTCACTCCACTGGACTTCCTGCCCGGCTGTGAGAGCAGTAGCGAGGGTCCTGCCGACCAGCGCCGTGACGTCATGGGCGGGAACGGCCTCACGGGGAGCAGGTCGCAGCACGACCAGGTCGTCGCGGGTGAGGACCGTGTTGGGTGAGAGGTCGCGTGCGGCGCGCACGCAGCGGCGCTGCAGCACGACCGTCTCCTGCTCGTTGTCCTCGACCTTCTTCCGGCCGTCGCCGAGGGCGGCCTCGAGCAGGCGAGTGTCGTCGACCATGGTCCGCCAGGTGGTCGGGTCCATGGAGAAGCCGTGGTCGGGGCCGATGCGCGAGGTGTCGTCGGTGAAGTGCTTCTCGACCACGCGGGCGCCGAGGGCGACGGCTCCGAGCACCGTGACGTGGCCGGGGGTGTGGTCGGAGAGGCCGAGCGTGATGTCCGGGAAGAGCTGGGCGTACTGGCTGATCACGCGCAGGTTCGCGTGGTGGGCGTTCTCGATCGTGCCGGTGTAGTTGGTGTTGCACTGCATGAGGACGATGTCGACACCTGCGCTCTGCAGGATGGTCATCGCTCTCTGCACGTCGTCGAGGTCTGCCGCGCCTGTGGCGATGAGCACCGGCTTGCCGAGGTCGGCGATCACCTGCAGCTCCTCCAGCCAGTTCACGTCGCCCGAGCCCACCTTGAAGGCGTTGACGTACGGATCGAGGTGAGCAACAGCCTCAAGGTCGTACGGGGCCGACATGAACTCAATGCCGATCGCCTTCGCGTGCTCTGCGAGCGGCTTGGTCCACTCCCACGGGAGGCTCGCGTCCTGGTACACCTCGAACACGCTCTTCTGCCAACTCGCCTGATGGGACTGCTGGCCGCCAAGGGCCTTGAATCCGTAGTCGGAGACGATGTGCTCGGCTCGGAAGTGCTGGAACTTTGCGCAGTCGGCGCCGGCCTGCCTCGCGAGGGTCATCAGCAGCTTGGCCCGCTCCAGGTCCCCGTCATGATTCGCGGCGATGTCGGCGATGAAATAGGTCGGCTGATCGGGGCCCACCAGGCGGTCACCGATGCGGAAGGTCGTCACGGCGTCATCGTAGGGGTGACGGCTGGAGAGCGGCCTTCGCATGCAGGGGCTACTGTCGAGGCGGTCATCGTCTGGTGGCTGGGGCCCGAGGAGAAGATGACCATGCGCATCAGGACGACCATCGTTACGG
>CAIZPS010000290.1 GCA_903934925.1 uncultured bacterium | reverse complement strand
CTGGACCGCGACCTTGACCCCGGCCACGAATACCTCGCTGCGCGAGCGCTGGCGGACGAGGTCTCGGGACTGCACCAACCGCATCCCGGCAGCGCGCAAACTCTCCAGCATCGGTGCATGGAAGTCGACGACATGCCGACTGACATCCATGCCGAGGACCTCGAGCTCCGCCTGCACCCGCTCCGCCGATGTCATCTCCGGAAGCCCGGAGGACTGCGCCGGCATGATGTCCAGACCCAGATCCAGCTGCGTGCCACCGCCGGACTCTGCACTGCTTCGTGCACCACTGCTTCGTGCACCACTGCTTCGTGCACCACTGCTTCGTGCACCACTGCTTCGTGCACCACTGCTTCGTGCACCACTGCTTCTGCCGGCGCGACGGGTCCACCGCTCCAGGTCGGCAACCTGGAGCAGGAGGTCACGGCGGTTCAACTGCCCTCGCGCGCGAAGTTGCGCGGGGATGTCGAGCCGGTACATCGCATCGAAGGCACCCGCCACGATCAGTCGCTCGGCGGTCGGCCTGGAGATGCCGCTGCGCTGCCAGGTATCCGACAGCGAGGAGTAGGGCCGACCGGCGATGATGCGGGCCACTTCCGCCTCGCTGATCCCCGTGACGTCGGTGAGCGGGACGCGGATGCCGAGCGCACCAGCATCTGCGGCCCCCACGACCGGCTCGACCCGGTACGCATCCTCAGATCGGTTGATGTCCAGGCCCAGCACCGCGACACCGTGGTTGCGGGCATCGTCGAGGATCAACCGCTTCGGGTACATCCCCGGATCGTGGGTCAGGATGCCGGCGTAGAAGGCGGCCGGATGGTGGGACTTCAACCACGCCGACTGGTAGGTGGGCAGCGCGAACGCGGCTGCGTGGGCCTTGCAGAACCCGAAGGACGCGAACGCCCGCAGGACATCCCACACCTGCTCCACCACCGTGAGCTCATACCCGCGCCGCAGCGCCGCCGGGTAGAACCAGGCCCGCACGTCGTCCTGCCCCTCCGGACTGCCGAGCGCGCGCCGGGTCTCGTCGGCCTCGGCCAGCGAGCAGCCGGTCATCGTCGCGACGATGCGCAGCACCTGCTCGTGGAAGACGACGACCCCGTACGTCTCCTCGAGGGCCGGGCGGAGGTCCTCGTGCAGGAACACGGGCGCGTTCCAGCCCTGCCGGGCGCGCAGGAAGGGAGTGACCATGTCGGACTTCACCGGCCCGGGACGGAACAGCGAGATGTCGATGACGAGATCGCCGAAAGTCTCCGGTGCGAACTTGCCGATCAGCTCGCGCTGCCCGGGTGACTCGATCTGGAAGCAGCCGAGGGTGCGTGTGGACTGGATCAGCGCAAAGGTCTGTGGATCATCCAGCGGCTGAGCGTCGAGATCAACCTGCTGTCCGCTGACGCGCCCGACCTCGGCAACCGCATGTGCCATGGACGACTGCATGCGCACCCCGAGGACGTCGAGCTTCAGCAGGCCCATCTCCTCGACGTCGTCCTTGTCGAAGTGGCTCATCGGGAAGCCGGCGGCGCTGCCTTCCACCGGAGTGCGATCGAGCAGCGTGGTGTCGGACAGCACGATGCCGCACGGATGCAGGGCGATGTGCCGGGGCAGGCCGTCGAGTCGCTCCACCAGGTCGAGGAAGGTATCGAGACGACCAGTCGCTGCCATTCGCCCGAAACTGGATCGGCGCAGCTCCGGAAGCTCGGCAAGGGCGTTGCGTGCGTCACGGGCACGAATGTGCGGGAAGGAGGTGGCGAAGGCGTCGATCTCGGCGGCAGGCATGCCGAGGGCAGCACCCACATCGCGCACAGCGTGACGCACGCGGTAGGTCTCCATCATCGACACGGCCGCCGTGCGCTCGGTGCCGAACCGATCGAAGATCCAGCGGTAGATCTCCTCCCGTCGCGCCGACTCGACGTCGATGTCGATGTCGGGCAGGGCACGACGCAGGGGCGACAGGAAGCGCTCCATGAGCAGGCCCTGCGCGAGGGGGTCGACTCCGGAGATGCCGAGCAGGTGGTTGACCAGGCTGCCGGCGCCGGAACCGCGCGCAGCCACGCGCACGCCCCGCCCGCGGATCATGTCGACCACCTCTGCCACAGTGAGGAAGTAGCCGGCGAACTGCAGGTGGGCGATGGTGCGCATCTCCTCCTCGAGTCGACGATGCGCCTCCCGACGATCCACTGCTACCGCGTACCTGCGCGGGATGGCCTCCTCGCATCGGGTCCGCAGCACGACGGTGGCACGTGCATCGGCCTGGGTCGCCGGCACCTGCTCACCGAGCAGCACGTCAAGCTCGGGCACGAACACCTCGCCAAGCCCGAGGTCGGCCTGCGGATCGAGCACGCAGAACTCCGCCAGCCGCCGGGTGTCGTCGAGCAACTGACGAATGCTGCGCTCCCCTGCCATCGCGGATATCTCCGTCGCGATGGCCGCCATCTGCTGATCGCTCTTCAGGAAGGCCTCACCGACATCGGGATCGATGTGCCGGGAGTCCAGCGGCACCAGGCGACGTGCGGAGTCGAGCACATCGGCGACGCGGGAGTCCCGCGGGTCCAGGTACCGGACCGCATTGGTGAGGACGACAGGGAGATGCTCCTGCCTGGCCCAGCCGAGCATCGCGGCTGCCGTCTGGGTGGAGTGCGGATGCCGGCTCGGGCGGCGGTGGGAGGCGACCGCGATCCCGAGCCGGCGGTCGAAGATCGCCCGCCAGGGACGAACAGCACCCGCCGCACGGTGGATCCGCTGCGAGGAGATCAGCCGCCCCACCTCGGAGTCGGCAGGCAGCAGGGCGACGAGACCCTCGTGATGCGCACGCAGGTCGGCCCAGGTCACATGCGGCTGAGCACGCTCGCCGCGCACGTCCGGGTTCGGGACGTGATGTGCGGCCGACACCAGCCGGCACAGGGAGGACCACCCTCGTGCCCCGGAGGCCAGGAACAGCACGCGCGGTCGAGGATCCCCGATCCAGCGACCACCGTGAGCAGGTGTGCGTCGCGATGAGGGACGCACACCCTCGCGGGGATCTGCGCTGCCGCGGACCTCTCCGACGGTCTCCTCGACCGCGAGGTCGACCCCGATGACCGGATGCACGCCCGCGGCGCGACAGGCCAGCGCCCAGCGCACCGCGCCGTACAGGCCGTCGCGATCGGTCAGGCCGATGATCGACTGACCCAGCTCGGCCGCCCGTTCCACGAGCGCCTGCGGCTGCGCAGCGCCGTACTTCATCGAGAAGGCCGACGCCACCTGCAGGTGGGCGAACGGTGGAGGCGGTGGCACAGCGACGCACTAGCCGACATGCAGCAGGGTGCTGCCCATCGCCACCTGATCCGGAACCCCGATCAGGTGGCACACCTGGGACAGGAAGCTGCCGGCATCACGCACGAGATCATCGGCCTCGCGGACGGACACGCACGCGACACCCGCCTCGGCAGAAGCCCGCTTGCGGGCACCGGCCGCGAAGAAGGTCGCCCACTCCCCCAACTCGGGTGCACAGCGCGGCAGCAGGACCCAGGCGCTGACCACTCGTGACCGCGAGCCGGATGGGCGCCCTCGGACGGCGAGCACGGCAGCTGCCGAACGTAGGGCCGCCAGGTGCGCAGCGGCATAGCGCTCATGTGCGGTCGAGGCGATGCTCGCCTCCGTGAGGCTGCGTCGCGCGGACGCCACGAGTTCCTCCGCGGAACGCGGCAACGGGGACATGGATGAGGAGACCGACGAACGGGCACGCACGACAGACACGGGAACCTCCCAGACACGAACACCAGACCGGATGAGACAGACCGGATGAGACAGACCGGATGAGACAGACCGGATGAGACAGACCGGATCGACGGGAGCCCTCAGTCGAGGACCCGCACCAGGAACCAGTGGGCGTCACCGCGATCGGGGCCTCCGCGGGGAGGATCCCGACGCAGCTCGTACACCCCCGGCACCTGAGCACCGCCGGCGCGACCTGCCGCCTCGACCCGCCAGACGCATGACTGGCCACTCGCCCCGGCAGCGAGGAACGCTCCTCGCCACCACGGCACCGCCTCGACCCAACTCGCGAGCACGTCGTGCACGACGTACCGCCGACCCCGCCAGCGGAACTCCGCCGGCGCCCCTCGACCCTCTGCAGCCACCTCGGCCACCTCGACCGCCTCGGCCACCTCGACCGCCTCGGCCACCTCGACCGCCTCGACCGCCTCGGCCGCCTCGACCACCTCGATGGACTCGGTGCGATAGCGGTGAGCCACGCACCCTCCCGAACCGAGCCTCGGCTGCCGGGCCGGG
>CAIZPS010000289.1 GCA_903934925.1 uncultured bacterium | reverse complement strand
TGACCACATCCTTGCCATCCTTGCCGCCTCCATGAGCGAGGCCGGAGCCCTGGTCGGAGGCACCGTGGTCGCCACCGTCATGGCCAATCTTGGATTCAAGATCGCCATGGACTCTGCCGGCATCGAGGTCGTGCAGACGGCAGTCGGTGACCGATACGTTCTCGAGGCGATGCGTGCAGATGGCTTCGTACTGGGCGGGGAGCAGAGCGGGCACATCGTGATGACCGACCACGCCACGACGGGCGATGGCATGCTGACGGGCCTGCACCTGCTGGCTCGCATGGCGCAGACCGGGCGCAGCCTCGGGGATCTTTCGGCGGCCGTGACGAAATTCCCCCAGGTGCTGATAAACGTCCGTGATGTCGACCTGTCGCGCCTCGCCGATGCTCCTGGAGTGGCGGCTGCGGTCGCTGCGGCGGAGGTGGAGCTCGCGGACAGGGGTCGGGTGCTTCTTCGTCCTTCGGGAACGGAACCGGTCGTGCGCGTTATGGTCGAAGCGTCGACCCAGGCGCAGGCTTCGACGGTCGCGGAGTCGATCGCCGCAGCCGTCCGCGCCGAGCTAGCGCTCGACTGACCCGGTCGGACGTCCACTGGCGCAGCTCGAGGGTGAGCCAGCCAGCGACCGCCATGCCGGCGATGTTGATGCCTAGCTGTGCGGCGCTGCCCGCTACCTCGTGCCAGTTGCCGAATACCGCAGCGACCGCCACATTCCCCGACGCCGGAATGGTGGTCACGGAGATGAAAACCCCCACGATGGCCATGGACCGGGCGCTGGTGATGGCGAGCACCCCTGCAGAGGCGGCGATCACCGCCACGATCAGCGACCACCAGTTCGGTGTGAAGATGAAGGCCACGTCTGGTCGGGGCGAGTAGATGTCGTCGATGCTCACCAGTCCGACGAGTCGGGCAAGCAAGACGAAGGCCATCGTGGCCAGGATCGACACCGTGAAGCCGACGATGAGCGTGATGAGTGCCTGGCGCAGCAGGGTGGGGCGTCGTCGCACCAGCGCGAGGCCCAGCGAGATGACGGCCATGAACTCCGGCCCCAGGACCATGGCACCTATCACGAGAATCGGTGAGTTGGTGATGACGGCGATGGCGGCGAGCAGAGTCGCCATGATCATGAAGGCAAGGAATACCCCGGTGATGCGCGACTGCGCGTAGGCCTGCTCGATCACCTCCGACCACACGACGTTGTCGCTGTCAGGGGAGGCCTGATGCACTTCTAGGCCGGGCCGTGACACCCAGGTACCCGGATCCTGGATGAGGATGCAGCCCTGACGGGGCACGCCCACAGCCACCAGGCGATCGACGACATCGTTGACGGCATCGCGCTCCAGCATGGCGGTGATGACATCGCCCAGTGGCTCGACGCTGGCGCCACGCACTCGGGTGAGAGTCACCAGACTCGGGCCGTCGCGCAGGATGGCCTCAGCCTGATCGGCTAGCTCCGCCGGCACGGAGACATGCACCGTCAACATGGCACGGGAACGTGCGCCGTCAACATGGCACGGAGACATGCGCCGTCAGCATGGCCCCGAGGCTAGCCCCCTACCGAGCGCCGGACCCGTCGCCATGCTCGGTCGCCCACCGGCCGTGTGCAAGCACCCGCCGGTAGGCTCGGCCGCATGTGCGGCATCGTCGGGTACGTGGGCCAGCAGCAGGCGCTGGAGATCGTCGTGGCCGGCCTCCGTCGGCTCGAGTACCGCGGCTACGACTCCGCGGGTGTTGCGGTCATCAGCGACGGTCACCTCGAGGTGCGCAAGAAGGCGGGAAAGCTCGCCAACCTGGAGGAGCTCCTGGGCGCGGATCCGCTGCCCCACTCCACCACGGGCATCGGCCACACTCGATGGGCAACCCATGGCGGTCCGACCGACAGCAACGCCCACCCGCACGTCAGTGAGGATGCCAGCGTCGCTGTCATCCACAACGGGATCATCGAGAACTTTGCCGAACTCCGCGACGAACTGACCGCCGTGGGCGTGCGCCTTCAGTCCGAGACCGATACCGAGGTCGCAGCGCACCTCCTGGCCCTTGAGGTTCCGCTCGCGAACGGCGACCTTCCTGAGGCGATGCGCCGGGTCTGCCGCCGACTCGAAGGCGCCTTCACACTGGTCGCGCTCGACCGCGCTCAGCCTGATCTCGTGGTCGCGGCCCGTCGCAACTCCCCGCTCGTGGTTGGACTCGGCGAGGGGGAGAACTTCCTCGCATCGGACGTCGCCGCATTCGTCGACCACACCCGACACGCTCTCGAGCTCGGCCAGGATCAGGTCGTCATCCTTACCCCGCATTCGGTCACGGTCACCGATTTCGCCGGTGAGGTGGTCGAAGCCACACCCTTCACGGTCGACTGGGACGCGTCTGCGGCCGAGAAGGGTGGCTACGAGCTGTTCATGCTCAAGGAGATCGCCGAGCAGCCCAAGGCTGTGGCGGACGCACTTCGAGGCCGGATCAGCAAGGAGCACCGCATCCAGCTCGACGAGACCGACCTCGACGAAAGTGTGCTGCGCGACATCACCAAGGTCATCGTCGTAGCCTGCGGCACTGCTGCGCACGCCGGCATGGTGGCCAAGTACGCCATCGAGCACTGGACGCGCATCCCTGTGGAAGTGGAGTTGGCGAGCGAGTTCCGCTATCGCGATCCGATCGTCGGGCCGGACTCACTCGTCATCGCGATCTCCCAGTCGGGCGAGACGATGGACACTCTCATGGCCCTGCGCCATGCGAAGGCGCAGGGAGCCCGCACCCTGGCGATCTGCAACACCGTGGGCTCCACCATCCCGCGCGAGGCCGATGCCGTGCTCTACACATACGCCGGTCCGGAGATTGCCGTCGCCTCGACCAAGGCATTCCTCACTCAGATCATTGCCGCCTATCTCGTCGGCCTCTACCTCGCGCAGGCGAGAGGTTCCATGGGTGACGACGAGATTCGAGGAGTCCTCGACGAACTCGACGACATGCCGAGCAAGGTCGACCTCGTCCTTGACACCACCGAGCATGTGCGAGCACTCGCTCGACAGCTGGCGGACGCCCCCTCCGTCCTCTTCCTCGGGCGTCACGTGGGCTTCCCTGTCGCACTCGAGGGCGCACTCAAGCTCAAGGAGCTCGCCTATATGCACGCTGAGGGGTTCCCTGCGGGGGAGTTGAAGCACGGGCCGATCGCACTGATCGAGGACGGTGTCCCGGTGATCGTCGTGGTTCCGTCCCCCCGTGACCGTGCGGTGCTGCACGACAAGATCGTGTCCAATATTCAGGAGGTGCGGGCTCGCGGTGCTCTCGTCATCGCCATCGCGGAGGAGGGCGACGAGAAGATCACCGACTTCGCCGACCACGTGATCCGGGTGCCCGCAGTGCCGGCGCTCATGCAGCCGCTCGTGTCTACTGTCCCCCTGCAGGTGTTCGCCTGTGAGATGGCGACGGCCAAGGGTCATGATGTTGACCAGCCGCGAAACCTCGCGAAGTCCGTCACGGTGGAGTGATCCTGATTCCCGAGGTGCCGGCCAGAGTTGTCGGAATCGGCGTCGACATCGTCGACACCCGGCGTTTTGCGTCGGTGATCGACCGCACTCCCGGCCTAGTGGCACGCGTATTCACCCCGCGGGAGATCGAACTGGCGGGTGGCCACCGGCTCCGCACACTGTCCCTTGCGGGGCGCTGGGCCGTCAAAGAGGCCGTGGCCAAGATCCTCGTCGACACAACAGGGCTGGAATGGCACGACTGCGAGGTGCTCAACGGAGTTCGAGGAGAACCACGAATCGAGGTGAATGGCTCCGTGGCGGAGGCGGCCGCCATGCGGGGCATCGAGCGCTGGCTGGTGTCGCTGAGCCATGATGGTGACATGGCGATGGCCGTCGTCATCGCCGGAGTCGAGGATCCCCTGTGATTCAGATGCACTCCGCGGAGCAGATCCGCGAGGCAGAGGAGGCGGCCTTCCGGGTTACTCCGAGGGCACCCTGATGCAGCGCGCATCGCACGCGCTCGCCGTCAGCTGCGCAAACCTGCTCTCCGACGTACGCGGCGCCGTGGTCGGATCGCGGGTGGTGCTGCTCGTGGGCTCGGGAAACAACGGCGGAGATGCCCTCTGGGCCGGGAGCATGCTCGCCAGGCGCGGATGTCGCGTCGATGCGATCACGCTGTCTGATCGCTTCCACGCAACGGGCGCAGCCGCCCTGCGAGCCCAGGGTGGCTGCCTGTCCATATGGATCAGGGACGACGAGCAGAAGCTCCTGCTGGAGCGTGCTGATCTCGTCATCGATGGCATCCTCGGAATCGGCGGATCCGGACCCCTGCGAGCCGATGCTTCGCAACTCGCGGCGGATGTCCGGGACTCGGGGGCTCTGGTGGTGTCGGTAGACGTGCCCAGCGGCGTCGATGCCGACACCGGTGCTGTGCCGGGAGCAGCGATACGGGCCGACGTCACGGTCACCTTCGGTGCGATGAAGCCCGGCCTCCTCGTGTCACCGGGCTGCTTCCATGCCGGAGCCGTTCGCCTCATCGAGATCGGACTTGATTTCGCGGCCGCAGCCCCGGTGGCCCTCGCCCTGAACGATATCGACGTGGCGATGCGTCTGCCCGAGCCCGAGGAGGACGCTTACAAGTACAGCCGGGGAGTCGTAGGGCTCGCGGTCGGTTCCGCCCCCTACCGGGGCGCCGCGCTGCTGGCCACGGCGGGAGCGCGTCATGCTGATGTGGGCATGGTTCGCCTGCTCGATCGTCTCGACGGGGTCGCACCGATGGTGGTGGCGCAGTACCCGGACGTGGTGATCGACGGTGCGGCTCCTGCCGAGCAGGTGCGCGCAACGGCATGGGCCTGCGGCTCGGGATTCATCGGCGACGCCGACGACGAGTCGACCGTGCTGGCCGTGCTCTCCTCCCGTCGGCCCGTTGTCCTCGATGCCGGTGCCCTGACCGTGGTGGCTGGCTCGGCGCGGGTACGGGATCTCATCGCCGAGCGCTGGAGCTCGGGCCTGCCCACAGTGCTCACTCCGCATGAGGGGGAGTTCGAGCGTCTGTGCCCTGGTCTCCTGAATCAAGGTCGGCTCTCGGCTGCGCGAGCCGCGGCTCGGAGCCTGTCGTGCATCATCGTGCTCAAGGGCGCGGGCACGATCGTTGTCGGCCCGTCCGGTCCAGCCTTCATCGACACCGAGGGTGGAGCCGAGCTGGGTGTCGCTGGCTCTGGTGACATCCTCACCGGGCTGGTGGCTGCCTTGCTGGCGCGGGCGCGGGTCCACGATCTGCGACACGAATCGGTTGAAGTGGTGGAGGTGGTGGAGGCGGTGGCGGTGGCTGTGTGGCTTCACGGCTTGGCAGGCCGCCTCGCTGCGCACGATGGTCCGGTCACGGCGCCTGACATTGCTGGACAGGTTCGCCGCGCGGTGCAGGTGGTTCGATCCGGAGCGGCTCCCTGATGCGTGCAGTCGCCCGAATCGACCTCGACGCCGTGCGAGGCAACCTGTCCCGGATCCGCGATCTCGCGGGGTCCGCTGATGTCATGACCGTCGTCAAGGCTGATGCCTACGGGCACGGCATGGTCGAGATCTCACGTGTGGCCCGGGACGCGGGTGTGACGTGGCTCGGAGTCGCGCTTCCGTCCGAGGCTCTCGCCCTGCGTGCGTCCGGTGACTCCGGACGAATCCTGGCCTGGCTGTGGACCCCCGGCGATCCCGATATCGAGGCTTGCCTGCGGGCAGACGTCGACATCTCGGTGTCGTCATCCGGGGCTCTTGCGGAGGTCGTCGCCGCCGCTCAGCGAACATCAACTCTGGCTCGGGTGCATATCAAGATCGATACCGGCCTGACGCGCAATGGCGTCGCCTTCAACGAGGTACCCGCCGTACTGGAGGCGTGCCGCGCAGCGATGGACGAAGGCATCCTGGATGTGGTCGGCCTGTGGTCGCACCTCGCTGACGGCGACACCCCTCAAGCGGACTCTGTGCGCGTCCAGCGCGAGTGCTTCGAACAGGCTCTTGAGCTGGCAGCTTCGGCGGGAGTGCGTCCCGCCGTGCGCCACTTGGCGAACAGCGGTGCGCTCTTCGCTCATCCGGACTGCCGCTATGACCTAGTGCGCACCGGAATTGCCCTGTACGGCCTGACGCCCTCGCCGGCGCTCGGTACGGCCGAGGAGCTTGGGCTGACTCCGGCAATGTCGCTCGTGGCGCAGCTGGCTCATGTCAAGAGCGTGGAGGCGGGCACCTCGGTGTCGTACGGATGGCGCTGGACAGCCGGGTCGGCCACCCAGGTCGGACTCGTTCCGGTCGGCTACGCCGACGGCCTTCCGCGTGCCGCTGGCGCGCCGCGCACCGGGCCTCCGATCGAGGTTGCCATCCGGGGTCGACGGGTGCCCATCGTCGGCACGGTCGCCATGGATCAATGTGTGGTTGACCTCGGTGCCGGCAGTGACGCGACAGCCGGAAGCGAGGTGGTGCTCTTCGGGCCGGGTCGGCAGGGCGAGTGCTCAGCCGATGCCTGGGCTGAGACGATCGGCACGATCGGGTACGAAGTGGTCACGCGCATCGGTCCGCGCGTGCCACGCGAGTACGTCGACCGAAGCCAGGGAAAGGAGGGTCGCGCGTGAGTCTCGACGTGACACCTGCCCTGCGACTGGCTGGTCGTGGCCTCTTGGCGGCGGGAGCCCTCGCCGCCGGAGCCGCCCTCGGCGCCGTCGCCGAGCGCACGCTGATGCGATCGGTGGGCTCAGGCGGTTCGCTCGACTCCGAACTCGGCACCCTGCGCGGTGATATGCACGCGGTGCCGATGTCGGACGGCACGGTCATTCACGTGGAGATCGACGAGGCGCCGGTGGCCGTGGACGGCCTCACCATCGTCTTCGCTCACGGATATGCCCTGAGCCTGGACTCCTGGCACTATCAGCGCGCCGCTCTGCGTGGGCTGGCGCGTCTGGTGTTCTACGACCAGCGCAGCCACGGTCGCTCCGGGCGCGCGGACTTCGACACGCACCACGTCGACCAGCTCGGCTCGGACCTCGGTGAGGTCATCGACGCCGTCGCCCCCGAGGGTCCACTGATGATCGTCGGCCACTCCATGGGGGGCATGACGACGATGGCCCTTGCCGACCAGCGACCGGAGCTGTTCTCCGAGCGGGTTTTCGGTGTGGCGCTGATCGCGACGACCGCGGGGGGCCTCGAGAGCGGTGAACTTGGTCTACCGGTCGGACTCGGTCGACTCTTTCATCGCCTCGCACCACCCCTGGCGGCAGTCGTCGCCAGCCAAGGCCCGCTCGTCGAGCGCCTTCGCTGGCAGGACACCGATCTGGGGCTGATGCTCACGCGCCTGTACTCATTCGGATCGACCGCGTCCGAGCAGGCAAGCAGATTCGTGGCCGGCATGGTCTCCGCGACGCCCATCGACGTGGTTGCTGAATTCCTGCCCGCGCTGCAGGAGCACGACAAGCGCGCCGCCTTGCCCGTGCTCGAACGTGTGGAGCTGCTGGTGATCGTCGGCGACGACGATCGACTCACCCCACGCCAGCAGAGCGAGGAGATCGTCGCCAGGGTGCCCGGAGCGGAATACGTAGTGATAGCCGATTCTGGCCACATGGTCACCCTGGAGAAGCCGGACGAGGTGAACTCCGCCCTGCTGGAACTCCTCGGTCGCGTGCGGCGCGACATAGCGCATGGCGAGTCCTCGACGGTGGCCTGACCAGTGTCATTGCTGCTGACCGCTGAAACCCCCGAGGATCTGCGCTTGATCGCTGCGCGCATTGGATCCCTATGCGGCGGCGGCGAAGTCGTCGTGCTCTCGGGTGATCTCGGCGCAGGCAAGACGACATTCACTCAGGGCCTGGCGCTGGGCCTCGGCATCACGGAGAGAGTGACGAGCCCGACCTTCGTCATCAGCAGGCTGCATACGCATCCGTCGGGTGGCGTCTCGCTCGTGCACGTCGACGCCTATCGGGTGGGTTCGGCCGCTGAGCTGGACGACCTCGACCTCGGGGCTGACCTTTCGGCCAGTGTCGTGGTCGTGGAATGGGGTCGCGGTATTGCCGAGGATCTGTCGCCGGAAGGGCTCGACATCGTCATCACCCGGTCCGATTCCTCAGAAGACGAGCGGCGCACCCTGATGGTCTCCGCGCGTGGCCGTCGATGGACAGAGTTGATCTCCGACCCGAGCGGGTGGGTGTCGTGATCATCGGCATCGACACGTCCTCCTCCCTGACGTCGATTGCGGCCATCGACGAGGCTGGTGACGTGGTGCTCTCCGCGGAGCACGAGGACGCCCGTCGACATGCTGAGGTGATCGGCCCCATGCTGGCCGATCTGGTCGCGGCGGTGGACCGGTCGGCGGTGCAGGCGATCGCGTGCGGAGTGGGTCCGGGTCCGTACACCGGTCTTCGGGTGGGCATCGCCTCGGCGATCGCCATCGGTGCGGCATGGGATGTGCCAGTGCACGGACTCTGCTCGCTCGACGCGCTGGCGGCTCAGGTGCTCTCTGAGCAACCGGGCTCAGGGGCGCAGGTGGCGTCCGACGCCCGTCGTCAGGAGCTCTACTGGGCCGAGTACGACTCTTCGGGTGAACGCGTCGCCGGTCCCCGCGTGCGCCCGGTCGCCGATGTCGACGAGGGCATTGTCCGGGGTGCCGCTTCGGGCGTGTGGGTTGCGCGCCGAGTGCTGGCACTGATGCGGGCGGGTGCGTCCGTGGCTCACGTCGATGTTCCGCTCGACGTCCATGGAGGCGATACGGGGGCCACGGAAGCTGCCCTGCGCGGAACGTTCCTGCTCCCTCCGCGTCCGCTGTACCTGCGTCGTCCGGACGCCATGGTGCCCAGGCATCTCCGAGCGCCGTCATGAGCGGGGGCGCGAGTCCGACCGTCGAGCCGATGCGCTGGTGGCATATCGCGCAGGCGCGTGACATCGAGGTCGAGGTGTTCCCCGACGATGCCTGGACGGTGGAGCAGTTCTGGAGCGAGCTGGCCCAGGACACCCGGTCCTATGCAGTCGCCTGCGAAGGCGATGCCGTGGTGGCCTACGCCGGGCTGTTCGTCCTGCCGCCTGATGCGGACGTGCAGACCGTGGCGGTTGCGACGACCCGGCAGGGACATGGCCTCGCGCGTCTTCTGCTCGACGATCTCATCTCTCGGGCGGAGAAGGAGGGGGTCACCCACACGCTGCTCGAGGTGCGCGACAGCAATGTGTCGGCGCAGCGTCTGTACGCCCGGATGGGCTTCGAGCAGATCAGTCGACGACCCCGCTACTACGTCGACGGCTCCGATGCGCTGATCATGCGACGGCCGCGCCCGCGAGGTGACGCATGAGCGCGCCCATCGTTCTAGGCATCGAGACGTCGTGTGATGAGACCGGGATCGGCATTGTGCGCGGCCACCGGCTTCTGGCGAATGAGATCGCCTCGAGCGTCGATGAGCACGCCCGCTTCGGTGGTGTTGTTCCGGAGATCGCGAGTCGCTCGCATCTGGAGGCAATCGAACCGGCCCTGCGCCGAGCCTGCATCACTGCGGGCATCACTCTCGGAAACGTCGATGCCATCGCCGTTACCGCCGGTCCGGGACTCGTCGGAGCCCTGATCGTCGGTGTTGCGACCGCCAAGGGGCTCGGTGCGGCTCTGGGCGTGCCGGTCTACGGCGTGAACCACCTCGCCGGCCATGTCGTGGTCGACGAACTCCACCACGGACCACTGCCTGATCCGACGGTCGGCCTATTGGTGTCTGGGGGGCATTCCTCACTGCTTCTGGTCACCGACGATGTCGCATCGATCACGGCACTCGGTCAGACGCTGGACGATGCTGCGGGTGAGGCGTTCGACAAGGTGGCGCGACTGCTTGGCCTTCCGTTCCCGGGTGGACCCTGGATCGATCGTGTGGCGGCCGACGGAGATCCCCAGGCCATCGACTTCCCGCGTGGTCTCACAGGCCCTGGGGACCGTGAGCGCTACCCCTACGACTTCAGCTTCTCCGGCCTGAAGACGGCCGTCGCCCGCTGGATCTCGGCTCGAGAGGCGGCCGGCGAGCGCGTGCCGGTGGCCGATGTGGCGGCCTCCATGCAGGAGGCGGTGGCTGACGTGCTGACGGCCCGAATGGTCTCCGCGTGCCGGGATCACGGCGTGGGCCATGTCGTCATCGGCGGTGGAGTGGCCGCCAACTCCCGGCTGCGAGCAATGGCTCAGGAGCGTTGCGACGCTGCTGGCATCCTCCTGCGGGTGCCCCCGCCGGACCTGTGCACGGACAACGGCGCCATGGTCGCCGCTCTCGGAGCCCGCCTGCTGGCCTCCGGTGCGGATCCGTCTCCCGTGGATTTCCCGGCCACCTCGAACCTCCCGGTGACACAGCGCTCCTGGTGACACAGCGCTCCTGGTGAGCGGCGCTCTCGTGTGCTCGCAGGACCCCACGGACCACCTGTTCGGGGACTCCGCGCTGCGATCGTGAGACGGTGGGTCCGTGCAGCGCACGTGGAGCGACCTCGTCGGGGATTCCGTTGTAGTGCTCGATGGCGGACTGTCCACGCAGTTGGAGTCCCGCGGTCACGCCATGGACGACCCCCTGTGGACCGGGCGCGTGCTGGTGCAGAATCCGTCCGCGATCACCCGTGCTCATCGCGACTACGTGGAGGCCGGTGCCCGCGTCCTCGTCACCGCCAGCTACCAGGTGTCGCGCAGGGGATTCGCCGAGGCGGGTCTGTCTCCGGGAGCGGCCGATGAAGCCCTCGTCGCAAGCATCGAGGCCGCGCGGGCGGCGACAGTGGGTCAGTCATGCTTGGTGGCGGCCAGTGTCGGCCCCTACGGTGCGATCCTGCACGACGGCTCCGAGTATCGCGGGAGGTACGGAGTCGCGCGGCAGGCTCTCGTGGACTTCCATGCCGAGCGGCTCGACGTTCTGGTGCGCGGCCGTCCGGATCTTCTTGCGGTCGAGACCATCCCCGACGTGGATGAGGCCGAGGCGCTGGTGGAAGTCCTCGGTGAGCATTCGGACGTGCCGGCCTGGATGACCTTCTCCGCGGGTGATGACTCCCGGACGTGCGCAGGCCAGCCCATCGAGGACGCCGTTCACGTGGCCTCATCCGCCCCCAACGTCGTTGCCATCGGCATCAACTGCACCGAGCCCGGGCATGTGAGCGGCCTCATTCGTCGCATGCGCGTGGTCTCCTCTCTTCCGATCGTCGTCTACCCCAACGCCGGAGGAGTGTGGAGCCCGACTGACTCCTCGTGGAACGTCCCATCGGGGGCGCCCTTGCGCAGGGAACTCGTCGACGACTGGTGCCGTGCGGGTGCCGCGGCGATCGGTGGGTGCTGCGGCACGGACGCCGGGGTGATCGCCGACCTGGCTCGTCAGCTCACGGGCTGAATGGGTTCGGCCAGCAGCATCATCGTGGCTTCTCTGGATCGGGTCACGGCGATCACCGGCCCGGACCCCTCGAGCAGTCCGAGGTCGCGGAGCACCTGCTGGGGCTGCACGGCCACGTCACGGCACTTCACGCTGGCATGGGTGATGCCGAGTGAGCTCAGTCGGCGCCGGCGTTCGCGCGGTGGGCCGTCAAGTTCTGCGATGACCCGAAAGGAGCGCAGTGCCGGGTGACTCACGTCGTGGTCGCCCGTCAGCCAGGACGAGTCAGGGCCCAGGGGTCTGAGGTCGAGTTCCGCAGCCAGCGCAGCAAGGGATCCCGCTCGTGACACCGCGGGGTCGACCTCGTGAACCGAGGTGCCGACCCGCTCGGCGAACGACTCCGAGGCGACCCCCGCGGGAATGACGCCACGAAGGGTGCCGCGCAGCACGATGGCAGCCGAGCGTGAATGGCCCGTGGCGTCCCACGAGTAGGTGGCGCACTCGACGACGGTGCGGTCCACGCTTACCCACTGGGCCTGCCACCCTTCGGGAGGACGGAATGCTGGCGCGGCCTTCACGGCGATGCGCGGGTGGGGGATGGCTGCCACCCAGGACCACGGAGGTGACCATCGCTCGGGGTCGCGCTCGGGTCTGGCCCGTGCGGTGGTCGCCTCGCGCGCGCCATGTGGATCCCGACGAGCGGGGTCCACGAATACGACGTCGGTAGGGGCGAGCTCGGCGAGCAGCCCGGGCACCACGCTTGGGTCGGTGGCGTCGGCGTTCACGACGTGTGCCGTCGGGCAGTTGTGTGCGAGGTAGCGCGCGATCACTGGATCGCGTTCGATCGCCTGCACCTCGAGCCCGGCATCGGTGAGGGCCCGGGTGTCGAACCCGAGGCCGCCGGTGAGGTCGAGAACGCGTCGGGCACCGGAGGCGCGGATGAGGTCGGCCCGATGGCGTGCGACGACGGGTCCGGTGGCTGCCTCGAGGCCGTCACGTGTCAGCAGCATGCCGGGACCGGGCGCCATGCCGCGCTCTCGCGCGAGGCGATGCAGAACGACCTGGTCGAGGGCAGCGGAGGCCTGGTCGGGGGGCAGGCCGGTGCCCCGAAGGCGGGCGGCCGCTCGCAGGGGATCACCGCCCACCTCATCGGCGAGGGCGGCGGCCCTGACCCTGGCCTCGTCACCGGCCGGGGAGCAGAGCCACTCGGCTGTCCCGAGGGGATCGACGTCGGGAGCCGGCATGGCCTCATTGTCGACGGCGCCGTGCTGGCACTCAACTTGACGGAGTGCTAATGGATGCGTACTGTTGGCGTTGGCACTCCCACCCTGGGACTGCCAACTGCAGGGCCCCTCACACGCAGGCTCCCTGCGTGCACCATCACTGACCCGCGCCGTCCGCGAGGACGGCCCATCGACATCCCGGAGGATGTAACCGTGTCGGTCTCCATCAAGCCGCTCGAGGACCGCATTCTGGTCCAGACCCTCGACGCCGAGCAGACCACTGCTTCGGGCCTCGTGATCCCTGACACCGCCAAGGAGAAGCCCCAGGAGGGCAAGGTCCTGGCAGTCGGCCCCGGCCGTTTCGACGAGGATGGCGAGAAGCGCATCCCGCTCGACATCAAGGTCGGCGACGTCGTCATCTACAGCAAGTACGGCGGCACTGAGGTGAAGTACAACGGCGAGGAGTACCTGCTCCTCTCCGCGCGCGACGTTCTCGCCATCGTCGAGAAGTAAGTCCGCATCTTCTGGATGGCCCACTGCGCTCCTGCGTGGTGGGCCATCTGACCACCTGACTCTCGGTGCTGCTCAGGCGCCACTCAGGCGATTCTCAGGTGCTACTCAGGCGCTGGACCTCCAGCGCACTCGTTATCTGTCTTAGGAGTTCAGCATGGCCAAGATTCTCGAATTCGACGAGGACGCCCGCCGCAGCCTCGAGCGCGGCGTGAACGCGCTCGCCGATGCCGTGAAGGTGACGATCGGCCCCAAGGGCCGCAATGTCGTCATCGACAAGAAGTGGGGCGCCCCCACGATCACCAATGACGGCGTGACCATCGCCCGTGAGATCGAGCTGGAGAACCCCTACGAGAACCTCGGCGCGCAGCTCGCCAAGGAGGTCGCGACCAAGACCAACGACGTCGCCGGTGACGGCACCACGACCGCGACGGTGCTCGCACAGGCCATGGTCCGCGAAGGGCTCAAGCAGGTGGCCGCGGGAGCGTCCCCCACGGGCATCAAGCGTGGCATCGACAAGGCGGTCAAGGCTGTCACCGAGCACCTCATCGCATCAGCGCGTGAGGTAGCCGACAAGGGCGAGATCGCCAACGTCGCGACCATCTCCTCGCAGGACCGCGAGATCGGCGAGTTCATCGCCGACGCCTTCGACAAGGTCGGCAAGGATGGCGTCATCTCGGTTGAGGAGTCCAGCACCACCTCACTCGAGCTCGAGTTCACCGAGGGCATGCAGTTCGACAAGGGCTTCATCTCGGCGTACTTCGTCACCGATCCCGACCGCATGGAGTCGGTGCTCGAGGACGCTCGCATCCTGTTGGTGCAGGGCAAGGTCTCCTCGGTCCAGGAGCTGCTTCCGCTGCTGGAGAAGGTCGTGCAGGAGGGCAAGCCACTGCTGATCATCGCCGAGGACGTCGAGGGCGAGGCTCTCTCGACCCTGGTCGTCAATCGCATTCGCGGCACCTTCACCTCGTGCGCCGTCAAGGCTCCTGCCTTCGGCGATCGCCGCAAGGCGATCCTGCAGGATCTCGCGATCCTGACGGGCGCGCAGGTCGTTGCTCCGGAGGTCGGACTCAAGCTCGACCAGGTCGGCACCGAGGTCCTGGGCACCGCGCGTCGCGTCGTCGTCACCAAGGACAACACCACGATCGTCGACGGAGGGGGCAATGCCGCTGACGTCGAGGCGCGCGTGGCGCAGATCCGCGCCGAGATTGAGAAGACCGACTCCGACTGGGATCGGGAGAAGCTCCAGGAGCGCCTCGCCAAGATCTCCGGTGGCGTCGTCGTCATCAAGGTCGGCGGGCACACCGAGGTCGAGCTCAAGGAGCGCAAGCACCGCATCGAGGATGCCGTCTCGGCGACCCGGGCAGCCATTGAGGAGGGCATCGTCGCCGGAGGCGGCACGGCCCTGGTCCAGGCGGCCGCTGTCCTGGTCGGTGACCTCGGCCTCAGTGGCGACGAGGCCACCGGCGTGGGCATCGTCCGTCGCGCGATGGTCGAGCCGCTGCGCTGGATCGCGGAGAACGCCGGCGAGCAGGGCTACGTGGTGACTGCCAAGGTCGCAGACCTGCCGACCGGCCAGGGTCTCAACGCTGCCACGGGGGAGTACGTCGACATGGTCGCGGCAGGCGTCATCGACCCGGTGAAGGTGACCCGCTCAGCTCTGGAGAATGCTGCATCCATCGCGGCGATGCTCCTCACCACTGAGGCGCTGGTCGTCGAGAAGCCGGCGGAGAAGAAGTCCGAGGGCCACAGCCACGGGCACGGCCATCACGGTCACAGCCACTAGGCATGACGCAATAGGGCCCGGGAGCACGCGCTCCCGGGCCCTGTTGCGTTTCGAACCATGACTCAGCTGGCGACCGCCGCCTCGCGTCCTGCGCGAACCGGGCGACGACGCTGCCGGTAGATGACCTCGCGGTCGTCCTCACTGAGGCCGCCCCACACCCCGTAGGGCTCACGCACAGCAAGGGCGTGCTCAGCGCACTGCACCTGGACGGGGCAGCCTGAGCAGATGGCCTTGGCTGCGGCGATCCTGGCCTCGCGCGTGGGGCCGCGCTCGCCCTCGGGGTGGAAGAACAGGCTCGGATCCTCGCCCCGGCAGGCTCCATGCATCTGCCAGTCCCACAGATCGGCGTTGGGACCGGGGAGTCGCGATACGTCTGCCATGACCATGCTCCTTAGCTGGTTCAAACGTTGCAGAAGTTGTTCAACAGGGCAAGCATACGTTTCGCGCCACAAGTTGGTCAAGAGTGATTCACCCCACACTTTTCCTGCGGAATCGCCTGGGAATCGCTCCAGCGCGCGACATGTCCCAACCACGGCGAGAATTCGTCCATGACCACGTCCGGGAGCGAAGCGTGGGCCGCGGAGGCCCCCTCCCTGACGGTGTCGGCGGTCGCCCGCCGAATGGGGGTGGCCCCTGCCACCCTGCGGACCTGGGACCGTCGCTACGGCGTCGGCCCCTCGGAGCACAGCCCCGGCGCCCACCGGCGGTACACCCCCGCCGACGTCTCCCGGCTGGAGCACATGCGTCGTCTGGTGATCGACGGAGTGCCCCCGGCGGACGCTGCACGGGCGGCGCTCGCCTTGGCGGCCTCGCCGGAGGACGGCCGCACTGGCACGGACTCGGGTGCGGGCTCGCGGACGGGTGGGGGCAACGTTCTCGCCCTGCCCGGTAGTAGTCCGCAGGCACGAGGGCTCGCCAGGGCCGCACAGGCGCTCGACCAAGCCGCATGCCAGGCCATCCTGACCAAGGCGCTGGCTGACTTGGGCACCATCCGGGCCTGGAATGAGGTCCTGGTCCCGGTGTTGAACGCCGTCGGTGACAAGTGGCGCGAGACGGGGCGGGGAGTGGAGATCGAGCACTCCCTGAGTGCGGCCGTGCAGGACTCTCTCGCCGGACGCATCCGCAGCCTGGCCCCCTCGACCGAGGGTCGCACGGTGATTCTGGCCTGCGCTCCGGGCGAGCAGCATGCCCTTCCCCTGTGGGCCGTGTCCGCTGCGCTCGCCGAGATCGGCGTGGGTGCACGAATCCTCGGCGCCAATCTGCCGGATGACGCCCTCGCCAGCGCCGTTCGTCGTCTCGGGCCGGCAGCGGTGCTGGTGTGGTCGCAGATGGAGGAGACCGCCGATCCTCGGGCGCTCGCGTCCCTGCCGGCGACCCGACCGCCCGTCACCGTCCTGATCGCCGGCCCCGGCTGGCGCACACTGAACGATGCGGCGGGCCCCGTTCGCGTGGGCGGCCTGCAGGAGGCGGTCGACCGCATCCGTCACGCCCTCGGTCGCTGAGCTGTTCCTCACTCGCCGTGCCCAGTGGCCACTCGCGGTGCCCAGAGGCCACTCGCGGTGCCCAGTGGCCACTCGCGGGATAGGGGTGGGTCGATAGCCTTGGGGTCTACCGACCTGCCGATCCACCTGCCGACCGACCCGCTCGCGAGCTCCCGGAGACACCATGGACTCCCGCCCCCTGTCGCACGATCTGTCCTACGACGGCGTTCCGGACAAGTTCGGCTACCAGGGGCTCACGTTCGATGACGTGCTGCTCGTCCCGGCGGAGTCCGACGTCGTGCCGAGCGAGGTCGACACCGCGTCCTACGTGACCCGCAGCATTCGCGTTCTCATGCCCCTGGTGTCCAGCGCCATGGACACCGTCACCGAGGCTCGCATGGCGATCGCCATGGCCCGCCAGGGCGGCGTGGGGGTGCTGCACCGCAACCTGCCGATCGAGGAGCAGGCCGCGCACGTCGATCTCGTGAAGCGCTCCGAGGCCGGGATGGTCAACAACCCCGTGACGTGCTCGCCCGACGACACCCTCGCCGACGTCGACCGGATGTGCGGTCGCTACCGGATCTCCGGGGTGCCCGTCGTCGACACGAATGGAGTCCTCGTCGGTATCGTCACGAATCGCGACATGCGGTTCGAGGAGGACATGCGTCGCGCGGTTCGCGACGTCATGACCCCGATGCCGCTCGTCACGGCCAAGGTCGGAATCGCTCCCGAGGAGGCGCTCGCGCTGCTGGCCAGCCGCAAGGTCGAGAAGCTTCCGCTGATCGACGATGCAGGCAGGCTCCAGGGGCTGTTCACCGTGAAGGACTTCGTCAAGTCCGACAAGTACCCGCATGCGACGAAGGACGCCTCGGGCCGGCTCGTGGTGGGCGCTGCCGTAGGTGTGGGCGAGGATGCTGAGCGACGTGCCAAGGCGCTGATCGAGGCGGGCGTGGACTTCCTCATCGTCGACACCGCGCATGGCCATTCGCGCGCCGTCATCGACATGGTGCGCCTGCTGAAGGCGCAGTCGACCGTCGATGTCGTAGGCGGCAACGTCGCCACGCGCGCCGGAGCTCAGGCTCTGGTCGACGCCGGAGCGGACGGCGTGAAGGTGGGTGTCGGCCCGGGATCCATCTGCACCACAAGGGTGGTCGCCGGCGTGGGCGTGCCCCAGATCTCCGCCATCTACGAGGCCTCGCTCGCCTGTCGGCCGGCCGGTGTTCCCGTCATCGGTGATGGCGGTGTGCAGTACTCCGGCGACATCGCGAAGGCGCTCGTGGCCGGGGCCGACACCGTCATGCTCGGCTCGCTGCTCGCCGGCACCGAGGAGGCTCCCGGTGACGTCGTGTTCGTCAACGGCAAGCAGTACAAGTCCTATCGCGGCATGGGCTCTCTCGGGGCCATGCAGTCCCGTGGCGAGGCGCGCTCGTTCAGCAAGGACCGCTACTTCCAGGATGACGTCCTCAGCGACGACAAGCTCGTGCCAGAGGGAATCGAGGGAATGGTCGCCTACCGCGGATCCATCGCTGCCGTCGCGCATCAGCTGGTGGGTGGCCTGCGTGCGTCCATGGGCTACAGCGGAGCGCAGACGATTGATGAGCTGCACGCCAAGGGCACCTTCGTGCGCATCACGTCGGCCGGCCTGCGCGAGAGCCACCCGCACGACGTCCAGATGACCATCGAGGCACCCAACTACTCGGGGCGGTAACGCGTGACTGACATCCAGATCGGCGGCGTGAAGCGCGCTCGCCGCGGCTACTCGTTGGACGAGGTGGCGATCGCGCCAAGTCGTCGCACCCGCGATGCGGAGGCGGTGTCGACCGCATGGACGATCGACGCGTACCGGTTCGACACCCCGCTCCTCGCCGCTCCCATGGACTCCGTGGTGTCGCCGGAATCAGCGGTGACGTTGGCGGCCAATGGTGTCCTTGCCGTGCTGAACCTCGAGGGTGTGTGGGGACGCTACGAGGATCCGGCACCGCTTCTGGCCGAGATCGCTGGGCTGTCCACGGATGTCGCGACCGCGCGACTGCAGCAGATCTACGCCGGTCGACCGGTCGACGTCGACCTCGTGAAGCAGCGCATCGGCGACCTCCGTGCCAGTGGCGTCACCGTTGCCGTGGCGACGTCGCCCCAGGCTGCCTCGAGGCTCGCCCCGGTCGCGGCTCAGGCAGGTGCCGACATCGTCGTCATCCGGGGCACGACCGTCTCCGCCGAGCATGTCTCCGGCGATGGCGAGGCACTCAACCTCAAGGAGTTCATCCACGACCTCGACGCGCCCGTGATCGTGGGCGGCTGCGCCACGCACCAGGCGGCCCTGCACCTGATGCGCACGGGCGCGGCTGGGGTGCTTGTGGGGTTCGGCGGCGGAGCCTCTCACACCACCGCGGACGTCCTCGGCGTTCGGGTGCCGATGGCCAGCGCGATCGCTGACGTCGCCGCGGCCCGACGTGACTACCTCGATGAGTCAGGGGGTCGCTACGTGCACGTCATCGCCGACGGCTCGATGGGTCGCAGCGGCGACCTCGTGAAGGCGTTCGCGTGCGGGGCGGATGCGGCGATGGTGGGCTCTATCTTCGCCCGTGCTTCGGATGCTCCCGGGCATGGTGCTCACTGGGGAGCGGAGGCATGGCACCCGCACCTGCCGCGCGGTGAGCGCAACCGCATGGACACCGTGGGCACTCTCGCGGAGATCGTGACCGGTCCCTCACGCAGTGCCGACGGCACCATGAACATCGTCGGTGCGCTGCGCAAGGCGATGGCGACCACCGGCTACAGCGACCTGAAGGAGTTCCAGCGCGTGGAGATGGTTGTCACCGGGTGAGGCAGGTGAGGGCTCCGTTCACCGGCGAGGTCATCGGAGCATTCGACGATGACGACCGTCGGACGGTCGTGGAGGCCTTTGACCGCGCGCGTGCGGCCCACGCAGCGTGGGCTGCGACGTCGGTGGATGCACGCGCATCGATCATCCTGCGATTCCACGACATCGTCGCCCAGCGCCGCAACGAGGTCCTCGACCTCCTGCAGCGGGAAGCCGGAAAGGCGCGCCGCGATGCGCTCGAGGAAGTACTCGACGTCCTGATCGCGGCACGGCACTATGCCCGAGACGCACGGCGCCTGCTCGCGGATCGTCGGGTGAGAGGGGCCATCCCCCTGGTGGTCGGTGCCGAGGTCCGCCACATCCCGTGGGGCGTGGTCGCGGTCATCGCACCGTGGAACTACCCGCTGACGCTCACCGCCAGCGATGCCATCCCCGCCCTCCTCGCCGGCAACTGCGTCGTCGTCAAGCCCGACGAGCACACCAGTCTCACGGCACTGTGGGTGCTTGAGCGCTTCCGTGAGGCCGGCCTTCCCCGTGACGTACTCCAGACGGTTCTCGGACCCGGCGACGTCGTCGGCCCGTGGGTCATCAACGAGGCCGACTACGTCATGTTCACCGGATCCACCCGCGTCGGACGGATCGTCGCCACGGCGTGCGGGGAGCGCCTCATCCCGTGCTCCATGGAACTCGGGGGCAAGAACGCGATGATCATCCGTGCCGATGCCGATCCTGAGCGCGCGGCTGAGATCGCCGTCCGGGCGTCCTTCGCCAACGCGGGCCAGCTGTGCATCTCGATGGAGCGCATCTACGTCAACCGGACCATCGAGGCGACATTCACCGCTGCCTTCGTCCGGCGAACGCTGGCTCTGAGGCTCGGAACCCAGATCGGTTGGGGGAGCGACGTAGGGTCCCTGATCTCGGGTCGTCAGCTGGCCCGCGTGCAGTCGCACGTCGACGACGCGGTCAGCAAAGGCGCGACGAGTCTGGCTGGAGGGCGTCCCCGGCCGGACATCGGGCCGTACTTCTTCGAGCCGACCATCCTTGCCGGCGTCACGGAGGCGATGGTGGCCTGCGACGAGGAGACCTTCGGTCCGGTGGTTGCGATCCACTCGGTGGGATCGGACGAGGAGGCCGTGCGTCGGGCGAATGCCACCGAGTACGGGCTCAACGCCTCGGTCGTGGGGCGCGATCGTCGAGCCGCCCGGCGAGTGGCCCGCGAACTCCGGGCGGGTACCGTCAACGTCAACGAGGGCTACGCCGCTGCCTGGGGCAGCGTGCGGGCGCCCATGGGGGGCATGGGGCAGTCTGGGCTGGGTCGCCGCCACGGGGACGAAGGGCTGCTGAAGTACACCCAGTCGCAGTCGATCGTCACGCAGCGCGCCCTGGGCTTCGGCTCACCGGAGGGTTTGACCGACGAGCGCTGGGGATCCGCCCTCGTCTTCGCCGTCACGGCCATGAAGCGACTCGGCCTGAAGTAGGTTGCGCAGCATGAGCAACCTGGACTTCGACGTGCTCGTCATCGGGTCCGGCTTCGGCGGCTCCGTTGCGGCTCTGCGACTGACGGAGAAGGGCTATCGAGTCGGGGTGCTCGAGGCGGGGCGCAGGTTCAGTGATGACGAGCTCCCGAAGACCTCGTGGCGTCTGCGGGACTTCCTGTGGGCTCCGCAGATCGGCTGCACCGGCATCCAGCGCATGCACCTGCTCAAGGACGTCCTCGTGCTCGCCGGCGCAGGCGTCGGGGGCGGCTCGCTGAACTACGCCAACACGCTGTACACGCCCGGCCGGGAGTTCTTCACCGATCCGCAGTGGCGCGACATCACCGATTGGCAGACGGAGCTCGCCCCCTACTACGACCAGGCCTCGCGCATGCTCGGAGTCACGGACAACCCGACCATGACACCCAGCGACGAGGTCATGAAGGCGGTGGCCGATGACATGGGCGTCGGTCACACCTTCCGGCTCACGCCGGTCGGTGTCTTCTTCGGCGACGGACCAGGCGTCACCTCGCCCGATCCGTTCTTCGGCGGTGTCGGGCCCGAGCGCACCGGCTGCACCGAATGCGGCGCATGCATGACCGGCTGCCGGCACAACGCCAAGAACACACTCGTGAAGAACTACCTGCATCTGGCCGAGCAGGCCGGTGCTGTCATCCATCCGATGACCACCGTCACGGCGCTGCTGCCGCGTACTCGTGGCGGATACCTGGTGCAGACGGTGCGCACCGGCACCAACCGGCGCCGCACCTTCACGGCCGCCGAAGTCGTCCTCGCCGCCGGGACATACGGCACGCAACGGCTCCTGCACCGCATGAAGGCCAACGGCATGCTGCCGAACCTCTCGCCCATGCTCGGACGCAAGACCCGCACGAACTCGGAGGCCATTGTCGGGGCGGTGGCCGATACGACCGAGCAGGACTTCACGCGAGGCGTCGCTATCACGTCGAGCTTCCACCCGGATTCCGTGACCCACGTCGAGCCCTGCCGGTACGGCCGGGGTTCGAACTCCATGGGTCTGTTCCAATCGCTCCTCACGACACCACGTCCGGGCCGTGAGCGGTGGCAGGTCCTGCTGAGTGAGATCGCCCGACGCCCGCTCGAACTCGCCTCTCTGCTTGACGTGCGTGAATGGAGCCAGCGTGGAGTCATCGCGCTTGTCATGCAGACGGTCGACAACTCCCTCACCGTGAGAGGAGTTCGCGGGCGACTCGGGCGATGGCACCTCACCACCGAGCAGGACGGCACGGCGCCGAGTCCGACGTACCTGCCGGTCGCGCACGAGGTCGTCCGACGGATCGCCGAGCAGATCGACGGTATTGCGACCGGGAGCATCTTCGAGAACATCGATGCACCAGTCACCGCCCACTTCGTCGGAGGGTGCGTCATCGGTGTGGACGCCGACCGCGGAGTGGTCGATGCCTACCACCGGGTATTCGGTCATCCGGGCCTCCACATCGTCGACGGCTCGGCCGTCGCGGCGAACCTCGGTGTCAACCCCTCACTCACCATCACAGCGCAGGCCGAGCGAGCGATGGCGATGTGGCCGAATGCGGGGGAGCTCGATCCCCGGCCCGAGCTGGGGAGCGCCTACACCCCCATCGCGCCCATTCCGCCGGTCAGTCCCGCGGTGCCGGGAGGTGCGCCCGGCGCCCTGCGCCTGCCGCAACCGTCGACGGCGGCCTAGTCACTGCTCCGGCTCGGCCCGTGTCGTCCGATCGGAGGACCGGGTTTGCCCCGTGTTGTGGCCCGCAAGTGGTCGATGTGGTGACAGCCTTGCCCCGTATGGGCAAGGGACGTGCCTCGTAAGGAAGGGAAGAGGCGTGGCGGAGATCGGCGCAGAGGACCGAGAGGCTCCTGACGCTGACCTGCGCGCCTCGGTGGGCAGCCTGCTGGCTGCCGCGCGCATCGATGCCGGCCTGTCGATCGAGGATGTGGCCACTCGGTTCAATCTGCGCCCGTCCTTCGTCACGGCCGTCGAGGAGGGCCGCGGTGATGACCACATGGACTGGTCGTACGAGCGCAATCACATCCGGGCTATTGCGACGATGCTTGCCGTCGATCTGCCTGAGGGCTTCTAGGAGGTGCTCGGGTGACCTGGGATATGGAGGAGCGTGTGTCGGGCGACCAGGATCGCTCGGTACTCGTCGTCGAGGACGACGCACTGTTGCGTGAGCTCCTTGCTGTCGCATTGGAGCGTCATGGCTTCTCCGTCGACACTGCTGCCTCGGCGTCGGATGCGAAGCGATCGTTCTCTCGAGGCGATCACGATGCCCTCGTTCTTGACATCAGTCTGGGTCCCGGGCCGAACGGCTTCGACCTTGCCGCGGTCATCCGTAAGCAGGCACCGCATGTGGCCATCGTCTTCCTGACCAATCTTCCGGACTCGCGGTTTGCCGGACGTTCACCGGAAGAACTGCCGAAGGGCGTTGCCTATCTCCGCAAGTCAAGCCTGGGTGACGTCGATGCGCTCATCGCTGCACTTGATTCCGCGCTGAGAGGAACCGGCGTCGAGAGATACCGGCAGGACCGTGATCCCGAGCGCCCTCTGGCGCACCTGACGCGCAAGCAGATCGCTGTTCTGGCGCTCGTTGCAGCCGGAAAGTCGAATGCCCAGATCGCTGAGGAACGCGGTGTCAGCGTCAAGGCGATCGAGGACACCATCAGTCGGGCCGCTCAAGCGCTGGGGATCGACACGCAGGAGGAGGGCAATCTTCGGGTTGCCGCCGTGCGGCGCTACCTCGCGGCCACTGGTGGGGCTAACCCCGTGTCCGTATCACTCTGATCCAAGGCTGGGCTTGTTGTTGAACGCGGGTTAACGCGGGTTAGGGTGCGAGGTGATGGCTGGCCTCGATAAGGGTGCTTCGGGTGCGGCGGTGTGGCTCAGGGCGGCCCGCGGCGAAAGCTGGCGCGCCACATGGCGTCTGCTGGGATCCTCGGCAGCCCTCAGTCCGATCGTCACCCTCCTGTACCTGCCGTTCGGGCTCGTGGGTCCGCTCATCATCGATCCGGCCCGACTGGGTGGCAGGTGGTCCGACTGGCTGTTGGTGGGACTTGTCGGCCAGCTGGCCCTCATGCTCGTGTTCGCCCTGGGTCGATGGGTGCTTCACCGCGGGGGCACTGATCGCTCACCCATCGGCGCGCTCATTGTCATGGGTGCGGCGATCATCGCTCGCGCTTTCGTGCTCGCCTGTCTCGTTCCCATTCTCGGGCTCTCGGACAACTTCGAGTTCGGGTACCGGATCGGCTCGTCCCTCGTGGCCCAGTTTGGTGTGCTGCTGATCTTCTCGGTGGTCGTGAGCGCCCAGGTGCAACACGGCCGGCAGGCCGCTGCGCTCGAGGCGCAGCGCGAGGCCCTGGCAGAAGTCAACCGGACCATGTGGGCCCGCTTGGACGAGACGATCTCGACCCTTCGCGCTGAGGTACGGCGCACGATCGATCCGCTGATCCACGATGTCGATGCGGCGCTCGAAGCGCTCACCGGCAAGATCGACGTCGCGCCTCTGCGCGAGTCGATCCGGTCGGCCGTCGATGACGACTTGCGCCCCCTCAGTCACCGCCTGGCGATCACGACCGACGTTGACGAGGTTCTGGCCGCGGTGGAATCCCGACACGCTCCGGGGCGCAGCCCCCTGCCCGCCCGCCTTCCCGTGGCCCGCCTCAGCAAGCCGGTTCTCTTCGGTCTCCTCATGGCCCTCATCACGACCTCGCAGTCGCTGCGGGAGTTCTCGTTCCCGCTCGTGCTGAGCTTCCCGATCTTCTCGGGAATCTTCGTGGCCCTGCTGATGGCGGCCGTCCGCGGACTCATCGGCCGATGGGTGCCACCCCTGTGGTGGGGCATCTCCGTGGTCGGGGTGGTGGGGGGCGCAAGCGTGCTCTCCGGCGTACTGCTGCAGTCGGTGCTAGGGCTGCCCGTGCCGAGGTTCATCAACGGAGCGGCGTTCCTCGTGGGTGCCATGGTGGCAGTCCTCATCGCCCTGTATGCCGCCGTCGACCAGCGTCGCGCCGACACGGAGGAGGCGCTGCGGGCCTCGATCTTGGAGCTCATGGAGGCCTCGAGCCTGCTGCGTATGCACGCCTTCGCTGCGCGGAGGCACCTGAGCTACGTCATCCACGGCAGCATTCAAGGCGCCCTGCATGCTGCTGCACTGCGACTCGCGACCCTGGACAAGCCGGATGATGCTGTTATCGCGACGATCCGGCACGACATCTTCGAGGCCACGGCACGGCTCGATGAGCCGGTATCACCCAACGTGATGCTCGTCGACACCCTTCAGGAGATCACCGATCTCTGGAGCGGCTCTTGCGATGTCAAGTGGACGATGGACCATCGCACCGTGCGTGCGCTCGCGGAGTCCCCGGTAGCGGGGATGAGCATCACCGAGATCGTGCGCGAATGCGTCACGAATGCGGTGCGCCATGGGTGCGCCCGTTCGGTGACCGTGCAGATTCAGCGCTCGGGCGAAGGCCGCGTGGTTCTTGACATCGCCGACGATGGCATCGGCTCAAGCGAGTCGGCCGCGCCGGGTCTGGGGTCCCACATGCTGGACGAGATGTGCGTCTCCTGGCGGAGGAATTCCGAGGCCTCCGGCACCCGGGTGGTGGCGGAGGTGGCGATAGCCCCCATGCCCGTCGGGTGATCTGCGGCACCATCGAAGAGGTGCGGGGAATCACGTCGGGGGAGTCCCCGGCGCTGCCGCGGCTGAGCGTTGGAGCTGGAATACGTCAGACGGAGCAGGTCATGTCAGCGCCGCAGCACAGCGGCGACTTGATCTTGCCGTGCCCGTTGGGGCATTCGGAGATCTCGACCATGGTGCCGTCATCCTTGGTCAGAGAGGCATCGACCAGATCGACCGAGCAGTGGCCGCAGGTGGTGTTGACGGACATGTTGCACTTTGCGCACGTGTAGAGAGCCATGAGTGGACGCTAGCGCAGTTCGTGGGCGTGAGCGTCCCGAAAC
>CAIZPS010000288.1 GCA_903934925.1 uncultured bacterium | reverse complement strand
TCCATGCCGCCCTCGACGCTGGCCATCGCCAGGAACGCCCGGTTCGCACGATCGAGCAGGAACGACACGTAGTACTCGGCGGCGATGTCACTGGCCTGCGTCACGAGCACCTTGTGGACGGTGTGGCCCTTGATGTCCATGCCCAGGATCGCGCCCGCCTTGGCCTGCGCGTCCGCCGGGTCGTCGGCGAGCTTCACACCGCCCGCCTTGCCGCGGCCACCGGTCTTGACCTGAGCCTTGACCACCACCGCCGACCCGATCTTGCGGGCCGCCTCATGCGCCGCGTCCGGCGTCGAGCACACCTCACCCGGCGTCACCGGAATGCCATGCGAGTCGAACAGATGCTTGGCTTGGTACTCGTACAGATCCACGCGATCTCCTCCGGTGCACGCCCAGGTGCACGAACGACTGGGTACTAGGACTTCCAAGTAAGTGACCACGGCGGACGATACTCGCCCGTGGGAAGCGCCGGTGACCGACCCTGCCGCCTCCGTGACCGCTGAACGCTACCGCGCGGGCAAGTGCCAGACTCTGGGACGTGACGAAGCCGACACTCCTCGCCCTCGGTGGGAGCACCACCCCTCATTCCGCCTCCGAGCGAGCCCTGCGCGTGGCCACCTCCACGACGGGGCTCGACGTCACCTACATCACGGGCCGAGAGCTGATGCTTCCGATCTACGACACCGAGACTCAGGAGCGCACTCCTGAAGCGCGGGCTCTCGTCGAGGCCGTGCGTATGGCGGACGGGCTGATCATCTCCAGTCCCGGGTACCACGGAGGGGTCAGCGGGATGCTCAAGAACGCCCTCGACTACCTCGAGGACCTCAGGCACGACGAGCGCCCCTACCTCGAGGGCCGGGCGGTCGGCCTCATCGGCGTCGCGCACGGATGGCAGACGGCGGTCGGGACACTCGGCCAGCTGCGCGACATCGTGCACTCCCTGCGCGGATGGCCGACTCCCCTCGGCGTCGCCGTCAACGACTCGACGCGACTCATCGGCGCCGACGCCGCCGACTCTGACCCGCACGTCGTCGACCAACTCCACACTCTGGGCCGTCAGGTCGCCGACATGGCCGGGCGCCTCGCTCGTTGAGTGGTGAGAAGTGCGGGCTCGACACCGGGGTGTCGAGCGCACTTCTCACCACTCAACGGGCTTGGGCGCGGGCTAGAGCTTCTCGACCGGGGCGTAGCGCAGCAGCAGCCGCTTGACCCCCGCGGATCCGAAGTCGATGGTGGCCTCAGCCTTGTCGCCGGAGCCCGATGTCGAGACGACCGTGCCGAGCCCGAACTTCTGATGCGTGACGCGGTCGCCCGGGTCGAGAGATGCGACCGGACCGGTGCCCACGACACGATCGCCAAGCCGCAGTGCGGCACTGCTCGAACTCGGAGCCGAGCCGTACCCGCCGGAGGACGCCACGCGCCCGATCGGCTCCTCGCGCCGCCACTGCAGGACGGAGTCCGGGATCTCCTCCCAGAAGCGTGACGGCGGGTTGAAGGCGGGAGCTCCCCAGGCCGATCGGGTGACCGCACGCGAGAGGTACAGCCGCTCGCGCGCCCGGGTGATCCCGACGTACGCCAGCCGCCGCTCCTCCTCCAGCTCACGCGGATCGCCGAGCGATCTCATGTGCGGGAAGACGCCGTCCTCCATGCCCGTGAGGAACACGACCGGGAACTCCAGCCCCTTGGCCGTGTGGAGGGTCATCAGGGTCACAACCCCACCACTGCCGTCGGCGTCAGGGATCTCGTCGGAGTCGGCGACCAGCGAGACCTGCTCGAGGAACTCAGCGAGCGTGCCCTCAGGGTTCGCCTCCGTGAACTCCTGCGCTACGGACTCCAACTCAGCGAGGTTCTCCAGCCGAGTCTCGTCCTGCGGATCGGTCGACGCCTGCAGTTCGGCGACGTAGCCGCTCTGCTCGAACACCGCCTGCAGGACAGTGGCGGGATCCGCACCCGACTCTTCCAGCGTGCGAAGGTCGCGCATCAACTGCACGAAGGCCTCGATGGCCGTGACAGAGCGCGTCGCTATGCCGGGCGCCTCCGCCGCACGCTCGAGCGCAGCAGCGAACGAGATCCGCTCACGCTGACCGAAGGCCTCGACCATGGCCTCCGCACGGTCGCCGATCCCCCGCTTCGGGGTGTTCATGATGCGCCGCAGCGACACTTCGTCGTCAGCGTTCGCGATCGCCCGCAAGTACGCGAGGGCATCGCGAACCTCCTTGCGCTCGTAGAAGCGCGTGCCACCGACGACGCGATAGGGCAAGCCCACCCTGATGAAGATCTCCTCGAGTGAACGCGACTGGGCGTTCGTCCGGTAGAACACTGCGACATCCGACGCCGATACACCGTCCTCGTCGGACAGTCGATCGATCTCGTTGGCCACGAAGGACGCCTCGTCGTGCTCATCGTCGGCCACGTAGGCGATGATGGCGTGACCATCACCGGCGTCTGTCCAGAGTCGCTTCTCGCGCCGACCGGCATTGCGCGAAATGACGGCGTTCGCGGCCGTGAGGATGGTCTGGGTCGAGCGGTAGTTCTGCTCGAGCATGATCGTCGTGGCGTTCGGATAGTCGCGCTCGAACTCCTCGATATTGCGGATCGTCGCTCCGCGGAAGGCGTAGATGGACTGGTCGGCATCGCCGACGACGCACAGCTGGCCAGGCGGCAGATCGGCTGAGCCTGCACCCACGAGTTCCTTGATGAGGACGTACTGCGCGTGGTTGGTGTCCTGGTACTCGTCGACGAGCACGTGGCGGAAGCGGCGACGGTAGTGGTCCGCCACGTCCGGGAAGAGCTGGAGGACGGCCACCGTGCCGGAGATGAGGTCGTCGAAGTCGAATGCGTGGGCGAGGCGCAGACGGCGCTGGTATTCGCTGTAGGCCTCGGCGAGCTGCTGCTCAGCGGGGTTCGCCGCCCGCGATGCGAAGGTCTCATGGTCGACCAGCTCGTTCTTGAGGTTCGACACCTGAGCGAGATACGAGCGCGGCGGGAACTTGCGCGGGTCGAGGTCGAGGTCGCGCAGGACCATCGTCATCAGGCGCAGTGAGTCAGCGGTGTCGTAGATGGTGAAGGTGCTCTTCATTCCCAGACGGCCGGCCTCACTGCGCAGGATCCGCACGCAGGCGCTGTGGAAGGTGGAGACCCACATGGCCCGCGAGCGGGCCCCGACGAGCTCGGCCACGCGCTCCTTCATCTCGCCGGCCGCCTTGTTGGTGAAGGTGATGGCCAGGATCTCGCCTGGAGTGGCGTCGCCGCTGGCGAGGAGGTGGGCGATGCGCCGCGTCAGCACGCGGGTCTTGCCGGAGCCGGCACCCGCGACGATCAGCAGCGGGCCGCCGCGATGCTCGACTGCAGCTCGCTGCGCGGGATTGAGATCGCCGACGAGATCCACCGGCGAACGGCCCGGCACGGCGGAGCCGCCGGCAGCCTCTCGTGATGTGGGGGACGACGACGCGCCACTTCGCCCCGAGGGCGCAGGCAGATGGAAGAGGGCGTCACTCACCCCCGCATCCTAGGCAGGGACGACGACAGTCCCGAAGGCTCGAGCAGCGGCTCAGCGCCGCACCCAGCCCACGATCTGCACCTTGACGCGGGCAGCGACGGAGGGATGGATCACGACCTTGCCGTCCGTTCCGATCTCCGTCACGACGAGGCTGGACTTGCGCAGGGACGGCTCGACGGGAGCCGACCTCGTACCCGGAGCGGACTTGTCCAAGCCGTACACCCGAACGCTTCCGGCATCCGGTCCCTTCGTGCGCGTGGTCACTTTGAGGATGACGCCGGTGACGCGCTTGTCCCGCTTCGGCAGCCCGGCCACGCCGGTGAGCGGACCGACGACCAGCGGAGTCTCCGCGGCCAGAGCCGCCTTGGCGATGCGCTGACCCTGGGCCTGACGCACCTTGATCGGGGTGCCGTTGACCGAGTAGCCGAGAACATCGACACGCACCTGCACCGTGCCCTTGCTGGTGTTCGCCATCGCCAGCTGACCACCACTGACCGGAACGACCATGACCGAGGACCGGACCTGCCCCTTGGGATAGGCCAGCGCGGCGCTTGCACTCTTGTCCGGGGTGCTGAGCTGAACCTTCCCGCGCTTGGTCGATTCGCGGGTGGTGACCATGACGAGGGCCGCGGTGGCCTGCGCCGGCACGGCAGCGAGGCCGATGACACGCTCCTCGGTCGGCTGAAGGGCCCCCTGGGCCGTCGACTCGTAGCCCATCTCCGAGCCCACGGCGATGAACTCGTCGGACGGTTCAAAGCCCGGGGCGGGTTGCGGCTGAGGCTGCTTGGGCGGACTCTGCGGCGCGGGAGCGAAGGTCGGAGCGGGCGCGGGAGCGGCCTCTGCACTCATGTCGGCTGCTTCACCAGGCGTGCCCACGGTGGCGTTCGGCACATCACCGGCGGGGTACCAGCCGAGGACGTCGACGGCGACGTCGGTCGCTCCGGCGGCATTGGCCAGGGCAATGGTGCCGTCGTTGGCCACCGGCACGATGGCGGTTCCGGTGGCGTCCTTGTTCATCGGAACCTTGACGACGATGTCGCTCCTGCCCTCACCCGGACCCCAGATCCTGATACGCGACGGGGCATTGGCACCGAGGGCCGCGACGTTGACGGCGACGGCGGCCACACCTTCCGCGGGAACCCCGCCCATACCGGTGACCTTGGCGTAGATGCGCTTGCTGTCACCGGAGATCGTGTCCTGCTGGAGTCGGCAGCGCCCCGGGACTCCGAGGGCTGCCCGCGTCGCGAGGACGCGGACCGGCTCGATCGGCACCATGTCCGCCGCGCGTCCCGGGCTCGCGAGCGAAGCGGACGAGCGTGCTCGCGGGCAGTAGGGCGCATCCATCGCGGTCCCGTCCCAGAACGACGTCCGGCCGCTGGCGCCGTCCCACGTCAGGGAGATGTGGATGTGGTCACGATGGCAGACGGTGTCGTGGCCGGTGCTGGGCGTGGCGAAGCAGCCCTTGAGCTCGGTCCATCCGCGTTCGATGTCGTAGCCGCGCCAGATGCGGTCGTTCCACCCGATGTACATGACGCCCAGGCGCATAGCGTTGCCGTACGGGTTGCCGAACTGGTCCGGCCCGAGCAGCCACCCGAGGAAGGCCTCTGCATTGGCGCGCTGCTGCGGCTTGCGAACGTCCGTCATCCAGTCGAGTGCTCGCCCCTCCTTGTGCTCGCTCTGGCCGCCCACATCGCAGGCGCGCGGGATCCACACGGTCTGGTCCTGACCGTAGGTGGCCTTGATGAGGTCGGCCAACTTCTGCGTGCCCGCCTTGGCCTGCGGATCGCACTGGGCCTGGCCCTCGTAGGTCGGTGATACGTCGTAGCCCTCGGGAAGGGGCTGGAGCACCGCCGGGGCCACCGACGGCGGCAGGCCGGTGCCGGGGACCGGCGGCCCCGCGACCGGACCTGTCCAGGTCGACGGCTGCCAGGCGTCGCCGCTGGCACTGGCCGACGTCAGCGGGGCGATCAGGGCCAGCGACCCGCAGGCCACGAGGGCGACTGCCCCTCCCACGAGGCGGCCCGACCTGCGGGCGCGACGGGGTAGGGCACGGAGACCGTGCCGGCGGGGAAGCACCCGCATACTCTGACACGAAAGAGGTGCGTGTTACCAGTGTGACTCGTGTGAATAAGAAAATTCGGACTTATCGCCCGCGTTCGGACAGCCATCGGCGTGCCCGGCGCGTGAGGCCTCCGGCCTCCGGCCCACCTGCCTCACCCGACCGCGTGGCGTCCAGCGCACCCAGCAGGGCACTGATCGCCGCATCGGTCGGCATCTCGGCGGAGTCGTCGACCGCCTCCTCCGGGCCGGTCATGCGTTCGCGGAGCACACCCGGGTCGCCGAGGATCCGAGCGCCCGTCGCCTCGATTCGGGTCACCATCTCGTCGGCGATCTCCGCTGCGCGATCCAGGGCCCACTGCGGAGTCGCCAGGCGAGCCTCGTCCGGACCAGGAGCGCGACCCTCCACCAGGTGCTTGACCATCTGCGCCTGGACCCGGTTCGGGTAGGCGCGCCACCCGGCGGCACCGCCGACGGCGACATTGAGCCGACGAAGGAACGCCGCCTCCGCCAGGGTCATCGACCGGTTCGAGACCTCCCCCCGACGGTCGTAGAGCGTGTTGCGCGGCAGGTCGAGAAGATCCTCGAAGTGGTGGAAGATCCCCTCCCGCACGCGATCATCGACGACAACGACCGTCACATGGTCAGCACCCGCAGCTGCCACCCAGCGCTCCACCAGTTCGTCATGGCGATGCCGGCGCCAGAAGATCGTGTTGCGCGTGGCCTCGTCGTCGGTGAACAGCATCCGGCGGATCCACGGCAGGTAAGCCGTCTCGAAACCGGACTTGAGGTTCTGCTGCCACGCCGACGGCAGGATCCGACCCAGGTTTCGCAGGGTGATCACCACCTGCAGCCGGTCGGGCCCGACATCCGCCACGATCCGGCCGACGACGTCCTCGGGCGACTCCGCGAAGAACTCGCTCGAGATCACCGTGGTTCCTCGGTAGGCGCGAGCCTCCGCGACAGTGCGACCCCACAGCCCCTCCTTGGGCGGCTTGGCACCATCCGTGCGCCACCCCAGCGGACGACCCATGACGGACGACGCCACCTCACGATGGGCCATGAGACGCCCCGGGTAGCGCACCTGCCAGGTGTCGAGGATGTCCCGCGAGTTCGCCAAGGCGGTCTGGACAGCGGTCGTGCCCGTCTTGTGCACCCCGATGTGCAGGAGCATCGATCCCGACCCGGACGCACTGCTCGTCGGGCCGCCGGTCACGCCGGAATGGTAGCGCTCCGAGCGTCTCCAACTCCTCGTGCAACCGTCCGGGGGCAGGCCGGTCATCCATGCGCAGTGACGTATCCTCAACTGACGCCCGACTGCCATCCCGAAGACCCACCGCTCGAGGAGCCGACGTGACCGAGGTGCCCCCTCGAAAGAAGGCGTCGGTGGTCCTGGCTTCAGCCCTCTCCGCTGCCGTTGTCGTGGCCGGCATCATCACCGCCGGCCTCGTGCTCCCCGACTCCCCCATGGTCACGGCGACCTCCGCCGCAGAGACCAATCCCTCGGCCAGCGGCATCGACCCGGGCGTGACGTCACCGTCGGACGGCTCCGCGCCCGCCAGTCAGGAGCAACAGTCACGGGAGGTCGAGGGCGATCTCTCCGAGATTCGCAACGTCGTCGTCCTCATGGGCGACGATCTCGACTGGCAGCTGTTCAACGGCGTGCCACGGCTGCGCGAGTTCATGGACCAGGGCACGACGCTGTCGAACTTCGTCGTGACTGAGTCGCTCTGCTGCCCCTCCCGGGTCTCGATCTACCGCGGGCAGTACGTGCACAACCACAAGGTCGTCTCCAACATGCCGCAGACGGGCGGAGGCTGGCAGACGTTCTACGACCTGGGTCACCAGAAGGACTGCCTGCCCGTATGGCTCAGTCGAGCTGGCGTCACCACGTCGCACGTCGGCAAGTACCTGAACGGCTTCCCCGGCAAGAAGCTCAACCCCACCTACACGCCCCCCGGCTGGGCGAACTTCGTCACCACGATCCGCGGCAAGGAGGCCTACACCGGCTACGGGTACACGCTCAACAGCAACGGCACGCTGCGCAAGTACGGCAAGGCTCCCGGAGATTTCCTCGAGGACGTGCTGACCACCAAGACGGCCCAGTGGCTGACCACGGCCACGTCGCCCTTCTACCTGGAGTTCGCCTCCTACCTCCCGCATTCGCCGGCGCCCACCGCGCCGCGCTTCAAGGGGACGCACGCAGGATCCCAGGCACCCCGGGTGCCCAACTTCAACGCGTTCGGCACCAACGAGCCCGACTGGCTCAAGTCGGAGCCAGCCCTGGGCCCGAAGCGCATCGCCAACCTCGACCGCCAATGGACCCGCCGGCTGGAGTCCGCCGAGTCGATGGCCGACTCCTTCCATCGGATCATCGAACAGCTCAAGGCGACCGGACGTGACAAGGACACCCTCGTCATCATCACCTCCGACAACGGCTACCACGTGGGCACCCACCGCATCGCATCCGGCAAGCACACGCCCTACCGGGAGGACGCCGTCGTGCCCGCGATCCTGATCGGCCCGGGCATCGCCAAGGGCGCCACCATCGACGCCATGACCTCGACCATCGACCTCGCTCCCACCATCAGCACCCTCCTGGGCGCCCAGGCCCCCGCCTGGCTCGACGGTCGCGACCTCACCCCACTGCTGCGCGACCCAGACGGCACGCCGTGGCGCACGGGGGTGCTGACCGAGAACCTCGCCGCCACCACTCCCGACGACCCTGACTACTCCGGCTTTGAGGCGCCCAAGTACGAGGCGCTGCGCACGCCCGAGTGGCTCTACGTCGACTACGGCACCGAGGGAACGGCCTTGTACGACCTCGTGTCCGACCCGTACGAGCTCAACAACATCCTGGGCTCGACCGACACCACCGCCGTTGGTCAGCTGGCCGCGCAGACGCGGGCTCTGGCCACGTGTCGCGGTGCGACGTGCCGAGTGGCCGACAGCATGCCCGTTCCGTCCGTGCCCACCGGGCAGGAGCCGGAGACCAATTCGACGGCCACTCCGACTCCGATGGCGACTCCGACTCCGACAACCGCCGCACCCAGCCCCACGACCACCCCCTGAAGGGCGCTAGTCGGAAAGCATGACAGTGCGGATCACGCGCTCAGCCGCCTGACCATCGTCGTACTGGCAGAAGCGCGCACGGAATGCCGCGCGCAGAGCCTGCGCCTCAGCTGCGTCGAAGGCTCCGCCGGCGAGAATCTCGGTCAACTGACGCTGGTTGCGCGCGACGAGACCCGGCGGCTCGGCCAGCAGGTCGAAGTAGGTGCCCCGCGTCTCGCGGTACGAGGGCCAGTCATCGGCGTACGTGATCATCGGCCGATCAAGCAGGGCATAGTCGAACATCGTCGAGGAGTAGTCAGTGATGAGTATGTCGGCGGCGAGGTAGCAGGGCACGATCCATGGCACCTTCGATCCGTCGATGACCCGTCCCGAGTCGATGAGCGCCTTCATGCGCGAACCGGCGGTCGCCGTGTGATGGGCGCGCACGATCACGACATGACCGTCGGGAAGATCCTCGAGGAGCCGTGCCACGTCGATCCGCATAGAAGTGTCGCCTACGGTCTCGCGGAAGGTCGGCGCATAGAGGATGGCTGTCGCGCCGTCGGGCACACCGAGCAGCGTGCGCGCCTCCGCGACATCGCGGTCGGTGGCATTGACGAGTGCGTCATTTCGGGGATACCCGGCCTCCAGCCACGCGTAGCGGCAGGGATAGGCGTGGGACCACATCTCCGTCGAGTACGCATTGGAACTGATCGCGTAGTCCCAGCGATCGCTTCGACGCAGCAGGTTCTCGAACTCGCGCTGGGACTTCGCCTCGTCGATCGGCACTACCTTGCCGCCGCTTCTGCGCGGCTGGCGGACCGGGTCGACCGCAGTGCTGGCCACCGTGCTCGCCATGACATCCAGGCCGACCAGCTTCAGCGGGGTGCCATGCATCGTCTGAACATGGACCTGACCGGGACGCTTGACGTAGGACCCGGCGAAATTGACGTTGTTGACGAAGTACTTGGCGCGAGCGAACACCATCCATCTCTTCCAGCCGCCTGGCGTCACGTACCTGGTTCCGGCCGGCAGGTGCTTCGCCTTGCTCTCGTCGATCAGCCACACACCGTGCAGGTGAGGAGCCACGTCGGCCATCCGCTCGAAGATCGCACGGGGGTTGCATCCGTAGCCGCTGCCCCAGTACTCGGAGAACAGCACGAGGTTCTGGTCGATGGGCAGCAGGCGCAGCGCCTTGTAGTACAGGCGTCCGACGGACCGCACCCGCTTGAGAGCCCGTCGTGCAGGCCAGTACACACGCCCTATGCCGCGGCGGACAGGCTGGCGCCAGCGATCCACGCGGTCGTACGCGCGGAAGGACCGGTAGGACCGCTCGAGGAAGATGCGCGCCCTGATATTGCTCGCCTTGTTCTGCTTCGCCACACTCGCCCAGTCCCGGGCATGCTTGCGGACGGATGCGCGGGCCTGCTCGTAGAACTCCGGCCGCATGGCCTTCGGTACGCGATCCTGGTGTCGCAGGATGGTGACGTAATGGTTGACCATGATGTCGTAGACGTGCTTGCGCACCTTCAGCTCGACGTCGCGACGATCGAGTTCGGCGAACACCTCGTCGTAGCGGCCGAAGATGTCGAAGTGCCGAGGGCTCCCGCTGCCCAGGATGCTCCCCTGCCGCCGCTGGCGGTAGAGCAGGACGACGCGGTTGAGCGATACAGCCGTCTCGGCGGCGAGCAGGACCGTGTAGGTGAAGTGGATGTCCTCGTAATAGCCGGGCGGGAAGTCCACGTCGAGCTGCTGCAGGAAGTCACGTCGGTAGACCTTGTTGCAGGCGATGGGCAGCAGGTTGAACAGGCGCAGGTGATCACGGGGCACGAAGACCGAGGGTGAGAGCGCCGCGAGGATCTCGTCGGCCCAGCTCACGGCAGTGCGACCGTCCCACCACACACGGGCGTAGTTGTAGATGAGCAGCTGCGGGAAATCGCCCACGGCCAGTCGGTCCGCGATGGCGGCAAGTGACCCTGCGCTCAGGGTGTCATCGCCGTCGAGGAACATGACGTACTCGCCGGTGGCGGCAGCGACCCCAGCGTTGCGCGCGCCGCCGAGGCCCACGTTCTGCTCCAGGTGGATGACCCGGACACGAGCGTCCTCACCCGCGAGCTCGTCGAGGATCGAGCCGCTGATGTCCGGTGAGCAGTCGTCGACAGCGACGACCTCTACGTCGGCGAAATCCTGCGTGAGGACCGACTCGACAGCCGCTCGGATGTAGGCCTGAACCCCGTACGCCGGCACGATCACGGAGAGCAGGGGCACGCCTAGCGAGGATACACAGCACACACTCTCGAACCCGCGCACGCTCGCGTACCCGGCGACTGGTGAGTTGTGCGGGCAACACCCCAGGGT
>CAIZPS010000287.1 GCA_903934925.1 uncultured bacterium | reverse complement strand
GCGCTCATCCGATCCCCTTCCCGGTCAGCTCGTGGCTCATCGCATCCGCGGCTCGCCAGCAGTCATGGAACGTGCAGTAGAGAGGGGCTGGCGCCAGCCGGATGATGTCCGGGCGACGATCGTCCGCGACGACACCCCAGTTCTCATCAAGTGTCGTGATGAGTTCGTCGGCGTCGACGGGTACTCGAACCGACAGCTGTGCGCCGTGCCGCTCATCCTCGCCTGGCGTGACGATGGTCAACCGTGCGCTGTCGGCGATGGTCTCGAGCAGCGACCTCAGGTAGCCGGTGAGGCGCAGACTCCGTGCACGCAAGGCCGGCATTCCGACCTCGTCAAGGAGCCTCAAGGACGTGCGCACGGGGCTCATGGCGAGAATCGGCGGATTCGACATCGACCAGGCATCGGCGCTCGCCTGAGGATCGGACTCCGGGTGCATCTCGAATCGGCCGACCGGCTCGGTGCTCCACCATCCCTCGAGTCGCGGCAGCTGCGCATCCTCCAGGTGCCGCTCGTGGACGAAGGCTCCCGCGACGGCTCCGGGCCCGGAGTTGAGGTACTTGTAGGAGCACCACGCGGCGAAGTCGACGTCCCACTCATGAAGGTGAAGGGGGATGTTGCCAGCAGCATGAGCGAGGTCCCACCCGACTGTTGCGCCGATCTCGTGACCGGCCCGAGTGATGGTCGGCATGTCCATCACCTCACCGCTGAGGTAGTTGACACCACCGATCATCACGGTCGCGATGGAGTGTGCGTGATCATGCAGTGTCGCCACCACGTCCTCGGTGCGCAGCACGTCCTCGCCCGGGCGGGGCTTGAGGCGCAGCACGGCGGTGTCGGGGTCGTAGCCGCGGAAGGCGACATGGCTGCGCACCGCGTACGAGTCGGATGAGAATGCGCGGTCCTCGATCACGATGCGGTGCCGGATTGCCGTAGGACGGTAGAAGCTCGCGAGCAGCAGGTGCAGGTTGACGGTGAGCGAGTTCATCGCCACGACCTCGCGAGGCAGTGCACCGACCAGTCGCGCAGCCGGCTCGCGCAGATGCTCGTGGTACTCCAGCCAGGGCCGATGCGCCCTCAGGTGCCCCTGCACTCCGTAGTGCTCCCATGCGGCGAGATCGGCCAGCACCTCGTCCCGCGTGGCCCTGGGCTGCAGGCCGAGGGAGTTGCCAGCGAGGTATGCGGCCAGTGGGAAATCGCCCCCGGATGCAGGGGGAAGGAGGAAGTCGTCGCGGCGCAGGGCGGCATCCGGCTCCGCGTCCAGCGCAAGGGCGGCGTCCTCGCGCGTGTCCGTCATGGCCTCATTCAATACCGGCGACAGGGGCGATCGCGCGCAGATGGGCGATCACGCCTCGCCAGTCCGCGCTCACCGGATCGATGAGCGAGAAATGACCGGCTCCGGGCACCCGGACCAGTCGCGCACCGGTCTGCCGGGCGAAGGACTCCGAGACGGAGATGGGCACGAGGTCGTCCTGCTCCCCGTGCACCACGACCACGGGCGTCGAGTACGTCAGTCGACAGGGGTCGAGGTCGGGTCGGTCGAGTGCCGCACACCCCAGGAAGGCCTGCACCCCGTCAGCGTCCAGCGCGAGTTCCTCGGCCAAGCGGAGGTCTGCGACGGGGGCGAGCGCGAGGCAGCCGGCGATCGGCAGGTCGGGGTCTGAGGCATTCACCAGGGCGAGGTGTCCGCCGGCCGAGTGGCCGACGACGACGACGGGACCGTCGGGCAGGCCCACGGCTCCGGACGCCACGGCCCTGATTCCAGCGGCGACATCACGCACGTCCGTGTCGGGATCCCCCGGCCGTCGCCGGTACTCGATCAGTGCCGTCGGGTGGCCCGCCTCGGCGAGCGCCGCGGCCGCACAGCGTGCGTGACTCCGGTCGTACTCGGGTCGCCAGTAGCCCCCATGCACGAAAACCACGCTGGGCCCGGTGCCTTCGGCCGGGTAGATGTCGGCAACCTGGTCCGGCTCGCTGCCGTAGGCCACCGTGGCCGCGGGCG
>CAIZPS010000286.1 GCA_903934925.1 uncultured bacterium | reverse complement strand
GTTCGCCCATGGCGAGTCGGTAGTACTCCGTGCCGAAGGCCTCCGCGCCGACGTTGTCGGCAAGCGCGAAGAAGCCACCGTCGACGGACACCTGAGTGCCGTGGGCGCGCAGCGCAGACATCTTGCGATCCAGGTGATCACTCGCCTCGATCACGGTGGTGACGAGGGCGTCATCGCAGGCGAAGGGCAGATCGTCGGGATCCATCGCCGTGAACTCGTCGTCGATTCCCTGCGCCTTCATCGCCTCGATTCCGGCGATGACGATGCTGCGGGGGAACGCAGTCCAGTACACCTTCGCCACCTGCCACGGCTCGCCCAGATCACTGCGGAAGGTCGCGCTTGCGGCAAGCGCGATCGCGTAGTGCGTCACGCGGTGCGCCTGGATGTGGTCGGGGTGGCCGTAGCCACCGAAGTCGTCGTAGGTCACGACGACCTGCGGGCGAACCTCGCGAATCACGGGCACGAGCTCCACTGCTGCCGCCAGCAGGTCGGCTCGCCAGAAGCAGTCCGGTCGATCGTTGGGCGGGGTGCCCATCATTCCCGAGTCGCGGAATCGTCCCGGGCCGCCGAGCAGGCGATGGTCCGTGACGCCGAGCTCGGCCATGGCGGCGGCCAGCTCCGTCTGGCGGTGAGCCCCCAAGGCATCGTCCTGACCCGAAGCCAGATGGGCAAGGTCGGGCAGCAGGACTTCGCCCTCCTCGCCCAGCGTGCACGTCACGAGGGTGACCTGCACGCCCTCGTCGACGTAGCGCGCCATGGTCGCTCCCGTGCCGATGCACTCGTCGTCGGGATGGGCATGGACGAGGAGGAGGCGGCGATCGGCAGACTCAGGCACAGGCAGCAGGGTATCCGCGTGCCATGATCCGCGAGTGACCACCGATGCCCGGACCACGCAGGACGCCCCGACGGTCAGCTACCCGCAGCAGGAGGCCCTGACCCGGCGCTTCCGCCTCGGACAGCCCCGGGGCTTCACCATCGCCCCGGACGGCAGTCGCATCGCCTTCATCAGGAGCGCGGGGGGCCGTGACCCGCGCGGGTCACTGTGGGTTGCCGAGCCCGACGGCAACGGTGGCCTGACGGAACGCTGCGTCGTCGACGCCCTGCACGTGGGTGATGGCGATGCCGAGCTGCCACCCGAGGAGCGCGCTAGACGCGAGCGCATGCGCGAGACGACGACCGGAATCACGGCCTTCTCGACGGACAGTGCGGTCAGCCGCGCAACCTTCAGCTTCGACGGCGCTCTGATGGTGGTGGACCTCACTGACCCTTCGGCCGTCGCGTCCGCTCTCCCGGCACCCGGCGGCGTGATCGATCCGCGGATGTCACCCGATGGCGAGAGCATCGCCTTCGTCTCGTCACGTTCGGTCTACGTGATCGCGAGCGACGGATCGGGCCCAGCTGCGTGCCTCGTTGAGCCCACGACGAAGACACAGGCGTGGGGGCTCGCTGACTTCGTCGCGGCAGAGGAGTTGGATCGCTCGCGCGGACTGTGGTGGTTCGCCGACAGCAGCGCGCTGCTCGCCGAGTGCTACGACGAGTCGGGCGTGGACGTGCACTGGATCGCCGATCCCGCGCAGCCGGAGAACGAGCCTGTCCCACACCGGTATCCGCGAGCAGGAACCGCGAATCCCGTCGTCTCGCTGCACGTGCTCACCGAGGGAGCGCCACCTGCGCCTGTGCCGTGGGACGACACCACCTACCCCTACTTGGCGACCGTGCTTCCCGACCCATCCGGTGACGGCGCCGTGATCAGCGTTCTCAGCCGAGACCAATCGCGACAAGTCATCTTGGCGGTCGCCTCCGATGGATCGTCGACGATCATTCGCGAGCGCACAACGAAGCCGTGGATCACGCTGCAGTCCGGCGTTCCACGACGCGACCGCTCCGGCAGGCTACTCGAGATCGTCGCCGATCTCTCGAGCGACACCTTTCGTCTCGCCCGCGACGACGAGTGGCTGACTCCCCCGGGTCTCCAAGTCACGGCAGTGGTCGCCGATACCGGAGACGGGGTCGTCATCACCGCACAGTCGACGCCTTTCGATCAGGACGTCCTTCTGGTGAGCGACGCTGACGTGAGCGCAGCCTGGACGACCGCCCCTGGAATCCACTCCGCGGTTGCCGGTCACGGAGGTCGAATCATCGCCTCGACCTCCCCTGACCAACCGGGAAGCACGGTGCAGGCAGTGCTGGGGAACGCGCGTGGATCCATCGGCTCTCGGGCGGAGGTGCCCGTCGTGCATCCAGCGCCGCGATGGCTCCGCGTCACCGGTCGCGAACTCGCCTGCGCCGTCCTGCTGCCGACGGGGCACGTTCCGGGCTCGCGATCGCTGCCCGTGGTGATGGCTCCCTACGGAGGACCGCACCACTCGCGCGTCGTTCACGCGGCCGGGGCTTTCGCGTCCGACCAGTGGCTCGCGGATCAGGGGTTCGCCGTCGTCGTCGTCGACGGCGCCGGGACCCCTGGGCGAGGTCCCGCGTTCGAGTTCGAGGTGTCCGAGGACCTTGCCACTCGGGTCCTGCAGGATCAGGTGGACGCCCTGCAGGCTCTCGGCGCGATCGACGGTGACCTAGACCTCACGCGCGTCGGCATCACCGGCTGGTCCTTCGGCGGATACCTCGCTGCCCTCGCCGTCATGGACCGCCCAGACGTATTCCACGCTGCGGTCGCCGGCGCTCCCGTGACGGACTGGCGGCTTTACGACACTGCATACACCGAGCGCTACCTCGGCCTGCCGCAGGACAACGCGGCGGCCTACGAACTGACGTCGCTGCTGAGACGTGCCCCGCAGCTCGAGCGGCCGCTGCTGATCATCCACGGCCTCGCCGACGACAATGTGCTCGCCGCCCACACTCTGCAGCTGTCAAGCGCCCTGCTCGCCGCCGGACGGCCGCACAGCGTCCTGCCACTCAGCGGGGTCACGCACATGACGCCCCAGGAGGTCGTAGCGGAGAACCTGCTGCGCCTCGAGGTGGATTTCCTGCGCACGCATCTGGGGGCGTGAGGTCAGCCCTTCTTGCGGCCGGCCTTGACCCGATCGGTGGCCGAGAGCAGGACCTTGCGCATGCGCACCGCCATCGGGGTCACCTCCACGCACTCGTCCTCGCGACAGAACTCCAGGGCCTGCTCGAGGGAGAGCTGCCGGTGCGGGATGAGGGGGACGAGAACGTCACCAGAGGACTGACGCATGTTCGTCAGCTTCTTCTCCTTGGTGGGATTGACGTCCATGTCGTCGGATCGTGAGTTCTCGCCGACGATCATGCCCTCGTAAACCTCGGTGCCCGGTCCGACGAACATCGTCCCGCGCTCCTGCAGGTTGGCCAGCGCGAATCCGGTCGTGGGCCCGCTGCGATCGGCGACGAGCGACCCCGTCGGGCGAGTGCGCAGCTC
>CAIZPS010000285.1 GCA_903934925.1 uncultured bacterium | reverse complement strand
GTGCCTGAACACCGACGTGCGGAGTCAGCGAGTCGATCGCCGTTGCCGTGGCCATGGCGGGCAGGAAGGGCACGCACGCTGAACGTGCCTCGTCTGCTGTGCAACGGCAGTTCGTCTCCGGGTGCCACCGCATGCAGGTGGACGGGATCCTGGGGTCCGCACCAGTCACGGCACAGGTCGATCGCCGACGGTGGTCCCCACACGTGCAGATCCTGACGAGCAGGCGACCACGCTCGGGTGAGCAGGAATGCTGGATGGAGGTGATCGGGGTGCCCGTGCGTCAGGAGCACGTGCTCGACATCTGCCAGCACGAGTGGAGCGGGAAGGTGCGGGGTCGTGGGACCGCAGTCGATCAGCAAGACGTCATCGACGAGAGCTGCGCTCGGTCGTCGGCTGCGGCCCTCCGCGCGTTCCGTCGTGCATGACGGGCATGTGCAGAAGGGATTCGGCCACCCGTCGGCAGAGCCCGTGCCCAGCAGCGTGACGCGCATGTCACGATCCGTCGCGGTTCGCGGGGACGAACTCCGCCGGGGCATGAAAGGCGGCCCGGCGGGCCATGCGACGCAGCGCGAGAAGTACCGGTCGACCGGCGACCCAGATGAGCACGACGGTCAGCAGCGCGCGCGGGATGTCGTACCCCAGGGAGGTCACCAGGCAAAAGCGCAGCCAGGCGATCAGGTTGTCGGAGAGGCCAGCCCCTGCGGTGTAGGCCAGCTGGTCGGGGAGGGTGCCCAGGAAGGGCCAGAACCACAGGTTCATGACGAAGCCGTAGGCGATGCAGGCGACGGCCGCGTAGGCAGACAGCAGGAGCAGTTCGCGACGCCCGGTCCAGCCACGCGGCAGTAGGCCAGCTCCCAGTCCCACCCAGGCTGCGGCCATCATCTGGAAGGGCAGCCACGGCCCCACGCCACCGGTGAGCAGGGCGGATGCGAACAGGCTGATTGCGCCGAGGGCGAAGCCGAAGCCCGGGCCGAGTGCCCGTGCGCCGAGGATCAGCACGACCCAGATGGGCTCCAGGCCCGCTGTGCCACCGCCCAGTGGTCGCAGCGCGCTGATTACGGCGCTCAGCACGCCGAGCATGGCGATGGCCTTGGCATCCATGCCGCCCTCGCTCACCTGCGCGAGTACGACGACGAGGAGCACGGGGATCACGACGGCGAAGATCAGCGGTGCGTCGGCGGCGTGCGCAACGGCGGTGGACTCCGGTGCCGCGACGAGCGGCCACAGGAAGGAGACCAGGCCGATGACGGTGGCCAGCGCGATCGCCACCCGAGAGGCCGGGCCAAGCCGCACGGCGGATGGAGACGGCTTCAGGGCTGTCGAGGCGGGTGCGGGTCTCGTGATCAGGCTCATCCCGCTGCCTCGCTCTCGTCCAGTGCGAGCGCAACCTGCTGGACGGTGAGCCACGACTGCGGGGCGAGGATCTTGGCCACCTGCGGTGCGAACATCGGTGACGACGTGACCACATGCGACGTTGCGCCGTCGGCAACGATCTCTCCGTCGGCGAGGATGACGACGCGATCAGCGATCTCCGCGACGAGCTCGACGTCGTGTGTGGCGAGGACGATGGCGTGTCCGGCATCGGCGAGGTCGGCCAGCGCGGTGGCGAGGCGCGCCTTCGTCGGGTAGTCCAGTCCGCGGGTGGGTTCGTCGAGCAGTAGCAGCGGTGGGCGCGCGGCGAGGATGATGCAGAGCACGAGAAGCAGGCGCTGGCCCTCCGACAGGTCTCGGGGGTGGATGCCGTCCTCGATCTCGGGTGCCATGAGGGCAAGCAGGGCCCGCGTCGTGCCGGGCTCCGCTGCCGCGTCACGATCGGAGGTGCGGCACTCCTCGGCCACTGTGGTCGCCTCGAGCAGATCTGCGGGCTCCTGCGGCACCAGCCCGACCGCATGCACGAGCTCGCTTCCCGAGAGCGTGCGGGGATCACTGCCGTTGACACGGACGGAACCGGTCGGTTCGGGGCCCACCCCGACCAGGGCATTGAGCAATGTCGACTTCCCGGCGCCGTTGCGCCCCATCAGGGCGACGATCTCCCCGGCGTGGGCGCTCACAGACACGTGGCGGAGGGCAGGTCTAGTCCCGTACCGAACGCTGGCATCCGTGGTCGTCGCGAGTGTGATCTGCTCTGCGGTCACAGCCCGGAGCCGAGGCTGCTGGCCCACCAGCAGGTCGCGCAGGGAGCCGGCCGCTCGTCGCGCATCGCGCACCGACAGTGGCAGTGGCTGCCATCCGGCCAGACGCGCCAGTTCGACCACCGGAGGAGCGATTGGTGCGGTGCGCATCATCTCTGCAGGAGCGCCCGCTGTGATCGGCAGCCCTCCGCCCGGCACGAGCACGATCTGGTCGGCGTACTGCACCACGCGCTCGAGTCGGTGCTCGGCCATGACGACGGTGACGCCCAGGTCGTGCACGAGTCGTTGCAGAGCCGCCAACACCTCCTCGGCGGCACCAGGGTCGAGAGCCGACGTCGGTTCGTCGAGCACCAGGACCTTGGGGTGAGTCGACAGCACGGCACCGATCGCGACACGCTGGCGCTGGCCACCGGACAGGGTGCGCAGCGCCCGATGGCGGATATCGGCGAGGCCGAGGAGGTCGAGCGTCTCCTCGACCCTGCGACGCATGACGTCGGGCGCGAGCCCTAGGCACTCCATGCCGTACGCGAGCTCGTCCTCGACGATGTCGGTGACGAAGCCGCTCATCGGATCCTGCGGCACGACGCCGACGAGGTCGGCCAGTTCGCGGGGAGGATGTGTGGCGGTGTCGCGACCGTCGATGAGGATGCGGCCGGTGAGCATGCCTCCCGTGAAGTGGGGCACGAGCCCGTTGATCGCGCGCAGGAAGGTCGTCTTGCCGCTTCCCGTCCGACCGACCACGAGCACGAGCTCGCCCTCGGGAATCTGCAGGTTCACATGGCCAAGGACGGGTCGGTCCTGCCCCGGGTAGGTGATGCTGACGTCTTCGAAGACGATCATGCGGATACCTCCATCTGCACCGGGGCAGTCCCGCGATCGGCCAGGGCGCTACCGCTGCTGGAGTCTCCGCTGGGCACGGGAGGGGCTGTCACCGCAGGCGTCGCGGCGATCAGCAGGGCGATGACGGCGAACCACGGCAGCTCTGGCCACGCAGGTGGATCGAATGACGTCGTCATGCCCGCGGCACCCAGCCATGCAGCGACCGAGAAGGCGACCGCGGTACTGGCTCCTGCCAGGCTCACCCACCATTCAGGGGCGGACCAGGGGTCGGGTCGGTAGCGCGTGCGCACACGACTGCGTCCGGCCCGCGCGAGCGCGATGACTGTGGCGACTGTGCCGAGCACCAGCATCGGCAGGCCCAGCACCACGGGCGAGTCAGCTGAGACCAGGCCGAAGACTCCGATACAGGCGGTGACGAGGCCGCCCAGCAGCAGAGCGGACGTCACGTGCCGGTCTCGGCGGGGGATGTCGCCGCGCCGTCCGTAACCGCGTGAGTCCATTGCGGCAGCGAGGGTGACGGATCGCTCCAGAGCCCCCTCGAGAACGGGGATCGCCGATCCGGCGATGGCGCGCATTCCCGTGGTGCGACGTCCGCGCAGCCGCCGTGCAGTCCGCAGGCGATCGACGTCAGCGACCAGCTGGGGTGTGAAGGTGAGAGCCACCACAACGCTCACCCCGAGTTCATACAGCGCGGCAGGCACGGACTTCAGCAGCCGCGTGGGTGACGCGAGGGAGTTGGCGGCACCGATGCAGATCAGGATCGTCGCCAGGCGCAGGCCGTCGTAGAGAGCCATGAGCAGCGACTCGAGCATGACGTCCCCGCCGAGTCGCACGCCGGCGAGCCACGTGGGAAGGGTCGCGCCGGGCAGTTCAACGAGGGTGGTCGTGCCGACGGCGGCGCCGAAGAGGAGCTGCACGGCAATGCGAACGACGATGACCACGATGCCGAGCTTCACGAAGAAGGTGAACGAGCGCCCCCATGGTTCGTCGGGACGTCGGGCCTGAACGACGATGGCAGCCACGCCGATGATCAGCAGGAGTAGCAGTGGGTTCGTCGTGCGACTGGCGGCAGCGGCAAGCCCCAGTGCCCATACCCACCATGCCCCCGGATGCAGCCAGCGTGCGTCAAGCCTCATGTCCGTCGCCTCCTGATCCACAGGAAGATGACGACTCCGATCGCCAGCAGGCCTACGACGACGATCGTCGCGACGGGCGTGCCGCTCGTGACCGTGGCGTCCGCCGGCGCGGCGACGCGCTCGTCATCAGGTGTCGCAACCGGCTCGTCGATCGGCTTGTCGATCGGCTCGGCCGCGCGAGCAGTGAGAGTCGTGACCTGCGCCTCGTCGAGGATGGGGGCACACTCCCGCTCCGGATAGCCGTCGACCCCGCACACCAGGCCGTCCTCGGTACGCACCTGCGCAACGCTGCGCAGGATGTCGTAGCCGGTGGCGTCCTCCTCGATCTGGACGCATTCCGCAACAGCGTCGATCGGCTGCTCGCCGTCGGGGGCGATCGCAGCGGGTCCGGGATCGATGACGAGCGCGACACGCTTGGTCCCTGGCACGGATTCCACACCCGCGCATGCGGCGTCGAAATCCGGAGCGACGCCGGGCGCGGCGTCCGCAGTAGCGCTCTCGGCACTGATCGAGTAGCTCCAGCCCTCGACGGCTCCGTCAGGCGGCACAGCCGTGCCCGGTCCCTGGGTGGCGAAACCCCAGGAGTCCGTGCTGGGCACCGCTTGCCAGTACGTCCAGTAACGGTAGGCAGCGGCCTGCGCGGAAGTGGCGAGCAGAGCAACCAGCGCGCACGTCACCGCGGCCGCAGCCGCCGGTGCCACGAGCGTGATCGCCCTCCTCGTCACCATGTCGCTACTTCCGAATGGATCCGGCGAGAGCGGACAGCAGGTTGACGCCGCCGAACGAGGTGGGCTTGGACCCCGTGGCCTCGGCGACCATCAGAAGCAGCCCGGCGGCACCGGGGTTCACGCCCGAACCGGTGACGTAGTCTCGGGCGCCGACCTTCAGGGCCTTCGTTCCGGCGGCGATGGCGCTGCGACCCTCGCGAGCCAGACTCAGGCCCAGGACGGCGTACGCGGTCGAGGTGTAGTCCGGGCCGCCCATGGAGGACGGCAGCGCTCCGGAGGAGGACAGGCCCGAAGCGAGGTAGCTGAGTCCCTTGGCCTGCGCGGTGTTTGTGCACGTGGGCCGAGCGCCCGCGACGGGTTGCCTCACAACGGGCAAGTAGCCCGTGATGCCGAGGACGCCCAGCGACGTTGACAGGGCGTCGGGCTTGCTGCCTCGCTGGTACGCGAAGCCGCCCCCGTCCGTGCAGGCCGCGGAAACGCTGCCCAGGAAGCGAGTGGCCCGGCGGTAGGAGGTGTCGCCGTAGGCGTCGCCCCAGGTGTTCGCGGCGGCCATGGCCAGGCCAGTGGAACTGGGATCGGAGGCACCACCGGGGTACCAGGCCCAGCCCCCGTCCGCGTTCTGCTGCCGGCGGATCCAGGCCCCGGCCCGCTCGGCTGCCTTCAGGACCCGGTCCAGCACGGCGGGCTTGAGTCCGATCCGGCTGTCGTCGAGCGCCATCAGTGCCATGAGCGCCATCGCCGTGCTGTTGGAGTCCGGTCCGACGTAGTTGGCCGCATCCGGTGCGGCGCAAGGCTGCGAGATGTCGGCGCGGTAGTCCTCGAAGGCGCCGTCGGCGCACTGCTGGTCCAGCAGCCACGTGACGGCCGCGGCCGGGGGAGTGACCTCCTGAGCCGCCAGGCCCAGGATCGCCAGGGACTGCCGGAACACTCCGTCGTACGTGGGGTCGGCTGAGCCGTACAGACCGCTGTCGCTTGACGCGGCAGAGGAGGGTGCGGCAGCGACGGTGCCGGCCAGTGCCGCCGAGAGGATCGCGCAGATCGTCACGAGGAGACGCGAGGAACGCGTGCGCAGGTGAGGCATCAAGGTCCTTCAGGTGAGCGGTGCCGGACCGGAGGGCACGCATCCTGAAGACGAAGAACCCCGCAGCATTGCTGCGGAGAGCATGGGCCAGGACCCGAGCTCCCGTCCCGTTACCTCGACGGATGGAGCCGCTCGCGTTCGCCAGGTGCTCCGACTCTCCCCGAACTCAGGCCGCGAGGCCTGTACTGAGGAACACGGTTGCGGGACAGCGCCGGATTCGCACCGGACTTCCCCTGGACGTCGAACGAGTGGTGTTCAGTTGTGTCGTCATCCGACCACGGCAGCGAACGGATGTCAAAGGACTCGCGGGTGCGTCTACTCCGGTCTCAGGCCCATCGGGCCGTAGACCTCTCGCGTCTACTCCGGTCTCAGGCCCATCGGGCCGTAGACCTCTCGATCCTCCTCCGCGAGGGTCACCTGCTCCACCCCCGACTCCAGCAGGCCCTGCCAGTTCTCGCCGATCCACGTCTCGGCGTCCGACTGCGATGGAAAGGACTGCGAGCGGCCCTCACCGGTGGGGGAGCCGTCCGCCTGAAGAAGAAGCCAGGACCACGCGCTCATCGGCGCTCGATCGGTGCGCCGCCGCGGCGAACCCGGGGCGGGGGCACGCGCAGGCGACGAAGCTGCAGGGCGCGAAGGATCGCGTAGAGCGTGATGCCCTTGCGGTCCTTCTTGTCCGGGAACTGCTGGGCCGCCCGCCGGTTGAGCGTGACAAGGAGGATGACGGTGTCGATGGCGATCACAGCGGTGAAGGCGAAGAAGCCCAGTGAGACGAAGGACTGCAGCGCCTGGTTCTGGATGAAGCCCAGCACCAGCACCGCGATCGCGACGAAGATGAAGAACTCGGCGACGGTGAAGCGAGAGTCGACGAAATCACGGGTGAATCGCCGTGCAGCGCCTTGGTCGCGGGGCGGCAGGTAGCGCTCGTCGCCCGCCATCATGGCCGCCCGGGACTTCGCCCGCTCCTCCCGCTCGCGCTCGCGGGACGCCTTCTTGGCCGCCCTGGGATCCTTGGGGATCTTCAGCTGCTGCTTGCGCGCGGCCTCGGCCTCCTTGCGCGACGGCGTGGGGCGCCCCTTGGGCGCGCGGGGGTCCTCCGGGGGCGTGGCGTCGTCGCCGGCCGCGGTGGCGTCGGGTGTGGGGGCCTGCTTGCGTCCGAACATGATGCTCGAGCCTAACGGGCTCTGGGGTTGGACGCCCTGATGGGATACGGCTGCAGAGGTTAGGCTGGGGGCACCGTCGTCAAGGAAGGGCACCCTCATGGGCCTGTGGCAGCGCTTCACCCTGATCTTCAAGTCGAAGGCGAACAAGGCGCTCGACCGCGCCGAGGACCCCCGGGAGACCCTCGACTACTCGTACGAGAAGCAGCTGGAGCTGCTCCAGAAGGTCCGGCGCGGTGTCGCCGACGTGGCCACCAGTCGCAAGCGACTCGAACTCCAGATCCAGGGCCTGGCCCAGCAGGAGGTCAAGCTGGAGCAGCAGGCCAAGGCGGCACTGGCCGGCGGACGTGAGGACCTTGCTCGCGAGGCGCTGACGCGTCGCAGCGGCCTGCACCAGCAGATCGCCGATCTCCAGTCGCAGCTGGGGACCCTGCAGGAGCAGGAGGAGAAGCTCACCGCCGCTGCCCAGCAGCTTCAGACCAAGGTGGAGTCCTTCCGCACCAAGAAGGAGACCATCAAGGCGACGTACTCGGCGGCGGAGGCTCAGGCCAAGATCGGTGAGGCCTTCGCAGGCATCTCGAGCGAGCTCGGTGACGTGGGCCTGGCGGTGCAGCGAGCAGAAGACAAGACCGCCCAGATGCAGGCTCGGGCCGGTGCTATCGACGAGCTGGTCGCAAGCGGTGCTCTGACCGACGTCACCTCCATGGGCAAGGACGACATCACTGTCGAGCTCGAGCGCATGGCCAGTGAGAGTGACGTCAACAGCCAGCTCGCGGCGATGAAGCGCGAACTCGAGGCCGGCGGCGACAAGCCGCAGATTGGTCAGTAGCCACACCCGGTAGCAGCTGCAGAAGGGCGGAGAAGGCATGCGCAAGACCCGCTATGGGGTCGATCGCGGGCTCTCCGCCCGGATGATGGGCACCTTGTTCGGCATCGGTCTGCTTTACGTCGTCCTGGCTGCCCTGCTGCTCGCCCTCGGGTTCAACGCGTGGTTCATCCTGGCGATCAGCGCGGCCCTGCTCTTCGGCCAATGGTGGTTCTCCGACTCCCTCGCCATGGCGGCGATGCGCGCAGTGGTGGTCACGCCCGAGCAGGCTCCCCAGTTGCACGCCCTTGTCGATCGCGTGTGTGCCATGGCCGACATGGAGAAGCCGCGCATCGGCATCGCCGAGAACGATGCCCCGAACGCCTTCGCGACAGGGCGCTCGCCGAGGCGATCGGTCGTCGTCGTGACGACGGGTCTGTTGAAGCGGCTGGACCAGGAGGAGCTCGAAGGGGTCCTGGCCCACGAGCTGTCGCATGTGGCGCACCGCGACGTCACGGTCATGACGGTCGCATCGTTCACGGCCATACTCGCGGGATTCATGGCCCGAAGCGTCATGTGGTCGGGCATGGGTCGCAACCGGGATCAGAACACCGCGCTGCTCGTCATGGTCGTGATGATCGTGAGCGTCCTCGTGTACTTCCTCTCCTTCATCCTCATGCGGGCCCTGTCGCGCTACCGGGAGCTCGGCGCGGATCGCGGAGCTGCCCTTCTGACGGGGCGTCCCTCAGCGCTCGCGCGAGCACTGCAGAAGATCTCCGGTGACATGGCATCGATCCCGACCCGCGACCTGCGTCAGATGGAGCCGATCAGCGCGTTCGCCTTTGCCCCCGCTGCCGTGAAGGGACGAGGATTCAGTCTCGAGTCGGTCATGTCGACGCACCCGTCCCTGGAGAAGAGACTCGAGCAGCTCGCCCGCATCTCCGCCGAGCTCGGCGACCGGTAGTCGTTCATGGGATTCCTCGACGCCGTGATGGGTCGCAAGAAGGCTGCCAGGCCCGACCTCGATGCTCTCTTCGCGCTCCCCAACGCGGCGATCAGCCTGCAGGTGAGTCTCGACATGATGCCCACGGGGCGTGGCTCCGTGGCCTTCCGGGCTCCGGAGGGTCGGGCCTTCGCGGATGTCGAGGCGCAGGTACGTGCTCTCCTCGATGCCGATGGCGGTGCGCCCGTCGAGGTCGCCTCTGACGAATTCGGCTACACATGGCTCGTGGTGCACACGGAGCCCGTCGACCTGCCGTCCGTCGTCACTGACCTGCACGCCGTGAACACCACGCTCGTCGAGGCCGGATTCGGTCCGCAGCTGCTGTGCTCGCAGGCCTCCTTCCGCGGACCGCAGGGGGAGTCGCTGGCACTCGTCTACCTCTACAAGCGAGGCACCTTCTATCCGTTCTGCCCGACTGATGGCGAGCAGCGCGACAACGTCCTCGAACTGCGGGTGCGCGATCTGCTCAACGGCGAGCTTCCGCTCGAACCTGACCTCTCACGATGGTTCGCCATCTGGGGTGCCCCCGGACTGTGAGCCGCACTCAGTCGCGAGTGGCGGTGGGGCCCGGAAGGGCGAGCATGCGGTCGAGCGCCACCCTCGCCCAGTGCGCGGTGTCCGGGTCCACGGTGATGCGATTGGGCACTGTTCCCTGGACGAGTGACTCCAGGGCCCACACCAGGTGCGGGAGGTCGATGCGGTTCATGGTGGAGCAGTAGCAGACCGTCCGGTCGAGGTAGACGATCTCCTTGTCCGGGTGCTGCTCGGCCAGGCGCTTGACCAGGTTCAGCTCGGTGCCCACCGCCCAGGCCGTGCCCGAGGCAGCGGCATCGATAGTTGCGATGATCTTCTCTGTCGATCCGACGACGTCGGCCTTTTCGACAACCTCGTACGAGCACTCAGGATGCACGATGACGGTGACTCCCGGGACCCGCTCTCGCACCTCGTCGACGCAGTCGGGCGTGAACCTGCCGTGCACAGAGCAGTGACCGCGCCACAGGATCATGCGCGCGTTGCGCAGTTCGTCGTCGGTGAGTCCACCGCGCGG
>CAIZPS010000284.1 GCA_903934925.1 uncultured bacterium | reverse complement strand
CGGATCACCGTCCGCATCTGCTGCGCCGGGGGCAGGTCGTTGAAGTCCGATGGCACAGGAAAGGCCGACCGCAGCGATCCGGGCACCACGTTGCCGAACATGTCGATCAGTCGGCCGTCTGAGGCGAGCATGGTCACGTCGGACCACACCTCCAGAGCCTCGGCCTGGTGCGCGATGCGACCGGGATGCCACACGTCATCGTGGTCGCCCAGCACAGCGACATCGCAGTCGCGCACCTCCTGCAGTCCCTGCCTGAAGTTGGCTGCGATGCGGGTGCTGAGGTCGGGGGCTGTCGACTGGGCCGGGACCACACGCGCACGTCTGCCTGCAAGGCGCTCGATGATCGACTGTGTGTCGTCCGTCGATCGATCGTCGATGATGACGATGTCATCGGGCTGCCGCTCCTGCGCGAGGACGCTCGCCAGCGTCGGCTCCAGCCATCGCGAGGAGTTCGACGTGACGAGCACCGCCGCGGTGCGGGTCATCGCCGCGACCTCGCCCGGCGTCGCGAAGCCAACCGCTGGATGAGCGCCTCATAGTCGTCGGTCACCTGATCCCACTGGTAGGCGTCGAGCACCCGCTGCATCCCTGCAGCAGCGAACGCGGAGAGGCGTTGGTTCTCGGCTCCCGTGGCTATCCTGTCGAAGAGGTGGGTGAGGGCCGGAGCGTCCTTCCAGAAGAAGGCTTCGTTCGCCGTGACCTCGTGGCTGAACTCGACGTCGTACGCGAGCACCGGAGCTCCTGCGCCCATCGCACGCAGCAGGGAGGGATTCGTGCCGCCCACCGAATGGCCGTGGACGTAGGTCAGGCAGTTCGCATAGAGCTGGTCCAGTAGCTCCTGGTCATAAAGACCACCCGTGAAGCGGATACGCGGATCATTGCGTGCCGTGTGATGGACCTTGTCGACGTACCACTGCGAATAGGGAGCGCTGCCGACCACGACGAGAGGTCGGGTCTCGTGGCTCGCCCGATAGGCGTGCACTGCATCGAGCACATGGTTCTCCGGTTCGAACCGGGCCACGATCAGGTGGTACTCCCTCGCCCGCAGATTGAGCTCGCTGAGACGATTGCTGCCGGGATCGATCACCTCGGCGCCGTAGGGAATCACCGTGCACGTACGTCCGTACTGCCGCATCACATGGTCGGAGATGGCCTGCGCATCCGCGATGACCTCATCGCCCCACTTCACCGATGCCTTCTCAGCCCAGCGGTAGTACTTCGCTCCCGCCCCGCGCCACTTCTCTCGTTTGGACTCGAGGCCATCGAGATGGATGGCGGTCGGGATGCCCGCGGCCTTGAGGGGCTGCAGGAGCGGAGCGTTGCCAGCATTGAGCAGGAGCACGACGTCAGGGCGATCGCGGATGATGGCGTGCGCGGTGCTGACGGTCGTATGGCTGAGGGTCTCCGCCATGCGATGGCGCAGTGCCGGGGCATTGACCAGGCGCATTCCCTCGTACTCGGTGATCGTCTGCCCGGGATTGCGGCAGTAGACCGTGACGTCATAGCCGCGAGCTACAAGGCGCTTGCCGATCTCCTCCACTGCGGTCTCGAAGCCGCCATAGGACGCGGGCACACCGCGCGTACCCATCAAGGCGACCTTCACTCGGCAACCGTACCGGGGGTGCGGTCGGTGACCCCGATGTCGCAGGGCGGTTGGGTACGATCGCGGCACCCGAGGTCAGGAGCATCGTGACGCGCAGGAAGTGGCGAATCAGGCGCGTCATGGCCGTCCCCGCGAACTGGCAGGGCACTCCCGAGCACTTCTATCACTTCTTCCTCGGCTACTTCATGCCTCTCGTGCTGTGGCAGGAGCGCAGTGGGGCGAGCGAGGTGGCCGTTCGGGACTGCGGACCCATGAACGCCTGGTTCGACCTCCTCCAGCAGGGCACGGATGTCGAGATGATGCCGCCCGGCGTGATGCTCGAACGCGTCTTGTCGCACCGTCAGGAGCGCGTCATCCTGCACGACTGGGACAACCCGACCCGCTTCCACCGACGCTCGCTCGACGAGTTCACGCAGGCCGTCCTGCCACGAGCGGTGGACGCTGCATCGCCGTCATCGTCGTCGACTGCGGGACGGACGCCCCGGATCACGCTGCTGGAGCGTCGCCCCAATCCCGAGTACTACCACTCCGGAACTGCCGAGACCCCGGGCGGAGGATCCGAGTGGAGGTCCGTGCCGAACATCGATGACATCGCTGACGCCCTTGCTCCACTCGGTGACGTGCGCATCGTCGACACGGCGGAACTCGAGCCGCGGGATCAAGTGCGCACCATCCACGAAACCGATCTTCTGATCGCCCAGCACGGCGCAGGCCTGGCCAATCTGGTGTGGCTTCCGTCGGGCGCGGGCGTGATCGAACTGCTGCCCCCGCTGCCACCCACGATCGACACGATCTTTCGCAACCTCGCCGCCGCCCGACGCGTCGGCTATCGGGCGGTCGACCAGTCGGACCTTCACGCGCCGGTCGAGCCCGTTGATGTGGTCGCCGCTGCTTCCATCGTGCTGGCAGACCCCTCGGCCTGCGTTCCCACGGCCACGGGGAGCATGCCCATGCGCCTGCTGCGCCAAGGGCCACGCCGTCTCTGAGCGGCACGGCGTGATCCTCGACCGCTGATAGCCTCCCTCGCGTGGAGGTCACCGCCGGAAGTATCGAGGGCGTATGGGAGTTCACTCCCGTTCTCCGTCCGGATGATCGCGGTGTCTTTCTCGAGTCCTTCAAGGCGAGTGCCTTCACCGAGGCCGTCGGGCACTCCTTCGACCTGAAGCAGATGAACATCTCCGTGTCGAAGCGCGGCACCGTGCGCGGCGTGCACTTCGCCGACGTTCCCCCCGGGCAGGCCACGTACGTGCAGTGCTTCGCGGGTCGCATCCTCGACATCGTGGTCGACATCCGCGTCGGCTCACCCACCTTCGGTCAGTGGGAGGCGGTCGAGCTCGACGAGGAGTCCCGCAACGGCCTCTACATCTCCGAGGGCCTCGGCCATGCGTTCTGCGCCCTCACCGACTCCGTCACGGTTGGCTACCTGTGCTCCGAGCCCTACGCTCCGACGCGCGAGCACGGGATCCACCCCCTCGATGCCGATCTCGCCCTGCCATGGCCCGGGGACGACGTCGTCCTCTCGCCCAAGGATGCGGCGGCGCCCGCACTCGCCGAGGCGCTCGCGACGGGCATGCTGCCGGACTACGAGCAGTGCGTCGCCTATCGCGCCTCACGATCCTGAGATCGCTGCTCGACACAGACGCGGCTCGCTAACCCCACGGCGAGGTGAAAGCGACATCCGGGTGCAGAGCGTTGACCCAGCGATTGCCCCGATAGACGATCGTCTGCGTGCACACGCGACCACCGGTCACGGTCTGGGCCCATGCGGCCCACGAGGCATGCCAACCCGCCGGGCACTCCGCGCCCGGGAGCAGACCGACCTGAAGCAGGATCGGTGCTGGGGTCTGGTCCACCGTGGAGGACGGTGAGGGAGCAGCAGCGGAGAAGGTGAGGGTCACGGTGCCGTTCGTACCGGCAGCCCCGCTTCCCGTTGTGCCTCCCGCGCCACCTGCGCCCCCGGCGGCACTGAAGGACGCCGAGCCGGAGAGGTACGTCGGCGAGGCGTAGGACCCGCCGGCGCCGCCGCCGCTGCCAAAGAGGGGTCCCCCCTCACCGCCACCGCCATAGCCGGAGCCACCGTCGCCGCCGTCCACGTCACCCCCCGCGCCACCGACTCCTCCAGCAGCCCACGTCGACCCGCTCGTGACCCCCGTGCCACCAGAGCCGGAGCCGTCCGCTCCACGACCACCGTTCGTGCCCAGCCCGTTGCCGCCTGCAGCGGTCCCCGCGGCGGATCCGCTACCCCCGAGGGCGGAAACAAGGCCACTCGCTCCACCGCCACCGCCGCCCGCCACGACGAGGACGTCAGTCACGGCACTGCTAGCGCCCCTGTAGGCAGCGGAGAATCCTCCGCCGCCTCCCCCGCTGCTCAAGACACCGCCACTGCCACCCGCTGCCACGACTGCTCGAAGGGTGTTCAGGCCGGCGATGTCGAACGTCCCGGACACGCGTGCTCCCGCACCTCCCGCTGCTCCGTCGTCACCGAAGGGGTCCGCTCCACCGCCACCACCACCGGCGCCGTTCACCGTGATCGTCACGTAGGTCGCACCTGATGGGACGGTGATGTCGGTGAACCCACCGGCGTTGTAGGTGCACGTCACCTGCTGATCCAGGGCTGGGGTCGTCGTGGTGCAGGAGGGGGCTGCGTGAGCAGTCGGTGCTACGGCCAGAGCTCCGACCAGGGCGACGGCCGGGAGCAGGATGCGGAGGCTCGCGTGCTTCACCACGGTCATTCCCCGAGTCTGCCAGAAGAGAGAAGGTCGGTCTGGCGCTTCGCGGCGCTGCGCTGACGCGCTACTCCCCCGTGCAGTCCGGGCAGGCGCCGTTGGCCGGCATCGGCACCCGCACCAGCGTGACGTTCTCCTTGCCCTGCGCCCAGGCGGTGAGCGGGATCTCCGATCCGGGGGCGAACCACAGCACCGAAAACCGCATCTGCGGGGTCAACTGCTGCATGAGATCGAGGTAGGCCAGCGTCTTCGCGTCGTACGGATCCGACGGCAGGCTCAGGTAGATCGTCTGCATCTCCTTCGACAGGGTCGTGTGCAGGGAGGCGACCCAGAGGTTCTGCAGGATGCCGCCAGCGTCCCACAGCACGGTGGCATCGTCGGGATAGGGCGCAGAAGCCTCGGCCGAACGGATCAGCACTTCACCGATCGTGGAGTTGGCGACTGCCGCCGAGCGATCAGTACCGGCACGAACACCTGCCGCAACATCGAGGCCTTCGGTGCCCGCCTCGGGCTGCGCACCGGCGTAGCCGAACAGACCCGCGACGATCGCGATCGACGTCGCGACGCCGAGGACGCGCGCCGGGCGCGCCAGCCCGTCGAGGGCGCGGATGACGACGACCGCCACCAGTGCTGCGATGAGCGG
>CAIZPS010000283.1 GCA_903934925.1 uncultured bacterium | reverse complement strand
GTGCAGGCGCCGCGACCACCGTGGCTGTGGCCGCTGGCAGCACTCGGCGTGCTCGTCATCCTCGCGGTCGTCCTGTTCCTCACGCGCCCCCAGCGCAGCACGGCGCAGGCGACGACCACGCCGGACGCGACCCCGGACCCCGTCGTCGTCGCGGGTCTGGAGAAGGAGTACTCCGGCGGCGTCCGTGCCGTCGACGGCGTCGACTTCACCGTGCCCACCGGGGTCGTCCTCGGACTGCTCGGCCCGAACGGTGCCGGCAAGAGCACGACGATGCGCATGATGATGGGCCTGATCACTCCGACCGCCGGAGAGGTCCGCCTCTTCGGGGAGGTGGTGCGCCCGGGCGCGCCCGCGCTCGCCCGCGTCGGCTCCTTCATCGAGGGTCCGGGCCTTCTGCCACACCTCACCGGGCGGCAGAACCTCGACCTGTTCTGGCGAGCATCCGGTCGATCGGGTGACCCGCGCATGAGTGATGTGCTGGAGATCGCCGGCCTCGGCGCCGCCATCGATCGTCGCGTGCGCACGTACAGCCAGGGCATGCGCCAGCGAGTCGGCATCGCGCAGGCGATGCTCGGCATGCCGGACCTGCTCCTGCTCGACGAGCCCACCAACGGACTCGATCCGCCGCAGATCAAGGAGATGCGCGAGGTGATGCGGGCCTACGCCACCGAAGGGCGCACCGTGATCGTGTCCTCGCACCTGCTCAGTGAGGTGGAGCAGACATGCAGTGACGTCGTCGTCATGGGCTCCGGGCGTGTCATCGCCCAGGGGCCCGTGGATGAGCTGCTGCGCGAGCACCAAGGACGCAGGCTGGAGGATGTCTTCCTCGAACTCGTCGGGGACGGACACGCCATCGGCACGTCAGGAGCATCGTCATGACCGCCGTCACCGCATACGACCCTCGCCGTACCCTCACCATCGGCGTCGAACTCGTCCGGCAGCTTCGGCGGCGGCGCACCATGGTCGCATTCGGCATCGCGATCGCCCTGCCCTTGATAGTCGTCGCGGCCGTCAAGCTCGGACCGGAGTCGTCGTCCGGTGGAGGGGGCGGGTTCGGCGACGGCGACCTCGATCTCGTGGGCCTCGCCACTTCGGGCGCGTGGAACTTCGCCCTGACGATGCTGTTCTTCAGCTCCGGCTTCCTGCTCGTGATCATTGCGGCGATGTTCCTCGGCGACAGCGTCGCCAGTGAGGCCTCGTGGTCCACCCTGCGCTACCTGCTGGCCGCACCGGTTCCGCGACGACGCCTGCTGCGCGCCAAGGCGATCGTCGGCCTGCTCCTGACCGCCATCAGCCTGGCGATCCTCGTGGTCGCGTCGTGGATCATCGGCGCCCTCGCCTTCGGCACGGCTCCGCTGTCGAGCCCGCTGGCAGGCACCTGGGACGTGCCGGAGTCTGCGACGCGCATCGCCGTCATCGCCGGGTACATCGGCCTGACCATGCTGATTCCCGCGGGGGTCGCCTTCCTAATGAGCGTGCTCACCGATGTGCCTCTGGGTGCGGTCGGCGCGGCGGTCGTGATCGTCATCGTGCTGAACATCCTCGATGCCATCGATGCCCTGGGCGACCTGCGACGCCTGCTGCCGACGGACTACGGCAATGCCTGGGTGGATGCGCTCGGTCCGACCATCGTGTGGGACCAGATGGCGATCGGTGCGTCCTACAGCGTCATCACCTTCGCCATCCTGGTGACGATCGCGGTGCTGCGCTTCGACCGCAAGGACATCACCAGCTGACGGACGTGAGGCTCGTGCGCGCCCCGGCTCAGCCGTAACTGCAGCCGGTCACCACACCGCCCTCCAGCGTCACGGTGACTCGATCGGTGCGGAAGTCCATGGTCAGGGCCTGGCCCACCCCGTCGATGCTGCCCGGACGCACGGTGTACCCGCTCTGCTGCGCGAAGGCCTGCGCAGCGTCGAGGCTCATGCGGTCGCCGACCATCTGGCCGCAGATGCCGCGCATCTCCGCGGATCCCACGAGCTCGAGGCCGTCCATGCTGTAGTCGCCCGGCACCTGCTGCAGGGACGATGCCACCCGCACGAGCTGCTTGTAGCTCAGGCCGTCGGCATCGATCTGCAGGGTCGACCGGCCCGGCGCCCCCATGGTCGACGACGGACGCGCCGTCATGACCAGAGTGCCGCCGTACTTGCGCACATCGGCCTTGGTGCAGCGCAGGCTCTTAGGCGGAGGAGGCGCGTCGCCCGACAGCGCCTTCGTGTAGCAGTTCGCGTAGATCTTGGCCGGGACGTCCACCTTGGTACCCGGATCGCCGAGACTGATCGTCGCCGAGCCCACGAGAGCGCGCCGGATGTCGGTCTCCGGATCGGCCGCCCAGTCCGTCTGCGCCCACTTCTCGACGATGGTGACCTTCTCCTTGCGGCTGGAGCCGTAGGTGCTGCCCGCGAAGGTGCTGCCACCCGTCACGGCGCCGTCCTTCATCGTGATCCCCTCGGCGACGACGTCGATCGTGCCGTCCTGCTTGAGGCCGGCCGTGTAGGACGGACGCCACAGCGATCCCGCGGGGCCCAGCAGATCAGCTGCCTCCTGCCAAGACTCGACGTCTGCCTGCACTGATGTGTCGACCGAGTCGGCCGCCAGTGCAGGAGTTGCACCGAGCGCCGGGACGAGAACGACGGACGACACGATCACCACGAGGCTTCGGATACGCATGGATCCTCCTGACGGTTCAGCCGTACTGGCAGTCGACGACGACTCCTTCAGCGACCTCGAAAGTGAACCTGTCCAGACGATAGTCCATCGTGACTGCCTGAGGCTCGCCGTCGATCGTTCCCACGCGTGCGACGTAGCCGTTCTGCTCCGCGAGAGTCGTCGCATCGCCCGGCGACAGTCCTTCGGCGACCATCTGGTCGCACAGGGCGATCATCGCCGGATCGTCCCCCGCCTCGACTGCCGGAGGGTCGGTTGCGGCCGGTGCTGACGCTGCAGCCTCATCCGAGGATCCGGAGTTGGATGATCCCGAGCAGCCTGCAAGCAGCAGGCTCACCGCGCAGAGTCCGACGCCCAGCACTTGAGCGAACCCACGATCATTTCTCATGTCGTCGTACTCCTCGTCTCAGCGTCTGCCAGCGGTTCCAGGTCTGATCTCAGCCATGGGATCCCCACCACCCAGTCGTAGATGACGCTCGTGCGCAGCACGACATCCTGAACTGACTTGTTCTTGTGGCTGACGGCGGACCACACCAGGCCGATGGGGAAGCCTGTGCAGAACACCGCACGCAGGAAGGACACGATCCAGCCCGGAGAGCGACCCTTGCGGTCGACGACCCGCAGACCCATGATCAGGTTTCCGATCGTGCGCCCGGAGATCGCCCAGAACACCGTCCAGTACAGGACGTTGAGCACGTACCCGTAGACGATCATCGTGATGACTTCGGGAATGCGCCGCTGTTGCGTGGAGGCGGCCTCGATCGAGCCGATGTCGGCCGGATTGGCTGGATTGATGATGAACGAGAGCATCCAGAACACGGCGATCGTGCCGAGTACGACCGCGAAGATGATGAGAACGTCGATGAATGCAGCCACCGCACGGCTCACGAGCCCCGCACGCTCGCCCTGGAAGCGGATTGCATCCGTGGGCAGGGCCGGCAAGTCACGCTCGACAGAGCCCCCGGCCGCGAGGGCATCGCGATACTCCCGGAACGTCGTCACGGCGTCACCCCTTCGTCGTCGACGAGGCCCTCATCGCCCCCGCGAGCGAGCAAGGACTCGGGCGTTCCCGGGGCGTCAAGGCTCCGCTCCCGACGGCGGATGATGCGGTCGATGAAGCCGGACAGCATCACGTCAGCACCCACCCCCTGACGGCGCACGGAGTCCAGCGCCTCTCCCGCGACACCGCTGGTGGAATCGCGAATGATCTGCGGAAGGTCGATCTCGTCGATGACGTAGTCGGCGATCGCGACGATGGGCACCCGATCGATCACCGCATCGATGTCAGCGGCACCGACGATCGCGTCGATGTCGACGCGCTGCAGCACCAGCGACGTCAGATCGATCTCGTCGAGCGTCGATTCGACGACTCTTCGGAGGTCGACGCGGTCGAGTACGAGGTCGGTGAGGTCGAGGCGCTGCAGAATCGCATCCGCAACGAGCGGGACCGCGCGATCCATGGCGGCACCGACAGTCGCATTGACCGCGGAGGCCACGGTCTGCTCCACCAACGACATGATGGTGGTCGCGGTGTAGGTCGCCAGACCGATGCTGCTGGTGAGGATCTCGCGCAGGGCCTCAACGGCGTCCGGCGGAGAGGGTGCGGCGGGTCGGGCGATGAGGATCACCTCGTGCCCCGCGGGGTTGCCCACGACGCTGCCTGAGAAGCCGTCCTCCTCCACGACAGGGATCAGCCTTCGGCCTGCATGGGCCCGGTCTTGGCCACCGGGAAGTAGTCCTGTCCGATGCCGCTGGTGCGCTTGGGGATCATCACCGAACGGAACCACGAGACGATCTCGTCGCCGTCCTGGTTCAAGCCACGCGTCTTCATCCGGATGATGCCCATCTCCGGTCGTGAGGAGGACTCTCGCTTGTCGAGGCAGATGCTCTCGGCGTAGATGGTGTCGCCGATGTAGACCGGGTGGGTGAGCTTGATGTCGGTCCAGCCGAGGTTGGCGACCGCGTTCTGGCTCATGTCTATCACTGACAGACCGAGCACGAGGGCGACCGTCAGGCCCGAGTTGACGATGATGCGGCCCTGAGTGATCGGGTTCGACTGCGCGAGATGCGCGTTGAAGTGGTTCTGGTTCGTGTTGCACGTCAGCAGGGTGAACCAGGTGGAGTCAGCCTCGTTGATGGTGCGTCCGAAGGGGTGCTGGTAGGTCGTGCCCACCTCGAAGTCCTCGAAGAAGCGACCGAGCTGTGCCGGGACGACGTCAGGAGTCTGTTCGCTCATGAGCGCATCCTGCCCGAGTAGGCGGGGATGTGGCGCTGCGGGTACCGGACGGGCCGATCAACAGACCGGACTGGCCTACTGGCCTTCCTCGTTGCGCCGACGCCAGCGGTCCTCCATGCGATCCATGAAGCCCGAGCCACCCTGCCCCGAGGGTCCGGTAGGCCCGGCAGGCCCTGTCGAAGGCCCGGGAGCGGCCTCAGCCTCCTCGGCGACGACGCCGCGCGCCTGGAAGGCGGAGTAGACGATGACGCAGCCGATCAGCATCGCGACGAAACCGATGACGCCGAGAGCGATCACCGTGGTGGCCACGCCAGCCAGCAGCAGGCCGAGGCCGGCGAGGATGGCGAGGACACCGAGGGCGGCACGACCACGGGAGGCCTTCGAGCCACGGGACGATCGCAGGCTGGTGGCGAACTTGGGGTCCTCGGCGTAGAGGGCCTTCTCCATCTGCTCGAGCAGACGCTGCTCATGCTCGGAGAGCGGCATGAGAGACCCCTTTCGCGTATCTCCGGCCTGGACCGGACCTGCTGTTGCGGACCTGCTCCGGTCTCCCGGACGGCGTTCCCGAGGGTACCGCCTCCCCAAGGATAAGCACGTTCTCCCGGGAGCGAAACCCACGACCCGGAACTGGGTCGGGAACCTTTCCTCCTTCCGCCGAGCGGACGCTCGCCCGGTCAGGTCTCCGGAGGGTCCAAGAGCCTGGCCGGGCGGACCGCATCCGCCCCGAACCGGGCCCGCAGGGCATCGATCGCGACCTCGGCCTCCCTGCGCTCGTCAGCCGGCTCATCGAGGGTCAGCTGGCGTGGTGCATCCTCGGCTGCGGCCAGGCCTTCGACCCGGACGCCGACGAGGCGGATCCGGACCCGCTCGAGACCGAGTCCGTCGTAGAGGTGCCGAGCGGTGTCGTAGATCTCCCGGCCCACATCGGTCGGGGCGGGAAGGGTGCGCGACCGGGTCAGGGTGGTGAAGTCCGCGAACCGGACCTTGATCGCGATGGTGCGCCCGACCTGCCCAGAGCGACGGAGCCGACCGGCCACCTGATCGGCGAGTCGGAGCAGATGCGCGTGGATCACCTCGGGATCGTCGATGTCCTGCGCGAACGTCTCCTCGTTGCCCAGGCTCTTCTCGCGCTCATCCGGACGCACCGGGCGCGGATCACGACCCCACGAGAGCTCATGCAGGTGGTGGCCGGTCGCCGAGCCGAGGGCGCGCTCGAGGGTTGCGACGGGAGTGTGCGCGATGTCGCCGACAGTGCGCAGTCCCAGCCGGACGAGGTGCTCCTCGGTCTTCTCCCCGACTCCCCACAGGGCACCGACCGGCAGCGGGTGCAGGAAGTCGATGACCCGATCGACCGGGATGACGAGGAGGCCGTCGGGCTTGGCCCGGGTGGACGCGAGCTTGGCGACGAACTTGGTGCTCGCGACACCGACGGAGCAGGTGATGCGCTGCTCGTCCTCGACTCGCGCCCGGATCAGTTCGGCGATCCGGGTCGGTGTGCCGAGTCGGCGCAGCGCACCGGAGACGTCAAGGAAGGCCTCATCAAGGCTGAGGGGTTCGACCAGGGGGGTGACCGACCCGAACAGGGCCATGACGTTGCGGCTCACCTCGGCGTACTCGTGGTGGTCGGGCTCGATGACGGTCGCCTGCGGAGCCAGTCTCCGAGCGCGGGACATCGGCATGGCGGAGTGCACGCCGAGCGCGCGGGCCTCGTAAGTCGCCGACAGCACGACCCCGCGGTTGCCTCCCCCGGCGACGATGACCGGGGTGCCGTGCAGATCGGGACGACCACGCAGGGAGACGGACGCATAGAAGGCGTCCATGTCGACGTGCAGGATCGTGCAGGCGGCGTCATCGCCGTCGAAGGCCACGCGACCCGTGGGCCGACGCACCTGGCTGCGGCTCATCGCGCGCACCCCCGCGCGCACGCGGTCATCCGCCGGATCATCACGCCATTCTTCCGCTGCTGCCCGGGCTCGCGTGCCAGAGCGCGGACATCGGCACCGGACGCCCCGTGCCGGGCGGCTTCACGTCGGCATACGGCGACTGCCGGAATCCGCTGGAGTGCACCAGCACCCGACGACGCACTGGAGTCTCTCCATCCGCTGCTCCATCCGCTGCTCCATCCGCTGCTCCATCCGGCACGGAACTCGCGCCGACCAGGTCGGACACCGCCTGGGCTCCCCCCTCCTGCCAGACCTCGCGCACCTCGCCGAGCTCCCAGCAGCCAGTGGCGCGGATCGACACTCCTCGCGGACCGGTGCGCCGCAGTTCACCCCGGACCAGCAGCAGCCACGTGGAGAACACCGTGCTGGCATACGGATCCTGCACGTCCTCGAAGAACGCCGCGTCCACAGGCCCGGTGGAGTCATCCAGGGTCAGGAAGATGACCCGACGGCCGCTGCGTACCGGTGGCGTCTGGACCGCGACCTTGACCCCGGCCACGAATACCTCGCTGCGCGAGCGCTGGCGGACGAGGTCTCGGGACTGCACCAACCGCATCCCGGCAGCGCGCAGACTCTCCAGCATCGGTGCATGGAAGTCGACGACATGCCGACTGACATCCATGCCGAGGACCTCGAGCTCCGCCTGCACCCGCTCCGACGACGTCATCTCCGGCAGCCCGGAGGACTGCGCCGGCATGATG
>CAIZPS010000282.1 GCA_903934925.1 uncultured bacterium | reverse complement strand
CGTTCGCATGGACCTCACCGACGAGTCGTGGGGCACCATCCGGCACACGCCTGGCGTGACGGGGTTCGTCGGGCACGGCCACCAGCCGGCCCCACTGTCCCTCGACGAGGTCGTCGGGATCCTTGCGCCGGCACCGGAGAAGAAGTCGGCCGCCGCAGGATCTGCAGAGGCTCCGTCCGCGGGTGGAGCTGCTGCCGGTCCCGCCATCGAGATCGACTTCTCGATCGGTGACTCCGTCACCGTGGTGGACGGTCCCTTCGCCACCCTGCACGCGACCGTGTCCGAGATCAACATCGAGGCCCAGAAGGTCACCGGCCTCGTGGAGATCTTCGGTCGCGAGACCCCGGTCGAGCTGGCCTTCAGCCAGATCATCAAAAACTAGCGCGACTGTTCAAGAACGAACACGAAACACCAGCAAGGAGTACGACCCCATAGGGCTCCCGCCCCGTGGGCCACCACAACGAAGGACCCGACACACCATGGCACCGAAGAAGAAGGTCGCCGGCCTGATCAAGCTCCAGATCCAGGCCGGGCAAGCGAACCCGGCGCCGCCGGTCGGCCCTGCCCTGGGCCAGCACGGCGTCAACATCATGGACTTCTGCAAGGCGTACAACGCTGCGACGGAGAACCAGCGGGGCAGCATCATCCCGGTCGAGATCACCGTGTTCGAGGATCGCTCGTTCGATTTCGTCCTGAAGACCCCTCCGGCCTCGCGCCTGATCCTCAAGGCCGCCGGCCTGGAGAAGGGCTCCGGCGAGCCGCACAAGGTCAAGGCCGGGTCGATCACGAAGGCCCAGGTGCGCGAGATCGCCGAGGCCAAGATGCCCGACCTCAACGCGAACGACGTCGAGGCCGCGATGAAGATCATCGAGGGCACCGCCCGTCAGATGGGCATCACCGTCTCCGCGTGAGCGGAGAGCATGAAACCGTCTCCGCGTGAGCGGAGAGCATGAAGCCGTCTCCGCGTGAGCGGAGAGCATGACAAGACAACCCAAGTGGCAGAGCCAGCGCGGCTCGGACCACGACCTGCGAAGGAGCAGAGATGAAGCGCAGCAAGTCCTACCTGGCCGCGGCAGAGAAGATCGACGCCACGTCCCTGTACTCCCCCCTGTCAGCAGTGCGCCTGGCCAAGGGCACCGTGACCACGAAGTTCGATCCGACCATCGAGGTGTCGATGCGGCTCGGCGTGGATCCCCGCAAGGCCGACCAGATGGTCCGTGGCACCGTCAACCTTCCGCACGGCACCGGCAAGACCGCTCGGGTCCTGGTCTTCGCCAACGGCGAGAAGGCGGAGGAGGCCCGCGCCGCGGGCGCTGACTTCGTCGGCGGTGACGAGATGATCGAGAAGGTCAAGGGCGGCTGGACCGACTTTGACTCGGCCGTCGCCACGCCTGACCTCATGGGCAAGGTCGGCACGCTGGGCAAGGTGCTCGGTCCGCGTGGCCTCATGCCGAACCCGAAGACCGGCACTGTGACCATGGACGTAGCCAAGGCGGTGAACGACATCAAGGGCGGCAAGATCGAATTCCGCGTCGACAAGCACTCGAACCTGCACTTCCCGATCGGGAAGGCCTCCTTCGGCGAGCAGTCCCTCGTCGAGAACTACGCGGCTGCGCTGGACGAGATCCTGCGGTTGAAGCCAAGCGCCGCCAAGGGGCGCTACATCAAGAAGGCGACGATGTCGTCGACCATGGGCCCGGGCATCCCGCTGGATCCCAACCGCGTGAAGGACCTTATGTCGGAGGACGACATCTAGCCCGTCCTTCAACTGTCACAGGCGAGCCCCCTACCTGGGTACGGGTCGGGGGCTCGACCATTTGTCCGAATCGGTTGCCGAGTGTGACGGGGGAGGACAGACTCAAGGATCCGGCGGATGGGGGAGAGGGAGAGTCGTGGGCTACTACCTGCCGTTGACGAACCCTGTGCTCGAGACGGTCGACGTCAACGTCACGCTAAGCGGACTCCACATCCTCAAGGACGTCAGCATCGGGGTGCCTCGGGGCAGCGTGACCGGCCTCATCGGGCCCAACGGAGCCGGGAAGACCACGGTCTTCAACGTCATGAGCGGCTTCCTCAGGCCGGACTCCGGCGAGGTCCGCGTGGAGGGCAGGAGGCTCCGGCACATCGCCCCTCAGCGGCTCACCCGTCTGGGCATCGCTCGAACCCTGCAGGGTGTCGGCCTCTTCCCGAGTCTGACGGCGCTGGAGAACGTCATGCTGGGTGCGACGGTCCGAGTGCGCAGCGGCATCGTCGCCGACGCGCTCGCCCTCCCCTGGACCGATGCCCGCCAACGCCAGCTGCGCGATCAGGCGCGCGCTGTCATGGAGGAGTTCGCCGTCCTTGACGTCGCGGATCGGCGCCCGGGGGAGCTGCCCTACCCGATCCAGAAGCGGGTGGCGCTCGCCCGGGCTCTGGTGAGCGATCCGCGCATCCTGCTGCTGGACGAGCCGGCCGGCGGGATCAGTGCCGGCGACATGGCCGACCTCGGCGGCCTCATCAAGAGCTGGGCTCCCGATCGCACCGTGCTCCTGGTCGAGCACCACATGGAGCTCGTGATGGATGTCTGCGACTTCATCTGGGTGCTCGACGCGGGCTCGGTCATCGCCGCGGGCACGCCTGAGCAGGTGCGCAGCGATCCCGCGGTGCTTGCCGCCTACCTGGGCGAGGAGGCGCACTGATGCTCATCGTCGAGGGGCTCAGCGTGTCGTACGGCCCGGTGCAGGCGCTGCAGGACGTGTCGCTCACGGTGCCGCCCGGGCAGGTGACGGCCGTGATCGGCGCCAACGGCGCCGGCAAGTCCACGCTGCTCCGCACGCTTGCCGGCCTCGTGCGGCCGGAGGCCGGCCGCGTCACGTTCAACGGTGATGACATCACCGGCTGGGCGCCCGAGGATGTCGTGCGCTCGGGCATCGCCATGGTGCCGGAGGGCCGGTCGACGATTCCTGAGCTGTCGGTCGAGGAGAACCTCCGCCTCGGGGGACTGTGGCGCACCCAAGCCCAGCGCAATGCCTCCGAGGCCAAGGTCTTCGCGCTCTTCCCGATCCTGCAGGAGCGGCGGCACTTGCGTGCCGACACCCTCAGCGGCGGAGAGCGCCAGCAGTTGGCGATCGGCCGAGCCCTCATGTGCGGTCCGCAGGTGCTGCTGCTCGACGAGCCCTCGCTTGGGCTCGCCCCCCTCATCGTCACCCAGATCCTCGAGCTCGTGCGCGACCGCGCGCGCGAGACCAACCTGGCCGTGCTCCTGGTCGAGCAGAACGCGGTGACCGCTCTGCGGGTCGCCCGGACGGGGATGGTGCTGAATCTCGGGCGAGTGGTCCAGCAGGGGCCAGCGGCCGAGATCGCCTCCGACGAGCAACTGCGTCACGCGTATTTGGGCTACTGAAGGGCAGCCATGGGCAGCTTCGTCGACTTCTTCCTGGGCGGTGTCGCCAACGGTGCGGTCATCGCCCTGATGGCCCTCGCCCTGGTGCTTGTCTGGCGGTCCACGCGCGTCGTCAACTTCGCGCAGGTGGGGCAGGCGATGTTCACGACGTTCGTCGGACTGAGCGTGCTCCAACTCACCGGTTCGTGGTTCGTGGCTCTGGCCGTCGCGGTGATTGCGGGTGCGCTTCTGGGCCTGATCGTGCATGTCCTCGTCATGCGACCGGTGAGACGCGCTGACTCCTCGGGCGCGATCATCGCGACCTTCGGCGTGCTCATTGCGTTGCAGTCCCTCGCCGCGATGATCTGGGGAGGGGAGCCGAGGTCGTACCCCACTCCCGTGGAGTACGTGGGCCTGGAGATCTTCGGGCGGGTGTTCCCGATCACGCCGTACGACATCCTGGTCCTGGTCGTCACCGCCCTGCTCGTCGCGGCCCTCGCCATCCTGCTGACCAAGACCAAGCTGGGTCTGTCGATGCGCGCGGCGGCCTTCAACCCCGAGGTGGCCCGACTCTCCGGAGTGCGGGTGTCGCGGATGCTGGCCGTCGGCTGGGTCATCGCCGGCATGGTCGGAGCGGTCGCGGGTGTCCTCGTGGCACCGACGTCGACCCTGTCGCCCAACAGTTTCGATATCTTCCTGGTGTTTGCCTTCACGGCGGCCGTCATCGGCGGGCTCGACTCCCTCGTCGGCGCTGTCGCGTTCGGCATCGGCACCGGTCTCGTGCTGTCGCTGGTCACGGGTTACAGCGATGCCAGCAATGCGGCGATCGTCGCCCTCGTCCTGCTCGGCCTGAACCTGTGGTTCAAGCCCGACGGAGTGTTCTCGCACCACAAGGCGAGGTCCGTCTGATGCTCGAGCGCTGGAACGGACTGATCCTGCGAGTCCCGGGCTCGCGACTGCTCGGCCATGCGGCCCTGGCCTTCCTGATCTGGGTGGGACTGTCCCTGCTCAACGGCGCGGTCGACACCCAGTTGAGCTACTACCTCGCCGTCGCTGCGATGTACGCCACAGCGATGTTCGGCATGACGATTCTCGTGGGACTGTCCGGCCAGGTGTCCCTCGGCAACGGTGCGCTCATGGCAGTGGGTGGGTACGTCTTCGCCCTGACGTCGATGCACTGGTCGACCGTGCCGATCATCGGCGTGCCGTGGAATGCGGTGTGGTCGATGGTGTTCGCCGGACTCGGCGGTGTGATCGCCGGCGCGGTGATCGGCGCTCTGGGTGCGCGCCTGCGCGGCCCCTACCTCGCCGGGCTCACGCTCGGCATCGCCGTGGGTGCGGCCTCGATCATCAACCGGTTCCCGACGTTCCTCGGCGGTGAGCAGGGTCTGAAACTGATCGTTCCCTATCCCGAGGGCGGCTACCCCGACATGGAGGAGGTCGTCGTCACCGAGGAGGAAGCCGACGCGGCCCTGGAGGAGTTCCTGGTCGAGGAGGAGGTCCCCGTCGATGGCGCCGACCCGGCGGCCGGCGCGGAGTCAGGTGTCGCGGAGGGGGACCTGCTGACGCTGGATGAGGCGGAGTCGGGTGTCTCGGAGGGGGATCTGCTGACGCTGGATGAGGCGGAGTCGGGGGTGGCGGAGGGGGATCTGCTGACGCTGGATGAGGCGGAGTCGG
>CAIZPS010000281.1 GCA_903934925.1 uncultured bacterium | reverse complement strand
CACCCCGATGGGGTGGCCCTCTCGCATCTGCGCTGTGGTCAGCCAGCGACCACCTGAAAGGCCACCTTGGCGATGACGTCGGCGTGCACCTCGACCTTGGCGGTGTGCTTGCCCACGGTCTTCACCGGGGCATCGAGCACGATCTTGCGCTTGTCGATGACCGGACCACCCGCGGCCTTGACGGCATCGGCGATGTCGGCGTTGGTGACGGAGCCGAAGAGCCGCCCCGAGTCACCGGCGTGCGCGGTGACCGTGATGGTCAGGCCCTCGATCGCCTGCTTGATCTCGTTGGCGTGGCCGAGGTCGCGCACCTCGCGCACCTTCTGAGCGCGCTTGATCTGCGTGACCTGCTTCTCGCCGCCGCGGGTCCACTGGATGGCGAACCCGCGCGGCACGAGGTAGTTCCGGCCGTAGCCGTCCTTGACCTCGACGACGTCGCCCGGGGCCCCGAGGCCTGCTACGTCCTGAGTGAGGATGAGCTTCATGTTCGTTCCTGTTCTTGTCAGGCGTCAGCGCGCGGTCGACGTGTAGGGAAGGAGCGCCACCTCGCGGGCGTTCTTGACGGCCATGGCGATGTCACGCTGATGCTGCGTGCAGTTGCCGGTGACGCGACGTGCACGGATCTTGCCGCGATCGGAGATGAACTTGCGCAGCAGGTTCGTGTCCTTGTAGTCGATCGCCTTGACGCCGTCCTTGCAGAACTGGCAGGCCTTGGCCTTGACCATCTTCTCGTTCTTGCGGGACGCCGACTGGCGGCCCTTGCTGCTGTTGTTGTCTCGTGCCATTCGTCTTGCTCCTGTCGGGGGCCGAAGCCTTGCGGCTACGGGAGTTGGGAATCCGTGAGATCGGAAGGGAATTAGAAGGGAGGCTCGTCGAAGCCAGCACCCGAGGACGGGCCAGCGGCCCAAGGATCATCGGCCGGCGCGCCGCTCGGCGCTCCGCCTCCGAAGCCGCCGCCCTCGCGCTGCACCCGGTTCACCTTGGCCGTCGCATTGCGCAGAGCGGGACCGACGTCGTCGACCTCCATCTCCAGCACCGTGCGCTTCTCACCCTCGCGGGTCTCGTACGAGCGCTGCTTGAGGCGGCCCGTCGCGATGACGCGCGTGCCCTTCGTCAGGGACTCCGCGACGTTCTCCGCGTACTGACGCCACACACTGCACCGCATGTAGACCGGGTCGCCGTCCTTCCATTCGTTCGTGTTCTTGTCCAGGTAACGCGAGTTGGACGCGATCGTGAACGAGGCGACAGCGGCACCACTGGGGGTGAAACGCAGCTCGGGATCGTTGGTGAGGTTGCCCACCACCGTGATCGCGATGTCGCCGGCGGCCATTACTGGGCCCCAGCCGTGGCGTTCTCCGGCAGACGCAGCACCTTGGTGCGCATGACAGCCTCGTTGAGGGAGAGCTGGCGGTCGAGCTCGGCCACCGACTCCTTGGTCGCGGTCACGTGGACCAGGGCGTAGATGCCCTCGGGCTTGTGGTTGATCTCGTAGGCGAGACGGCGACGGCCCCAGACATCGAGGCTCTCCACGGTGCCACCGTCAGCGCGGACGACGTTGAGGAACGCCTCCAGGCTGGGAGCGATGGTCTTCTCTTCCAGATCGGGATCGAGGATCACCATGATCTCGTAACGACGCATAGACAACCCACCTCCTTCGGACTCAGCGGCCACGGTCGTTCCGTGGCAGGAGGGTGAAATGCGTGCACCCGGCAAACCGAGTAGCCCCCGAAGGCTACCCGCTGGCGTCGTGAGGGCGAAATCCGGTCGATACCGTCCGTCCACACCCGACCGTCGCCCGTCCACACCCGACCGATCGACCACACATCGGAAGCCTCGCGCGTGCCACCGACCGGCCATGACGACGACGATGTGGTACCGAAAACGGTACCGTCTTGGCATGGCCATGAACCTGCGCCTCCCCGAGGACCTCGCCGAAGCCCTGCGCGCCCTGGCCGAGCAGACCGGGCGCTCGCAGCAGGACCTCGCCCGTGAGGCACTCCACGAGTATGTGCGGGACTACCCGCTGCGGGCCTACCCGAAGGACGTGCGGCACATGATCACGCCGGCCACGCGAGCGTTCGGTGAGGTCGATCCGGAGATCGTCGCCCTGCTTCGCAGTCTCGGCCCCGATCGACTGGCGGCCGCTACGGAGTGGGACCGGGAGGATCGCATCTGATGCCGGTCTACGTGGACTCAGGAATCGTGATCGATCGAATTCTCGCCCAGAGTTCAAGTCTCCTCGCCTCGACTGCCGGCCTGCGGGTGGCGACATCGGCGCTCTGCCTCGTCGAGATCGCGCGTCGCATCCGCCGGGAGGACGACACCGCCGACGTCTGGGCCGTTGCGCAGCAGGCCCTCGCAGGTGTCGATGTCGTGGCGATCACGCCGCAGACACTGGCGACCGCAGCACGGCTGCCCGTGCGGCACCTGAAGTCCCTCGACGCGATCCATGTGGCGTCCGCCCTGATCACCCGCTGCGACGTCGTCCTGACCCGGGACCGCCAGATGGCGCGGGCCTGCGAGGAGCTGGGTCTTGCCGTCGCCTGAGTGCGGCGCGTGATTCCCGTAGGGTCGTCGTCGTGCGCATCGCGACCTGGAACATCAACTCCGTCACGGCCCGGCTCGACCGCCTGCTGGAGTGGCTGGAGTCCGCGCAGCCGGACGTCGTCGCGCTGCAGGAGCTCAAGTGCACCACCGACGCCTTCCCCGCCATGCCGATCCAGGCCGCCGGGTACGAGTCCGTCGCCCACGGCAACGGTCGCTGGAACGGAGTCGCACTCCTCAGCCGCGTCGGCATCGAGGACGTCACGCTCGACCTCGTCGACCAACCTTCGTACGAGGACGTCGTCGAGACGCGGGCCATCGGCGCCACCTGCGGCGGCGTGCGCGTCTGGAGCCTGTACGTCCCGAACGGTCGCGAGCCCGACCATCCGCACTACGCCTACAAGCTCGACTGGTTCCGCGCCCTCGCGTCCACCGCACGCACCGAGATGGCGGCCGACCCCGACCGGCCCTACGCCCTGATCGGCGACTTCAACGTCGCGCCGGAGGACTCCGACGTCTGGGACATCTCCCTCTTCACCGACTCCACGCACGTGACCGCGCCCGAGCGTGCGGCGCTCGCCGACCTCCGCGCGACAGGGCTCTCCGACGTCATGCCGCGCTCGCTCAAGGGCGAGCCGTACACGTTCTGGGACTACCGCAACGGCGCCTTCCATCGCGGCTGGGGGATGCGCATCGACCTCGTCT
>CAIZPS010000280.1 GCA_903934925.1 uncultured bacterium | reverse complement strand
GAGTGTGGTGATGACGGCGTTGGTGCCCAGGAAGTTCACCAGGAACCCGTTGACCAGGCCAACGACCACTCCGGTGCCCAGTCCGATGGCGAGTGCGAGGGGAACGGCGAATGACGACGAGAGCAGGCTCGCCGCGACGACAGCTGACAGCGTGGCGCTCGCCCCGACGGACAGATCCCACTCATTGCAGATCAGGGGCATGAGAGCGCCTACCGCGACCACGGCAAGGACCGACTGCCCGGCGATGATCACCTGGAAATTCGCCATCGTCGGGTAGACCTCGGATGTCGTCGGCCACAGCGAGAAGAAGGCGATGACGCCGATCATGACGATGACGAGTGCGTACGCCTCTAGCATTCGAAGAGCCCGACCTCCTCGAGCCTTAGGGCGAGGCGACGAGAGGTCCGCGGCGTCGGCGGCGACATTGCTGTCCAAGGACATGACGGTGGCTCCCTACACGATCTTCTCGAGGTGGCTGTCAGGCAGGTCTTCGGCGCCGATGGAGTCGACCGTGACGCCATCGCGCAGCACGAGGAGGCGGTCGCAGAGCAGCTCCAGTTCCTCCGCATCGGACGACACCACGAGTACGCACGTCCCCTGTCCGGCCGCCTGCCGAACCAGTGAGTAGATGTCCTCCCGTGCACCGACGTCGACCCCGTGGGTGGGCTCGTCGAGCAGGAGCAGGCTCGGCTCGCGACGCATCCATCGGGCGAGAATCGCCTTCTGCTGGTTGCCACCGGATAGCTGGGCGATCGATGCGGACGGTGACTCGCACTTGATGCCGAAGGCGTCGATGAGAGTGAGGGAGTCCCGCATTTCGCGGCGCTTGCGAAGCAGACCGCGACGCCAGTATCGCTCCTGCCCGGCGATGGAGAGGTTCTCCACCAGAGAGAGCTCGGAGAACACGGACTCGCTGGTGCGGTCCTCTGGAACATAGGCGACACCCGCACGCATGGCCTCGATGGGCTTGCGCGGGGACAACGGACGCCCTGACAGCGTCACGGTCCCGCCCGTGCGTTGGGTGACTCCGAAGAGAAGGCGCAGAAGCGAGGATCGTCCTGAACCAAGCAGGCCCGCCACTCCCACGATCTCTCCGCGGTCCACGGTGAACGATGCGTGCTTGAGCCCCCCACCTGACAGGCCCTGCACCGACAGCCCTGGACCGCCGTCGCTGGCACGGCGCACGTGACTGGAGCCGCGGGTACCCGCCAGGCTTCGGCCCGCGATGAGTTCCGCCAACTGATCGTGGTCAGTGTCCGCGGTGCTGAGCTCGGCGACTTCCACGCCATCCTTGAGCACCGTGAGGCGATCGGTCGCAGACAGGACTTCGTCGAGTCGATGGCTCACGAAAATGACGGCGTGACCAGCCGCGGCATAGCGGCGCATGGCCTCAAGTACGACATGTACCTCCGAGGGCGGAAGCGAGGCTGTGGGCTCGTCCAGCACGAGGGTTCCGGGCCGGTCGTCATTGAGATCCTGAAGCGCCCGAGCGATGGCCACCATCGCTCGGGTGGCCGGCCGTAGCCGCTGGACCGGGTCTGCTGGGTCAGCATCGATGCCGAATCGCTCGAGCACCTCGGAGGCCCTCCGCCGCTGGGCCCGCCAGTTGATCGCACCGATGCGACGGCGCGGGAACTCAGCGCCGAGCGCGAGGTTCTCAGCGACACTGAGGTCGGGGAACACCGAGGACTTCTGGTGGACTACGCGGAGTCCGGCTTCACGAGCCTCCTCGGGACGTGACCCGAGGACTCCCGTGAGCGTCGCCTCCCCGATGCGGATGGTCCCCGAATCGGGCTTGACGACACCCGACAGGATCTTGATCAGGGTCGACTTGCCCGACCCGTTCCCGCCGACGAGCCCGTGCACCTCGCCTCGCGCGACCGTGAGGCTCACGTCAGCCAGCGCCCGCGTGGGGCCGAACGACTTGCAGATGCCGTCGAGGCGCCGGGCTGAGCCCTGCGCCTCGACCTGGCCTTCGGTCAGGATGCACCCCACGCAGACGTGTACGCGGAGACGTAGTCCACGGGTGCGACGTACGGGGCACCCTCGGCGGACAGATTGTGCTCCGCGTCGATGAGCTGGAGGCCTATGCCAGTGTTGAACGGCTCCGTGTCACCGTTGAAGATCCTGTTCAGGCGCTCAATTGCAGCCCAGGACTCCATGCCTCCGTCGTAGCCGATCGTCATGTCAGCCTTGCCCTGGCGGATCAGCTCAACCATGGCCGGGTAGCCCGCCTCACCGGTTACGTAGATGTCGCGACCTGAGGCGGCGGCAGCTGCAGCGATGCCGTTCAGGACCGGATCGTCGTAGTTGCCCATGATGGCGTTGATCCCTTGGTTCTTGAGCAACTCGGTACTGATCTTCGACTGCAGTGCATTGCCCCAGTCCGCGTACACCGAGTCAAACACCGTGGCCGAGCAGGTGGGGCATACCTCGATCTCGTTCATGAAGCCATCCGTGATTGACACCGTCGCGTACGTCTCCGGGTAGTTGACGGCTAGCGCCTCGACCTTCCCATCGAGGGCGGAGATCATCGCATCGGCCTGCAGCTGACCGGAGGCCTCCAGGAACGTCACGTAGTCAACTCCCTGCTCGGTCAGGCTGTTGTAGAGGCCGAGTGGGTATCCAGTTGCCTCACTCTGGCCATCGGAGTCGCAGTCGTAGCCCTCAACGTAGATGACAGGAATGCCCGCAGCCTTCGCCTCCTCGACGCCCGCCTTGACGGCTGCGCAGTCGATGACGAATAGGACGATTCCGTCTACCTTCTCGGCAATCGCCTGACGCACGGCCGACAGGTACAGATCGGTGCTGAACTCTCCGTCGACGACATTGACGTCCCACCCAGCTGCAGCGCCGGCGGCCTTGAACGAATCGGTGAAGATCGGGCCGGCTTGGGACTGGTTGCCGAAGACGATTCCGGTGACCTTTTTCCCCGGTGTGATCGGGCCGGTCGGCTCAGGCAGTGTATACGTACCTGGAATCGCAGCATCAATGTTGGCCTGCACCGACGCCGGGACCGCCGAGGCTGCTGAAGCCTCGGCGGATGGGGCAGCCGACGCGGCCGCGGAGACCTCAGCACTTGAGGCGCTGGGGGCTTCGCTGTCACTGCTGCCGCCACCGCAGGCGCTCAGCAGGGTCACGGCCACGAATGTGGTCGCAGCAACAAGGTACGTGTTCGAGCGCTTCATTGGGCCTCCGTCTGGGCACACCGGCTTGGTGGAGCGCAGTCAAGCCGAGTCAGCACGCCGCGCGTGTGTTCCGGAACACTCCTACGCCCACATGGGGGATCGGGTAGACGCATGGCCGCGCCGGCCCAGGCGTCCTCATTGGTGCGGCGACGCCCAGTTCACGAGCACGACGCCCATGACAATGAGGGCCAGCCCAACGATGCGCACCGCCGAAGACGGCGCCCCTTGGAACGCAATGCCGACCACGGCCACTAGCGCAGTCCCCATGCCCGCCCATACTGCGTACGCCACATACACCGGGAGGGTGGCGACGACGCGGGACATCAGGAAGAACGCGAATCCGTAGCAGCCAAGTACGAGAACTACCCATCCAGGATTGCGGAAGCCATCCGTCTTCGGCATCAGGACTGTGCCCACTACTTCGACGCCGATGGCCACCGCGAGCAGCACATACGCGCTCACGGCACATGACCACATGGACGCGCGACGGCACGCGGGAGCGGCCTCCACATGCCGTCACGATCGCGAGGTAGACCCGAGTGGGCAATGGTTGACGGCCGGTGCCGCCCAGCTGGGGGATGACGATCGGCATTCAGGGGACCGCCTTACCCACCGCGTTCAACCTACGGACTACGCGTCCGCAGATCGGTCAATACTTCTGACCACTTCGCCATCAGGCCATGCTGGGCCACGGCGGGTGGGACCCGCCATGTGCGCCGAGATGTAGTCCGCCTTGGCCCGGTCGACGTTCAGGTCCGAAGGGCGGCGGCCAGTCGTGGTGTCTGTTCGATGGCATATGACCAGATCAACTCCGGGTCGGAGCGGTGGTAGTGATGCGCGAGGATGATGCGAAGACGGGCGATGCTGCGCCAGTCCACATCCGGATGAGTGGCTGCCGTGGCCTCGGTGACGTTGCTGGCGGCTTCGCCGATGATCTCGAGCAGTCGTTCGGCGGCGCGCAGCAGCACCTTGCCGTTCGCGCCATCGGATTCCCTCAAGGCGACGACCGCGCTGAGCTCGTCACAGGCGTCGAGGATGTCGGCGATCCGCTGGTCGTCGCTCCGTGTCATACGAGGACGGCCTCGCGCCGGATGTGCTCGTCACGATCCTTCAGCCCCCCGGCGGACACCACGTCGATGTGGCCGCCGAGCAGTGCCTCCAGGTCGTCCTGGATCCGCATGAGGTCCAGGAGGGAGGCGCCGGGCTCGAACTCCACCAGGAAATCGATGTCGCTGTCCGGTCCATCGTCACCTCGTGCCACGGACCCAAACACGGACACCGATAGCGCGCGATGGCGCGACGCGATCGCGCGGATCTCGTCGCGGTGCCTCTCCACCGCTGCCATCCGGATTCCCATGACTGCAAGGGTACGGCCCACAGCAGCCCAGTGCCCAGTGCGAGCCCAGCGACCGGCGATGCATCCGCCCTCATCTGGGATGCTCTCGCTGTGAGTGACAAGTGTCGTGTCGGTCAGGGCACGGTGTCGCCTCGGAAGCCATCAATCTCCTTGAGGTCCAAGGGCGGGGCACGTGCCCGCCTCCACCCACGCTGAACCTACGGACTACGCGTCCGCACGATCGGGCCGTCATTGGCGATTTCTGGCCTCACGGCCGGCGTCACGAAGATGCCCGTGCGGAATCCGTCGATCCGCCTACCTCCCGCGGCCAATGACGACCTGCACGACGCCGCAATCTGCGGATTCCACATGGGCTGCGGATTGATCATCCGTAGGTTGAAGAAGAAGGGGCCAAAGAACGGGCCAGGGAAAGGGCCAACTCGGCAATCCGACAACGTACGTTGTCGCTCTGCAGCCCGAAAACTGTTGCAGTGCAACGACTTTCGAGTGGGTCGCCGGGGTGACGTCCCCCTGAGTGGTGGCTTTTCGTTCTTCGCGCTCAGGTCAGTGTTCTGATCATGCCGATATGAGTTCCGGTGGTGTCACCTGCCCCTCCGCCTGGGTCGTTGGAGCGGTCACGAGGGCCATGGATCGCTAGGAGAAGTAGCGGCGGTCGGCGGCGGCCCATTCGTCGTGCTGCTCGACCAGGACAGCCCCGGCGAGGCGGAGCAGGGCCTCGGGATTGGGGAACACCCCGACGACGTCGGTGAGGCGCTTGAAGCTCTCATGTCAAGCGGGCAGGGGTGAGAGGTCTCGAGCCATGGTTCGGTAGAGGGTGTTCGAGAGGTGTCGCTTGAGGATTCTCATCGCCTCGCGCTTGGTGTGGCCGTTGCTCATGGCGCGGTCGTAAAGGTCACGTGCTCGTGGATCGCAGCGCAACTGAATCATGGCGATCCGGTGGATGACGGCGTTCAGGCGGCGGTTACCTCCTCGGTTTAGGCGGTGACGCCGAGGGCGCCCGCCCGCCTCGCCGCTGCTGGCCGGTATTGGCGCAGTGCCGTTGAATCGGGCGAAGCCGGCTTCGGTGAAGCGGCGAACGTCGCCGGTTTCGATGAGAATCTCGGCGGCTGCGAGTGTTGCGATGCCGGGGACTGTGGGGAGTGAGGAGCCGGTCTGGGTGACGAGTCGACCGAGTTCGCGCTCGGCGGCTTTGTCCTGAGCGATGACATCCTTGAGCATCGTGATTCGGTGCTCAATCAGCGTAAGGCGGAGCAGCACGATGGGGTCAGTGACGTCGTCGACGTCGAGTTTGGTGATGGCGTTGATCCTGGCTCGAACAGTGGCACGCTCAGGCATGGCGGTGCGCAGGCCCTCGGGGAGCTGATGAATGAGATCGTCCAGTTCGCCGATCAGCTGAACGCGGATCTTGCGCAGCGACGTACGAGCGTTGTGCCATAGGGAGATTTGGTCGCGTACGTGATCT
>CAIZPS010000279.1 GCA_903934925.1 uncultured bacterium | reverse complement strand
TGACCTCGCGGTCACCGGCCCTTGTCCTTGACTGCTAGCGGTGCAGGTCGAAGCGGTCGTTCTCCATGACCTTGACCCACGCGGACACGAAGTCGCGCACGAACAGCTCCTGTGCGTCGCTCGCGCCGTACACCTCGGTCTGCGCCCGCAGCTGCGAGTTCGAGCCGAAGGAGAGGTCGACCCGGCTGGCCATCCACTTGTGCTCGCCCGTCTTGCGGTCACGACCCTCGAAGAGGTTGTCGTCGCCGACCGCCGGACCCCAGACAGTGCTCATGTCGGCGACGTTCACGAAGAAGTCGTTCGACAGCACACCAGGACGCTTCGTGAGCACGCCCACCTGCGACTGGCCGGTGTTCGCGTTCAGTGCACGCATGCCGCCGACGAGGACGGTCATCTCCGGGGTGCTGAGGTTGAGCAGGACAGCCCGCTCGACCAGCAGCTTCTCGGCCGGAAGGGTGAAGCCCTTGCCGAGGTAGTTGCGGAATCCATCGAACTTCGGCTCGAGGACCGAGAACGACTCGACGTCCGTCATGTCCGCCGAGGCGTCGGTGCGACCCGGGGTGAAGGGCACCTCGATCGAGACTCCGGCGTCCTTCGCGGCCTTCTCGACCGCCGCGCCGCCGGCGAGGACGATGAGGTCGGCGAGCGAGACCTTCTTCGCCCCCTGGGCGTCGAAATCGGCCTTGATGCCCTCGAGCGCCTTCAGCACCCGAGCGAGCTGCGGCGGGTCGTTGACCTCCCAGTCGCTCTGCGGCTCGAGGCGGATGCGCGCGCCGTTGGCGCCACCGCGCTTGTCGGTGCCACGGAACGTCGCGGCCGAGGCCCACGCCGTGCCGACCAGCTCGGACACGGTGAGCCCCGAGGCGAGGACCTTCTCCTTCAGGGCCTTGACGTCAGCCGCGTCGACCAGCGGATGGTCGACGGCCGGGACCGGGTCCTGCCAGATGAAGGTCTCCTCCGGGACCTCCGGGCCGACGTAGCGGATCTTCGGCCCCATGTCACGGTGGGTCAGCTTGAACCAGGCCTTCGCGAATGCGTCAGCGAACTCGTCCGGGTTGGCGAGGAAGTTGCGCGCGATCGGCTCGTAGATTGGGTCGAAGCGCAGCGCGAGATCCGCCGTCGTCATGACGGGGAAGGTGCGCTTGCCCGGGATGTGGGCGTCGGGGACGAGCTCGGCGGCCGCCGGGTCCGTCGGCTTCCAGTCCTGCGCACCTGCAGCGGTGGTCCACAGCTCCCACTCCCACTTGAAGAGGGTCTCCAGGTAGCTCATGTCCCAGGTGGTCGGAGTCGGGGTCCAGGCACCCTCGTGGCCGGAGGTGATGGTGTCGTCTCCGAAGCCCGTGCCGAAGGAGTTCTTCCAGCCCAGGCCCATCTGCCAGATCGGTGCACCCTCAGGCTCCGGGCCCACGAACTTGTCCGGGAGGCCGTCGAGGAGGGCGTCGACACCGGCACCGTGCATCTTGCCGAAGGTGTGACCACCGGCGACGAGCGCGACCGTCTCGTAGTCGTTCATGGCCATGCGTCCGAAGGTCTCGCGGATGTCGCGCGCGGAGGCCTTGGGATCCGGCACGCCATTGGGGCCCTGCGGGTTGACGTAGATCAGGCCCATCTGGACGGCGGCGAGGGGGTTCTCGAGGTCGCGATCACCGGTGTAGCGGTTGTCGGCGAGCCACTCGACCTCGGTGCCCCAGTAGGTCTCGTCCGGCTCGTAGACGTCAGCGCGTCCACCGGAGAATCCTGCGGTCTTGAAGCCCATGGTCTCCATGGCGACGTTGCCCGCGAGGATCATGAGGTCGGCCCAGGAGAGCTTGCGTCCGTACTTCTGCTTGATCGGCCACAGCAGGCGACGTGCCTTGTCGAGGTTGCCGTTGTCGGGCCAGCTGTTCAGGGGAGCGAAGCGCTGCATGCCCGCGCCGCCACCACCGCGACCGTCGCTCGTGCGGTAGGTGCCCGCGCTGTGCCATGTCATGCGGATGAAGAACGGGCCGTAGTGGCCGTAGTCGGCAGGCCACCACTCCTGAGAGTCGGTCATGACGGCGGCGAGGTCGGCCTTGAGGGCGGCGTAGTCGATGGACTTGAAGGCCTCGACGTAGTCGAAGTCATCTCCCATCGGGTTCGGAGACCCGCCTGCCTGCGTGAGGATGCGCAGGTTCACCTGGTCGGGCCACCAGTCCTTGTTCTGCGTACCTCCGGTGGCGGACCCGTGCATCACGGGACACTTGCTCTGCTCGCTCATGGCGACCTCTCTCTAGTTCTGCCTGGCTCTCAGGCGTGCGACTTCTGTGATGGGCGTTCGGGGATGACGTCGACCTGGCACCGGGGGCAGCGTCCCCAGTAGACCACCTCGGCCTCATCGATGTCGTAGTCAGCGTCGTCCGACGGCGTCAGGCACGGGGCTGAGCCGGCGGCGCAATCGACGTCGACGAGATCACCGCACGATCGGCACACCAGGTGGTGGTGGTTGTCGCCGACGCGGTCTTCGAACCGGGCTGGCGAGCCGATCGGCTGGATGCGCCGGACGAGACCGCCGTCGACGAGCAACGACAAGGTGTCGTAGACCGACTGACGCGAGATCGTGCCGATCTCCTCGCGAGCCATCCGCGCGACGTCGTCGGCCGTGCAGTGCGGCTGGGCCGAGACCGCCCGCATGACGGCGAGGCGCTGGGCGGTCACTTGAAGACCCTGCTCGCGCAGGTCCTGAGCGTGATCCGACACCATGACGGCAAGGATGCCGGGTGGCCTGGACCGATGCAACTTCTGGATTCAATCCACTTTCGTCACATCAGTCACATGAGTCGATTTCGGGCAGCTTCCCCGCCAGCAGATACCCCTCGACCGCATCGTCGACGCACGCCGAACCCTTGAGGTACGCCGTATGGCCATCACCCTCATAGGTGAGCAGGCGAGCGCTCGCCAGATCCTCGGCGAGGTCCACCCCCCACGCAAACGGAGTGGCCGGATCCCGGCGGGTCGACACCACCAGGATCGGCGGCGCCCCCTCAGCCCGGGTGCGGGTCACCGGCTCACCCTGCGCCGGCCAGTCCCGGCAGGCCAGCAGCCCCCAGGCCAGACTCGGCCCGAACGTCGGGGCGTCCTTGCCCCACTCCGTCGCCAGCCGCCGCACGTCGTCCAGCGTCCCGACATAGGGACGGTCCAGGCAGGAGACGGCGTAGAACGCCTCCGAGGAGTTGTTCTCGTATCGCCCGTCCGGCCCACGACTGATCCGCGAGTCCAGCAGGGCCAGCAGCGCGGCCGCGTCCTGATCCTCGATCGCCGGCCCCAGTGCTTCACGCAGGCGGGGGAAGTCGTAGTCCGGGACATACAGATTGGTCAGGATCGCGTAGGCCGCCAGCGCCCCGGTGACCTCGCGGTCGCCCGAGGTGAGCGGGGCGTCATCGAGACCGTCGAGCCAGGATCGCAGCTGATCCCCCGCCGCATCCACGTCACCGGAGAGCGGGCAGTCGTCGTGAGTCAGGCAGTCCGCGATGAAGTCGTCGAGCACCATCTCGAAGGCGATCGCCTGCCCGCGGGAGACCTCCTCGGTGGTCAGGCTCCCGGGCAAGGCGCCGTCGAGGACCATCCGGCCCACGCGGGTCGGGAACAACTCGGCATACGTCGCGCCGAGCAGCGTGCCGTAGGACTTACCCAGATACGTCAGCGTCGGGTCGCCGACCGCCGCCCGCGCAATGTCGAGATCGCGGGCTGAATCAACGGTGCCGACGTGCGCGATCAGATCGGGCGACGACGTCGCGCAGCCCATGCCGGGCATCCGGGCGAGGGCGACGAGCGCACGCTCCTCACTCGAGGAGTCCGGCGCGGCCTCGGCCGCCGCAAGCTCGTCGAGCTGCGCGTCCGACATGCACTCGATGGGGGAGGTGAGCCCCACACCGCGAGGATCCACACCGATGAGATCGAAGTGCTCGCGGATCGGCGACCCCACGACACTGTCGGCTGCCTTCGCATACGCCACCGCACTGGCACCCGGGCCACCCGGATTGACGAACAGCGAGCCCAGCCGCTCCCCCGTCGCCGGCACCCGGGTGATGGCGAGCTCCATCCGCTGCCCGCCGGGATCGTCGTAGTCCAGGGGCACCTCGAGGGTCGCGCACTCGGCCGGACCGCAGTTGACCCATCGAGGGGTCTGCTCGTAGAAGTCGGCCAGGGTCGGCTCCTGCGTGCTCGCCGCCGACGGCGTGGGGACGGGCACGGGAGTGGTGGCGCTGGGCAGCAGGGCGCAGCCGGCGAGCACCACCGGCGCCATCAGCACCGCGGCCTGACGCCGACGCCCCATGCGTCGTACCGTAACGGTGTGGCGAACTCCCGACGCGACCCCGCGGAGCTGGCTGCCCTCATCGAGCAGCGCGTGGCTCAGGGAGTCGACCTCGTCGACTCCTTCCTCGCCGTCACCGGACGCGGACCTCACAAGTCGACCAAGGTGCTGGCGAACGAGCATCGCCGAGCAGTCGCCGCCCAGCGCCGCACCATCGTTCGCCACCGCAGTCGGCGGGCCGCGCTGAGGTCGCAGTCGGTGGGCGGTGCAGTCGCCGCCGGAGTCACGGGAGCCATCGGCTTCATCGACGTGCTCGCCACCCTCGCCGGTTCCGTCGTGCCAGGTCCGGCCTGGGCCTGGTTCGGTGCCGCCGCCGTCGGAGTCGTGGTCTCGGTGCGCGGGACGCGTCGACTTCGCACCCTCGGCGCAGAGCCCGAGCTGCCGGCCCTCGTCGGCCCGCCCCCGACGCTGCGCCGTGGGGCGATCGGCTTCGCGGAGGTTGCACGCTTCTCCGCGGTACGCGTGCAGGTGTTCACCCTGGTGCCCTCGATCGAGCGGCTCTACCCGGGCGCCGGCCTGGAGTTGCACAGCGCCGATGCCGAGGCAGCAGCTCCGCTCACGGCCCTGTGCGAGCGGCTGCGGGTACTCGACGACCTGCAGCGCGAGCTGCCCGGCTCCGCGGCAGCAGCGTCCGCATTGTCTGCCGCCGAGGTAGTGCGAGTGCGACTCGCGCAAGGTTGCAGCACCTACGACGCCCTGCTCGCGGCCGCCGCGACGCTGCTCGCCTCACCCGATCTCGACCGCCGCACGTCCGACGTGCTGGGCCCCGCCATCGATGCGATGCTCGCCTACGCTCACGGCCTCCAGCGCGCCGCCGACCTCTGACTCCCTGCCCCCGTTTGTCCCGCTTAGCGGGAGAGGCGGGGCTGAAGGCGGCGAAAACCGGGCCTTCGGCCCCGTTTGTCCCGCGGCTGCATGAGTGAACCAGCACCGACCCCGCGCCGGTGGGTGAGCCGCAGCTCCCGCGACAGTGGGAGAAACGGGGCGAAGGGGGCCCGAAACGGGCCCCAGAGCCCCGTTTGTCCCGCTAAGCGGGAGAAACGGAACAGGGGGGTCAGGAGGTGCGGATCCAGGGATCCTTCAGCTCCACCATCAGCGACTCCAGCGCCAGCTGCGGCGTGACGTTCGCATCGATCTGCTCACGGCAGTACGAGATCGCCGCGAGCCGACGTCCGGTGTCGTTCGGCACGCAGCGCGCGGCCAGTTGGCCGATCTGCGGCCGCATCTCCTCGTTGATCAGCGGCACCATGGCATCGAACTGCACTGCCAGCACATCGCGATACAGCCCGATGAGGTCGACGAGTGCGCGATCCACCTGATCCCGCACGGTGCGCGTGCGCCGCGTCTTCTGCCGCTTCTCCAGGTCCTTCGCGGCGCTCGCCATCAGCCGCTTGACCTTCGCCGGAGTCACCCCGCTCGCCCCCTCGCCGTATTCGGCAAGCAGGCGTCGCTCCTCTTCAGCATCCAGCGCATCCGTGATGGCCGCCGCGTCCTCGGACGCCGACTCCAGCAGATTCGCAGCGGCGGCGAAGCACGACGGCACATCACTCAGGGCGAACGGCAGGCGCAGCACCTCCTGACGTCGATTGCGCACGTGCTCATCCCGAGCAAGCGCACGAGCACGCCCGATATGACCCTGCGAGGCCCGAGCAGCGAAGGCTGCCATCGAGCGATCAATGCCGTAGTTGTCGACGAGGAGGTCGGCGACGTCTGCGGTGCTCGGCGTGCGCAGCGGCACGTGTCGCGTGCGCGACACGATCGTCGGCAGCACGTCCTCAATACTCGGGGCGCACAGGATCCACACGGTGTGCGGAGGCGGCTCCTCCAGAGCCTTGAGCATCGCGTTGACCGCCGAGTCAGTGAGCCGGTCCGCGTCCTCGATCACGATCGCATGCCACGGCCCGATGATCGGCGACATC
>CAIZPS010000278.1 GCA_903934925.1 uncultured bacterium | reverse complement strand
GGTCACCGGTCGCGAGCGCAGTCGCGTCTCACCCGGTTCCGGCTTCGCCGGTGGTGCGCCGGGAGTGGTCAGTACGCCTTCGCGTACTCCGCGCAGACCTGCTCGGGACTCAGCGTCGCCGCCAGCGCGATCTCGGTCCGCTTCACCGACAGGTACGACTCGAGCATCGTCGGGGGCATCCAGCCTCGCGCGAGTTCGTCGTCCATGAGCGCGTCGAGCGCCTCGCCCAGGGACTCCGGGAGCGGGACGATGCCCAGCTTCGCGCGCTCCGCGGGAGTGAGATCGGCCGGATCCCGGTCACAGTTGACCGGCAGCGGCAGTCGTTCACGGATGCCCTCGAGACCGGCCCGCACGAGTGCGCCGATGACCATGTAGGGGCTGGCCGTGGGGTCCGGCGGACGGAACTCCAGGTTGTAGGTGCGTGCCCGGCGGTCGAGGTCGGGATCCGTCGAGGGGCAGATACGGATCGCGGCCTCGCGGTTCTGGATGCCGAAGCTGGCGAACCCGCAGCTCCAGTGATGGGGGCCGAGTCTGAGATACGACACCGGACTCGGCGCAACGAACGCGGTCAGCGCCCGCATGTGCCGTACGACGCCGGCGATGAAGTGGGCTGCCACTTCGCTGGCACCGCCCTCACCCGCCGGATCGAAGGTGGCGTTGCCACCGTGCCGGTCGACCAGGCTGAAGTGCACGTGCGCGCCATTGCCGACACCGTCCGGACTCGGCTTGGGGCTGAAGGTGACACCGAGTCCGCGTCGCCGAGCCACCTCGCGGATGACCTCACGCGTGATGATCGCCCGATCACCGGAAGCAGCACCGAGGGCCGGCGCGGTCGTCACTTCGAACTGCTGGATCCCGTACTCCGGCTCGATGGTCTCCGGCTCCACACCGGCCTGCCCGAGGGCCCTGGCCAGGTCCGATGCGAACGGTGCGACACCACGGATCGCGCCGACCGAGAACGGTGCCGCGAACTCCAGATCGTCGGACATCACGGTGAACTCGTGCTCGAAGGCAGCCAGCAGGTCGAGGCCCGTCTCAGCCTTCAGATCGTCGAGGGCCCGGCGCATGAATGCGCGCGTGCAGCAGTCCCAGTCGGATCCGTCCGCGGACTGGGAGTCGCACAGATACATGTGAAAGGGAGGAGCGTCATCCCAGATGTCGACCCGGGTGACGGTGTCGGCGACCGGTATCTGCCGCACCTCATCCAAGGGCCCCCAGGGATTGGGGGCGATGCCGGCGAAGGGTGTGAGCGCCTGGCCCGCCACCGCCCAGCCGAGGCCGTTGGCCATGCGCGAGGCGACCGACTCGGCCGGAACGCCGCGGCACCGCGTGACGCCCACGTAGTCGCTCCACGCGAGCAGGGCGATCTCCCCGTCGAACATTCACCCTCCCGACCGCGTGATGGGTCCTCAAGAGCAAACCCCACCGCGATCTAATCTGTGTTCCTCTTCCAGTGTCAACAGCCAGATATGTATCATTCATTTCATGTCGACCCTCGTCGCCGACCGCGTTCGAGCCGCATTGCCTGCTCTCCCCCGGGCCGAGCGCCGAGTCGCCCACGAGATCCTCGCCTCCTACCCCGTCTCCGGCCTGGAGACCGTCGCCCGACTGGCCGAGCGGGCCGACGTCAGCGGTCCGACGGTGATCCGGCTCATCGCCCGGCTGGGCTACGACGGATTCCCGGACTTCCAGGCCGCGCTGCGCAGCGAGATCGAGGACCGCCACTCCTCCCCGCTGCTGCAGTACGAGCGTCGCCAGCCTGCGGCCGACGGCGACCACGTCCTTCTGCGCACCGCAACCCTGCTGGCCTCGACCGTCGAGCACTCCCTGGCGGAAGCCGATCCCGAGACCTTCTCCCGGGCGGTCGCTCTCCTCTGCGACCCCAAGCGGCGACTCTTCACGGCCGGCGGGCGCTTCAGCGGCCTGACGGCACGGAACCTGGCGCAGCACCTGGCCATCCTGCGGCGGGGGTGCCAGCACCTGGATCCGAATGACTGGGTGCCCTACCTGCTCGAGGTGCATCGCGGCGACGTCCTCGTCCTGTTCGACATGCGGCGCTACCAGCGCACATCTGTTCTCTTCGGCCGGGAGGCCGTGCGGCGTGGGGCGACACTGATCCTGGTGACGGACCCGTGGATGAGCCCACTTGCCGTGGATGCCGAGATCATCCTCACGGTGTCCGTCGAAGCCTCGAGTCCCTTCGACTCCCAGGTGCCGGCCCTGGCCATGGTCGAGGCCCTCATCGCCGGCGCGGTCGACTCCCTGGGCGATCAGGTCACGATGCGTGTCGCCGACTACGACGAGATCTGGGATGCGCAGGACTTCGCCTACCTCGAGCACGGACGGGACGACGCATGAGCCTGATCAGCGAGCACGTCGCGGAGCTCAACCTCGTCGACCACCACTGCCATGGCCTGGTCATGGAGGATCTCCCACGCGGAGAGTTCGAACTCCTCGCCACGGAGTCCGACTGGCCGGCACCTCCCCCCACCACGTGGTTCGACTCGCCTCTCGGCACGTTCATCAGGGCCGAATGCGCACCTGTACTGGACCTGCCTCGGCACTGCAGCCCCGAGGACTACCTCCAGCGGCGCGCGCACCTTGGCGTTGCCGAGGTGACAGGCCGCCTGCTGCGTGACTCCGGGATCGGGGAGTTCGTCGTCGACACCGGCTTTCACGGTGACCGTGTCTCGTCTCCCCGTCAGCTGGCCGAGGTATCGGGCCTCCCGGCCCATCAGGTGACGCGACTGGAGACGCTGGCCCAAACGGTGGCCCCCGGTGCGTCCGCCGAGGGGTTCGTGCGCGACGTGCACGACGCCATACAGGCCGCCGCGCTCACGTCAGTGGGATTCAAGTCGATCATCGCCTACCGCTTCGGCCTCGACTTCGACCCGACCCCTCCCGGGCCCGCCGAGGTCCTCAGAGCCGCCAGCGAGTGGCTCTCCGCCTGCGAGACTGCGGGCTCGTGGCGTCTGGACCATCCCGTCCTGCTCCGCCACCTGCTGTGGGAGGCGGTGCCGCTGCAACGACCGATCCAGTTCCACGTCGGCTACGGCGACAGCGACATCACCCTCCATCGCTGCGACCCCTCGCAGATGACCGGGTTCCTGCGGGCAACCGTCGGTTCGGGCACCGACATCACGCTGCTCCACTGCTACCCGTTCATCAGGGAGGCGGGCATACTCGCCCAGGTGTTCCCCCACGTCTATCTCGACACAGGCCTCGCCGTCACCCACGCAGGCGCGTCCGCCGGCACGCTCGTGCGCGAGTCACTCGAGGTGGCACCGTTCGGCAAGGTGCTGTTCGCGTCTGATGCGTACGGACTTCCTGAGCTGTACCTCGCCGGATCGCTGCTGTGGCGACGGGCGGTCGGCGAGCTGCTCGACGAGTGGGTGGCGAGTGATGCGATGGGCCGGGACGATGCCCTGCGGTACGCATCATGGATGGCAGGCGACAACGCCCGCCGTGTCTACGGGCTCGAGGAGGCAACGTGACGTCATCGCCGCTGCCCGATCTCGATTCCCTCCTGCGGCTGCTGGAGGAGCACATTCCTGCCGCCATTGAGCTCCGGCACTACCTGCAGGCCCACCCGCAGGTGGGTGGCACCGAGTACGAGACGGCTGCGCGGGTAGCGGCGGCGATGGATGCCCCGGACGCCCCGTCGATCGCCGAGGGCCGCGTCGTGCGCATAGGAGCGATGGACGGCCCCGCGATCGGGATCCGTGCCGAGCTCGATGCGCTGCCGGGGACAGAGACCAGTGGCGTCGCATGGGCGTCCGAGAACGGTGCCGTGCACATGTGCGGCCACGACGTGCACATGGCTGCCCTGACCGCTGTCGTCACGACCCTGCGGCAGGCAGGACCTCCCGTACCCCTCGTGGCGATCCTGCAGCCCCGGGAGGAGCTCTCGCCCGGCGGTGCCGTCGACATGCTGGCGTCCCCCGTCCTCACCGACCATGACCTGCGGGCCATGCTCAGCGTCCACGTGCAGCCGCGCCTGCCGTCCGGCACCTTCTCGGCGAGCCCGGGAACGATCAACGCCTCCAGCGACGAGTTCACCATCACCGTCAGCGGTCGCCCCGGGCACGGTGCCTACCCGCACGTGGCACGCGACCCGATCGTGGCCGCCGCGCAGGTGGTCACAGCGCTCCAGCACATCGTCTCCCGCAGCACCGATCCCATGCAGCCAACAGTCATCACGGTGGGATCCATCCACGGCGGCCAGGCACCCAATGCGATTCCAGAGACCGTCATCATGACCGGCACGCTGCGCGCCTACGACGCAGATGAACGCCACCGGCTGCAGGACGAGATCCGACGCGTCGCCACTCTGACTGCCGACGTGCACGGATGCACTGCCGACGTCCAGATCAGTCACGGCGAGCCACCCCTGGTGAACGATGCCGCGCTCAGCGCGACGGCCACCGACTGGATCACGCGCACCGGGCTGACCGAGGCCCCTCCGCTGCGCTCGTGCGGCGCCGACGACTTCGCGTGCTACGCCGAGCGCTACCCCTCGCTCATGATCTTCCACGGCGTCGGGACGGGGTCCGACGACGAACCCGGCCTGCATCACCCGGGGTTCGCTCCCGACGACGAGCACGTGCGCAGCGTGGCCGCCAGCATGCTCGCTGCCTATGTCGCCTGCTGCAAACTCCTGCTCGATTGATCAGCTTGAGCGAAGAGCAGATCAGCCCAGCTTCTGCGTCGAGCCCGCATCGACCGGGAGCTTGATGCTCGTCACGTAGCGGGACTCGTCCGAGGCCAGGTACAGGACAGCGTTGCTGACGTCCTCGCATTCCAGCGCCGCCAGACGGAGCATGTGGAACGGGTAGAGCTCGCCGTCCATGTCCTCCTTGGTCGGGTTCTCCAAGTCCGGGCGGAACACGCGGTAGACCGGCTCGTTGAGGATCATCTCCGTGTACACGGTGCTCGGGTGAATGGTGTTCACGCGAATCGAATGAGGAGCGAGCTCCACAGCCAGGGCCCGCATCATTCCGACGATCCCCGCCTTGCTGGCCGCGTACGCGACAGCGTTGGACTGACCACGCGTGGCGATCTGGGAAGCCGTCATCATGATCGATCCGCCCTTGCCTCGATCGATCATGCTGGGAAGCGTGGACTGGACCGCGTTCCAGGTGCCGTGCAGGTTGATGTCGATGACGGTGTGCCAGTCGGTCCAGCTCAGGTCGCGCGCCGCGCCCCACGTGAAGACACCGGCGTTCGCCACCACGACGTCGATGAAGCCGAAGGCGTCGAGACCCTGCTGCACCACTGCGTCGATGGCCGCTCGGTCGCGAACGTCTGCCTCCCCGATGACGATCTCACCGCCGATCTCCCGAACCAGCCGCGCCGTCTCCTCCAGGTCTGCCCGAGAGGCAATGGGATAGACGACATCGGGCAGCGTCCCGGACGCGACGTCGGTCGCGACGATCTTGGCGCCCTCACGAGCCAGCGCAATCGCATGCGATCGACCCTGCCCGCGCCCGGCCCCCGTGACGAACGCGACCTTGCCCGCTACACGACCCATCTGGGTTCTCCTTCTCATCCTGCGCTGAAAGTTGGGGACTGCAGTTCTGACAGGCGTTACCCTGCGGCCGCACGGAACGCCCGCGCAGCCACCTCGATGGTGAGATCGATGTCGTCGTCGCTCGTGGCCGCACTCAGTCGACGATCACCGTTGCGGAATGCAGGCTCGATGATCCCGCCCTCGAGCATGACCGCGTGGTAGCGGCCGAAGGCGTCGGCGTCCGTCTCGAGCGCCTCGCGGAAGTTCGTCGGCGGCTCCGGACGGAAGTACACGGCCCACTCCGAGCCCAATCCGGCCACGGACACGGGAACACCCGCATCATCGGCCGCGGCCTGAAGTCCCTCGCGCAGCCGCTGTCCGAGCGCGTAGATGCGCGGGAAGACCTCTCCCTCTTCCATGATCTGGAGGGTCTTGCGCGCCGCCGCCATCGCGTAGGGCGCCGCGTTGTAGGTGCCGTCGATAGTTGCTCGGCTGCCGTCGTAGGCGCCGAGATGACCCATGAGCGCGTCGGATCCCGCGAGCCCGGCCACGGCGTACCCGTTGGCGACCGCCTTTCCGAATGCCGTGAGATCGGGAGTGACTCCGCAGATGGACTGGTAGCCGCCGATGGCCGACCGGAAGCCGGTCTTGACCTCGTCGAACACCAGCACGGTGCCGTTGGCCGTGCATGCGCTGCGCAGGTACTCCAGGAACCCGGGCTTGGCCGGCACGCATCCGAAGCTGTGGATGTAGGGCTCGGTGAAGACCGCTGCCAGATCCGAGCCGTGCTCCTCGAAGACGGCGCGCACGGCTTCGTCGTCGTTCCACTCGACGACGATGACGTCACCGAGCGAGCCGGGATGGAGGCCTCCGCCGTTGGGAGTGTGCAGGGGCGAGTGGACGTTCGAGTCGGCCCGTGCACTGCCGACGGCGACGACGTCGCTCCAGCCGTGGTAGCTGCCATGGAACTTGAGGATCTTGCGCCGGCCGGCCGCAGCCCTGGCCACCTGCGCGGCGTGCATCGTGGCGTCCGTCCCGGATGTGCAGAAGGCGACCTTGTCTGCGGAGGGCATGACGCGGCAGATGATCTCGGCGACCTCCACCTCGTTGAGCTGCGGGCCGATGCCCGTGAGGTCGCAGGTGGCCATCGCCTGGGACACGGCCTCATTCACGCGCGGGTCGCAGTGACCCAGGATGATCGGCCCCCACGCGAGGAGGTAGTCGACGTAGCGCCGACCCTCTGCATCCCACAGGTGAGCGCCCGAGCCGCGCACGATGACCTGGTCCCAGCCGACCCGATGCCCGGAGGAGGCACCGCGCGGGATGACTGCTCTGGCCCGATCCCAGTAGGCCGCCTGATCGCCGAGCAGGTCCGATCCGACGGAGGTCGTTGCGGTCATGAGGATCCTCTCGTTGTCGCGCTCCCCCGAACCGTACCGAACATTACACACTTCCTGTCAAGAAACATTTCTGTAATGGATAGTCAGTATTCGCCTGACCCGGCAGGGCGCTCGCGCACGAGGCCCACCACGTAGGCCAGTCCGAAGCCGAAGCCCACGGCGGCGTAGGCGATCGTGAACCAGCTGAGCCCCGAGGGGATCAGCAGGGTCAGGATTCCCAGCCCCGTGGCCACGATCGCCATGACGACACCCGCGGTGCGCACCGCAGCGTCACGTGCGGACCGGGAGACGATCCACATCTGGGCCGAAAGGGCCACCAGAGTGAGACCGATCATGCGCATGGACCACTGCAGCGGAGCCGAACTGCCATCGAGGCCGAGCAGGTCGAGGAACACGGCCGGGGCGACAAGCAGCAGCAGGGCGCTGAGGCCGAAGACGACGGCGCCGACCCGAAGCGTGGTGCGGACTCCCGACATGGTCCGAGGCTAGGGCGCGCGCTCCCTCCGCGCAGCACCCTCGCATCATCCCGTCGACTTCCATGGCCGGCCATGGCAGAGGGGCGGATGCGCCATCGATGACACACCCGCCCCTGCGCTACCGGCACAAGGCCCTGGGTCGGCTACGACACCGCTCGATAGGTGCGCGACCAGCGGAAGGGCGCGTAGTCCGGAGACGGAGCCGGCGCCCAGGCGAAGACCGTGCAGGTGCCCGGCTTGTTCAGCGTTACCGTGGCGCGCCCATCACGAACTCTGACGGTGCAGCGATCTCGATCAAGCACGCGCTCCCTCCACCGGACGGTGACACCGGCGTCGGTGTAGACCGGCCTCGCCGCCAGCAGCAGCGTCTGCCCCACGGGGTACTTGCCCGACTTGCGCGCCCTGATCCGCGCATTCTGCTGAACCAGTGCGGTCGCCGCGATGGGCACCGCCACCTCGATCGGTCCCTGCGGGCCAGCGGCCGGACCGGGACCCGGCGTCGTGACGGGCGTTGGAGTGCTTCCACCGGACGAGGATCCGCCTGACGGCGGAGCCGTCGGCTCGTCTGTTGGAATCGGATCGGTCCGCGTGCCCACAGTCACATCGATGTAGGTGAGGTTGATGTCATTGCGCATGACCGCGGCGTTCCCGGCTCCCTCGGCCATCGTGGAGACGTCTCCCTCGGACTCGTCGCCCTCCTCCTCACTGACCGCGAGGCTCGCGGTAGAGAGGTTGGTGCCACTGCCCGGGAAGTCGCCAGCAGCGCCGTCGAGACTGAAGGTGAGGCGGTATTCGCCCTGCGGGATCGAATTCGTGGGCCACAGGTAGCCGTACGACATTCGCCCGGAGATAGTGATCTCGGCACCGAAGGCACCCGGTCCATCAGATGCCGCCTCATGCAATGCGCCATTGAAGTAGGGCGCATCCGTACCCGTGCCCTGCCACCTCATGGCTGAGGCATCCCAGCTGTAGTCGCGGCCAGGCACGATCCGCTGGATCGTGAGGCGCGCTCCAGCGGTGTAGACGAGTGCCTCGGTGCGCTCACTGGTGACTGCCGAGTAGTTGCCCGAGCCGCCAGTCACCTGCGCGCCCCAGAGCTCCTGCATGCCCTTGCCGCTGATCCAGCACATGTCGTACCCGGTCGAAGGCGTCGCTAGCGTCTGCGCCAGCCCCACCTCGACGCGCGTGTAGGCGCGGCTGAGATTGGGATCCATCGCCTCGAGATTGTCACCCCAGTCGACGGTCGTCACAGCCCCTCCAGCCTGAAGGACCGCGGGGGCCTGCCACACATTGCCAAAGTCCTGCTGCACGGCACCCATGCACGCAGCACTCGTGCTGTCCTGGGCCACAACGTGGCCCGGCAGCACTTCGCCCGTGAACTGCTCGGTCACCGGCATCGTGATCGGCGGCAGATACTCCTCCTCCGACCAGAGCACCGGCACGGACAGGTTGTTGCCCGCTTCCTCCTCCTCGGCGGCGAAGGCCGCCGGCAGACCCGATGCGAGGATCGCGCACATGGACGCCCCGACGAGGGCGGTTCGCATGACGTGCATTGATCTCACTTCCTTTCTCGAAACTCACACAGTCGGCGCGAATGCATCGACCATCGCCAGAGTCCGTCGGTGGGTGGGGGCGAATCCACGCAAGCACGTGGTCATGACCGCCATTGATCGGGCCGATCAGCAGCCATCTGCGCAGGCGCGTTGTGCCGGCCCGTGCCACGCTGGGGCATGCGTCCGATGCTGGCAATCGCTCTCGTCGCCTGCTTCCTGCTCGTCACGGCAGCACCGGCGAACGCTGATCCGGCCATCGCCCGTACCTGGCACTCGGACTCCCTGCGCGACAACGCGGTCGGCTACTGGTTCGAAGTCAGGCCCGTGGCCGGATCCGACGATGACTACGTCGGCACACTCCGCTTCACCCACCGCGATGGCCGACGCGGATCGACCACGCCGATCTCGCTGACGGTGGACGGCACCCGCACGATGATGAAGGCGCGGCAGGGATCCTTCGACCGGAGCTCCGGTCCTCTGCGCGGAGTCATGAATGCGGCAGGCACCGAAGTGCGCCTGACCAACTGCCAGGCGCGCCTGCGGCTCGTGATGGCCAACGACCTCGCGTCCGACTGCACCTTCCGACCGGCCTAACCCGAAGGTTCAAGGCACGGTCGGCACACCGTCATCCCGCGTAGGCGATCCAGCGCTGCGCGAGCGAGCTGGCCAGCGCCTCAACGGCTGCTCGATCGACCGTGACTTCGCCGACCCCCTTCCGAGTCAGGCTGTAGGTCACCTGCTGGATGGAATCACCGACGAGCAGGCTCACGGTGTAGGCGCCGTTCGTGAAGCCCTTGCCCGTCGTCGGGAAGGTGTCCAGGCTCGCGGTCCACACGCCCGTTACACCACCGACGACGACGCTCGAGGTTCCGTTGGTGGTCCGGGTGAACGGCTTCTTCGCCGGGATGGCCGCGTCAGGATTGAGCGAGCAGGTCGCGACTTCAGCGGTCACCGCCTGCCATGCGGCCTTGGCCTCATCGGCCGAGCCGTAGACCTCTACCTGCTGGACGACGCTCCCCTTGCCGGTGATGCCGAACACATCGCCTCCGCTGAAGAGCACCGTCGTGAACGTCGCGGTGCCGGTGGGCAGCTTGGCCTGAGCACGACACGAGGAATCCGGACCCATGCCGGGTACGGAGGACTGGAAACTGCTCCAGCCGCCGTCGGCCGCGGTCGCCATGGGCAGCCCGGCGGGGACGTCGGCCGGCTGGACCATGGTGCGCTCCGCCTTGGTGAGCGTGGAGTCCTGAACCACAGACGCCTGGCTTCGGTCGGCCCAGCGATCTGCCAGCTCGGCGGCCAGGGCGCCCATCGCCTTCTGGACCTTCGCCGACACCGGACGCTCTCCGTCGACGAAGTTCACCTGCTGGATCGTGTCGCCGATCAGCTGCACGGATGAGAAGTAGTTCTGGGCGCCGAAGGAGGAGACCTGCCATCCGCGCTCGCCTCCGCGAACGCCGGGGATGCGACGCGCAGAGTTGGCGGTCTGCTGATCCCCCTCGGTGAAGGTCGTCGTGCAACCCTGGGCCACCTGGCCGCTCAGCTTGCGCCAGACCTTGGCCGCGGCCGCAGCACTCGGGTACTCGTACGCGTACTGCGATACGCCACCGTAGGACGACATGTAGCCGACGGCGTTGTCGCGTGGGATCGAGACGGTGGTGTAGTTCGGTCCGGAGACGCAGATCGGCATCGGGTCCTGCCCGCCCGGCGGGTTGAAGAATCCCGTGAAGAAGAAACGTCCCGAACGCGAGATCGCCTTGCGAACCGGAGCGGGGAGGTCCGCGGGGCGGAGCATGGCATTGGTGGCGGCCACGAGCGCGTCCGAGCTCGGCGGTGGGGCGATGCGCTCCTGTGCTGCGACCGGAGCCGCGGCCATCGTGGCCAGCAGCGCTGCGCCCGCCAGGGCGGTGATGATCCTTCTCATGACGTGCTCCTGTCCCCGGGGGTCCTGCTCACCACCCTAGGCGGCCACTCAGCCGGAGCGCCGCTGAAGTGCTTGCACTCCCCCTGCCGTGCCACACTCGAGCCGTGGCATGGCGCATCGGAGCAGTCGCGGCGACCGTCGTACTCGTTGTCGTCTATGCCCTCGGGTCAGGCCGATGGGTTTCCACGGGAAGCAGCTGGTATCTCTCCCTCGAGCAGCCCTGGTGGCAGCCTCCGTCGTGGATCTTCGGCCTGATCTGGCCCTACAACTTCCTGATGCTCATCGTGGTCGGCATCGCGGTGAGCTGGACCGCGAGCCCTCCACGCGTGATCGCCCTGCTCACCCTCCTTGCGACCACCGTCGCCCTGGCCATCGCCTGGGCCTACCTGTTCTACGAGCCGCACGAGCTGATGTGGGCCGCGATCTGCCTCACCGGCGCGGCCGTGCTCACCCTGCCGATCATCGGCATCGCCTTCGGGCAGGCGCTCTGGATGGGCCTGGTGCTACTGCCCTACCAGGTGTGGCTGTTCCTCGCGGCGAGCCTGTCCTGGGGGTACGTCGCGACTAGTTCGCGCTGATGATCACGCGGTTGGACTTCACTCCGAGATCAGGAAAATCGATGTACACATACACCTTCTTCCCGGTCTTGCGACTCCAGGTGAACACGCCGTTCGCATCGACGACCGGTCGCGCTGACCCAGCCGTGTAGCTCGTCTCCCCCGGGAACCGGAGGTACGGGACGACCGTCGACCCCGCCGGGAGACCAGTCGTCACCCCATCAATCATGAAGCCGGGCTTACCGCTCACCGTCGTACGGGAACCGGTGATGGTGATCGACGCGGATGCCGTCGAGTCCTGTACCTCGATGCCCACTGCAGCTGTGCGGTCACCGTAGGCCGCCGTGACCGAGGTGCTACCCGTTCGAGCGGCCACCATCGTGACCGTCGCCAGCCCACGTGAATCCGTCGTGACCGTCACGCCATCGCTGCCGCCGGCGAAGGTGAGCGCCGAGGCAGGCGGGACCCCGAGCGCGACAGGCACCCCCGCCGCCGCGCCACCGTTCAGCGTGGCGGTCACCGTCACCAGCACGGAATCTCCAGGACTCAGCGTCGTGGACGCCGTCCCCATG
>CAIZPS010000277.1 GCA_903934925.1 uncultured bacterium | reverse complement strand
CGCCACGAGCACCAGCGCGATGCGCAGGCGCTTGATCAGACGTGTCAGGTCGGCAGGGGCGTTCATACCCTCACCTTCGCACAGGTTTGGCGGGAGGCCCTACCGCTTCGGAATCGTGATCATCCGCGTCGACGTCGCCTTGGTGCCCTTGCTGGGCGAGAACACCGTCGTCAGCACGACCTTGAGCGCCCCCTTCTTGCGCAGCCGCTTGCCAGCGGCGTTGAGCGTGCAGCGCAGCGTCACCGTGCCGGCCTTCTTCACGCGCGTCGTGGCAGCGCAGATGCTCGTGCTCGCGCGCAATCCGCGCTTGCCCGCCGCCAGCACGCCGGTCTGCCTGGCCGTACCCGGCCCGCTGGCCGTAAACGTGGTGATGATCACACCACCGCGCACCACCGCACGCCCGACCCTCAGCGTCGGAGTGCGCGTTGTCGCGGTGGTTGTAGCTGTGGCACTGGGCGTCGTCGGGGCCGCGGCGGTGACGTCGCTGCCGGGTGCGCGCAGGGTCGTGGTCACCGTTTGGCCGTAATCCACGATGAGGCCGGATCGGAACCAGGTGCCGTTCGGGATTTCAGAAGGGCGACACATCAAGTTCCCGTCTTCATAGCTGCCAGCTATCGACACGAAGTCGTAGTTGCCCGCTACGAGACGCAGGAAACGAAAGCGACCCAAGGCATCGATCTCGGCGCCGTCGACGGCGGCTGATACATCGGTTCCGCCTTGCGTCATCAGGAACATGCACTTCGGCATGCTCGTGCCTGGCGCAACCACCAGCACCCCGTCGATCACGCCTCCGGCCAGCATCGTGAGGTCCACGTTGCTCCGCGAAGCCGCGCTGGGGAGCGTGTATGTGCGTGAGGTGTACACCAGATTGCGGACAGCGTCCGCCGGGTTGCAGACCCGCGAGCGGATCATGTACGTAGCGCCGGCGAGGCCCCGGATTCCCCAGCGTCCGTCTGGGCTGGTGGTCGTTTCACCGAGTGCTAAGCCCTCTCCGCTCTCCGGGAAGATAGCGACGCAGAGACCGCCGGCAGACTGCCCTGACGGCACGTCGATGAAACCGTCCATCGCGCTCGCTGTGCTGTCGAAACTCGTGAAGTTCATGATCGACGGCCTCGCTCCCAGCGTGAACGGTGGCGACGTCCGCGGGAGCAGCTCGCGATCGCCACACGCATCGCCGCTGGTGAACGCCCGTAGCGTGTAAAACGTCTCGACCGCCTCGTCGGCGAAGACGTACCGACCGCCATTGCTCGTGGTCGTCACTTCCTCCATCACGTCGCCGTTCATCAGCCCGACGCAAACCCCGTCGTTCGTGATCCCGCCGGTGTTGACAGTGCCGGAGACGGCCCCGCTCGATTCAGTCGTAACACTCAGCGTCCCGTACGCAAGCCCGCCGATCCCGACGTTCAGGTCCTCGGAATGGCTCGTAACGAGCGGCTGGCGTGAGCAACCGACAGACATGGAATCGGCGACGAGCGTCATTGGGCCCGTGCTCGACGTGGTGAGCGAGAAGTTGCCGCTTCCATCCGCGTGTCCTTCGGCGTACGTGGTCTGGCCGTCGAGACTGACGAGGTACACACATACGTCAAGCGTCAAATACCCCGTCGGCACGGCGACCGTGCCCGTCACCGTGCCCGCAAGCGCCGTGCCCGTGGAGATACCCATCACTCCCGCCACAGCCAGCAGGCCGATAGCGAAGCGCCCCGCAAGGGACCTCAGGCCTAGCCGCACGTGCATGCGGCCAAGGTAGGTGGAGGGAGCGCGGGTGTCAACCGGTGGGTGAGACAACTCACT
>CAIZPS010000276.1 GCA_903934925.1 uncultured bacterium | reverse complement strand
GGTCCATCCCTTAACCCGCTGGGTCTCAACGGGTTCTCATTGGTGGGCGATACAGGAATCGAACCTGTGACCTCTTCCGTGTCAAGGAAGCGCGCTAGCCCCTGCGCCAATCGCCCGCGGAACTCGCACGAGACTACACGGTCGCGGCCGGTTGCCTGACACCGCCTACGTGGCTCCGGATGCCGGCATCTCACCGGTGACATCCTCGTCGCTCGCCGCCTGGTTGATGCGGTTGAGGTTCGACACGATGCCCCCGATGAGGGCGATCTGGGCAGTCTGGTCGGCCACGCGCACCGCCTCGTGGGCCTGGGTTCGGCCGATCGACGTGGCGGGATCCTCGGCGGAGATATTGGCGGCTGCCATCGCCATGAGGTCGGCCAGGGGCGATGCCGCAGCGGGCGGCAGCGGCTCGACCTCGCGGGTGGTCGCGCTGCTGAGGTCCGCAGCGATGGTGAGCAGTCTCGAGGACATGATCGTCGTGGCATCGAGGTCCTGCTTGAGCAGGGTGAGGTCGTCCGGATCGATGCGTGGACTCCAGCGGTGGTTGCGCGCCAGTTCGTCCCAGCGAGCGGCGAGACCGAGTGTCCGATTGCGCAGTTCGATGGCCTCCTCACGCCACTGCCGTGCAGCCTGGCGGTCCGGCCGGGCGCGCACGCCCTCGGACATGGCGGTGAGCAGTCCGGCGAGCTGATCCTTGAGGGTGTCGAGGTCGGTGCGCAGCACCCGGGTGTCGCGGCTGGGAGCGGTGAGAGCCGAGGCGACCAGCGCGCACAGTGCGCCGACGACGACTCCGGTGAAGCGCTCGATGGCGAGCTCTGTCGTGAGGTGGGTGCCGACGACGAGGATGACGGTCACGGCCATGCCGGCGGCGACGAAGGGAGAGTCCTCCGGTGAGGCGAGGCGTAGCCACCGTGCGAGCGCGAAGCAGAGCAGGACCAGCAGGAAGATCACCAGTGGACCGGTGCCGAGGACGGACACGATGAGCAGGGCGATGGTCGCCCCGGCCAGTGCGCCGACGATCTGGAACACGGTCTCCTTCGCCGCATGATGGAAGGTGGCACGCGTGGCAACCGCGGCAGTGATGGCAGCGGGGATCGGGTCGACGTAGGGGGCGACAAGTCCGATCGAGTAGGCGACGACCGTGGCCAGTGAGGTGAAGAGGGCGAGTCGGCTGTAGCTGCTCGCCCACAGTCGCGTGATCACTCCCACATGGGGATTGTCGCATCGCTGGGGGCTGGTACTGATCAGCCGGGTGACGGCGATACGAGGAACCAGGACCGCAGAAGATGGAGGTGGAGACGGGATTTGAACCCGTGTAGACGGCTTTGCAGGCCGTTGCCTCGCCTCTCGGCCACTCCACCAGGAGCCGCGGCAGCTATGACGGCTGCGCGTCGTGCGAGCGGACGACGGGATTCGAACCCGCGACCCTCACCTTGGCAAGGTGATGCGCTACCAGCTGCGCTACGTCCGCATGTGTTGTTCGGAACCATATCCGACGAGGGTGTCGGGGGGCGAACCAGGGGACCTCGTGCACGTGCCGGGTCACCTGCTGCGGACGCCAGGCTCAACGGCCAAGATGGGCGGGTGATTCTCCATCCGGCGGCCTGCATGGGCGGCCAGTGGGCCTCGGGACTGCTGAATGTCGAGAACGACCCCGCAGCTCTGAGGTACGGCGGCAGGTGGGCCGTAGCGGTGCCCTATGACGGTGAGCCGGTGCTTGCCCGATTCGCCCGCTGGTCACCGGTGGCAGACGTGAGCATCGGTCGATGGTCCGGCCCCCCGGTGACCTCCTGGGCGACGTCCATGGATGAGAACTCGTACCGCGAGGGTGTCGAATCGGTGAGGGACGCGATTGCGGCAGGAACGGTGTATCAGGCGAACCTCTGCCGGGTGATGTCGGCGGATCTCCCCGATGCCGAGGCAGCCGACATCGCGGGCCTGCACTGCCTTCTCGCGACGGGCAATCCGTCTCCTTACGGCGGCTTTCTGCGTCTGCCTGACCATGGAGTCTGCATGGCGAGTGCGAGCCCGGAGCTGTTCCTCGCAGTAGCGCCTGCCGATGGGGGGCGCGTGATCGCATCTGGCCCCATCAAGGGGACGGGCGCGACGGCCGATGACCTCACCGACAAGGACCGCGCGGAGAACATCATGATCGTCGATCTGGTGCGCAACGACCTGTCGAAGGTGTGCGAGGTGGGCAGCGTGACTGTTCCTGCCCTGCTGCGCGAGGAGTCGCATCCGGGGCTGGTTCACCTGGTGTCGATGGTGAGCGGGCGGCTGCTGCTCGACGTGGACTGGGAGGGGATTCTCGAAGCGGCCTTCCCTCCGGGATCGGTGACCGGCGCGCCGAAGAGTTCGGCTCTCCGACTGATCGACCAGCTCGAGCCCGTCTCGCGCGAGTACTACTGCGGGGCCTTCGGCTGGATCGACGCAGACACCGGAGAAGGGGAGCTGGCGGTGGCGATCAGGTCCTTCTGGATTCGCGATGGCGAGGTCCGATTCGGAACCGGCGCGGGGATCACCTGGGCGTCGGATGCCTCGGCCGAGTGGCGAGAGACGGAGTTGAAGGCGCAGCACCTGATTCAGGTCGCCTCGGGTCGTTGGGCAGGTGGATCACCGTGAGGGCATGGGTCGGAACGGCATCGGGTGGAGCGCTCGTCGACGAAGCCCGCGTCAGCGTGTTCGATCGCGGCTTCACGGTGGCTGACGGGGTCTTCGAGACCCTGAAGCTCACCGATGCCGGCGCCTTCGCAGTGACGCGGCACCTGAAGCGACTTCAGTCATCGGCCTCTCGGCTGGGCCTGGCCTCACTGGACGGCAGTGTGGTGCGGGAGGCGATGGTGGAGGTGACCACGGACTGGCTGCGCCGTGGGGGGCACCACGGGCGCCTGCGTGTGACATGCACGTCAGGAGCAGGCTCTCTCGGGGGTGATCCGGGGGAACCGAGCCTGGTGGTGATGGCTGTCGACTCTCCGCCGTGGCCGTCCACGACGACTGCGGTTCGTGTGCCGTGGCCGCGAAACGAGCGTTCCCCCCTCGTCGGTGCCAAGTCCACCTCCTACGCGGAGAACGTCGTCGCCCTGCGCGCAGCGCAGGGGGCAGGTGCGTCCGAGGCGTTGATGGCCAATACCGTCGGCGACCTGTGCGAAGGCACGACGACCAATGTGTTCGTTGTCGTGGACGGTGTCGTCATGACACCGTCGCTGGCGAGTGGATGCCTGCCCGGTATCACCCGCGAACTGGTTCTCGAGTGGTTCGACGCCGTAGAGCGAGACCTGCCTCTTTCGATCCTCGACACTGCGGATGAGGTGTTCCTGACGTCGTCCACGCGTGGGATCCACCCTGTGGTGCGCCTCGACGAGCGCACCTGGCCGGAGGCGGGGCCCGTATCGAGCCGGTTGCAGGGCGCATTCCATGAGCGGTCCGCCACGTCGATTGATCCCTGAACGTGGGGAGGGGCCTACCCGCCCGCGGTCCCGATCAGGTCATGTAGTGGCGCGCTCGATCCATTCCGCGGCGGGCACGTTGCCGTCACCGACGAAGCCCGCGAGGACGCCTGATCTGTCGGCGTCCGACTTGTTCTGGCTCATCTTCACGGAGGCCTCGACCCGGTCGATCTGCACCTCGACGCCCACGATGCCGCGCAACTGCGAGTCGATGTAGTCGCTGGGTGCGTCGTCCACGCTCCACGGCTCGCGCCGCTGCTGCTCATGCCGATCCGTCAGTCGTCGGACCACGTCCTCCACCCAGGTGCCTTCGTCGTGGATCACGAGCTCTCCGTACGCGTGGACCACCACGTAGTCCCATGTCGGAACCACCCGGCCCGTCTCTGCCTTAGTCGCGTACCAGGAGGGCGACACGTATCCGTTCGGACCCTCGGCGATAACGAGCGCCTGTCCCTGCCATTGCGTCTGCCACTGGGCGTTCGGACGAGCCATGTGGCCGACCAGGGCAAGGTTCTCGTCGTCCACCACCCATGGCAGCAGCGTCGCGATCGGTCCCTGCGACGTCGTGGTGATCAGGTGTCCCACCGTGATCTCACGCAGAAGGTCGCGGGCATCCTCGGGGGATACCTGGAACGGCCGGGGGATGTACATGAGCGGCAGC
>CAIZPS010000275.1 GCA_903934925.1 uncultured bacterium | reverse complement strand
CGATCGGCAGTGCCGGACGCGTGACGCTCACCCTGCCGGGCCCCTACCTTGCCGACCACCGATCGCAGCTCGTGGTCGAGGAGATCGTCGACGGACTGCGCCATCGCGACGTCGTTACATCCGGCTTCACGACCGCATTCGTGCGCGAACTCGAAGCCTTCGCACTCAGCGTCTCCTCCGGGGCTCCGGTGGCCTGCGATGCGCGCGGCGCCTTGGCGGACCTCGAGTGCCTTCAGGCGCTCGCCGCCGCCGCCGCGCGCCAGGCGGGCGTGGCGCTGGGGGGTGAGGCGGAGTGAAGGGCATTGCCAACGCACCCGTGAGCTTCGGCATCTTCGGCACGACGGGGGGCTCGGCATCACCCGCGGACATGCTCCGAGCCCTCGCAGCGAGCGACTACGACGGAGCGGAGCTGGGGCCGCCCGGTCTCTTCGGCACCCCCGAGGAGACCGCGCACCTCTTCGACTCCACGGGCCTGCGTGCCGTCGGTGCCTATGTCCCCCTGCACCTAGCCCTGAGCGATGAGGTCTTCGAAGCCGATCTCGCGCGCATGGACACCACCTGCCGTGAGCTGGTCGCCACGGGGGCGACGCTCGCCATCCTGGCCGATGAGGGTTCCGAGGAGCTCCTCGTCAACCCGGCACGTGACGATCGGGCGCTCGCGCTGGACGACCGGCAGTGGGATCTGGCGCGCGAGCGGCTCGCGCGCGCTGTCGACCTTGCCAGCAGCCACGGGTTGGCTGCGTCGTTCCACCCGCACATCTCGACGTACGTCGAATCCGCATGGGAGGTCGACCGACTTCTCGCCACCACCGACGTCACGTTGACGTTGGATATCGGCCACATGGCCCTGGCGGGAGCTGATCCTGTCGAGTGCGTGCACGCCTGGGCGGATCGCATCGACCACGTGCACATCAAGGATGTCGACAAGGCCGTCCTCGAGCGGGCCAAGGCCACGGGCCGGACCGACTTCGACGAGTGGTGGGCGGATGTCTGCGTCCCCCTCGGTGCGGGCGACGTCGATATCGACGGCGTCCTCGCGGCTCTGGTGAGCCACGACTACTCCGGATGGCTGGTGGTCGAGCAGGATCGCGCGCCGACGTCCGCGGAGCAACTGGCTGGCGTCGCGGCGGAGCAGGCGGTCAACCGCGAGGTGCTGGCGAGCGGATGGGCCCGCGCGACAGGAGTCCAGCGATGACCGACGTCATGGTGTTTGACGATGCGTCGTCCATGGGATCGCACCTGGCCGAGGAGATCGCCGCCGGAATCGTGGAGGCCGGTGCTGCAGGGCGGCGCTACCTCCTGGGTTGCCCCGGCGGGCGCAGCCCCCGCAGCACCTACGTCGCACTCGTCGCCCTCGTGGCCCAGCGCTCACTGGATCTTTCGCACGTGGTCATCGTGATGATGGACGACTACGTCGAGCGTCACGGTGAGTCGTTCCGACGAGTCGACCCGACCCTGCACTACTCGGTTGAGCGCTTCGCCCGCGAGGAAATCGTGGGCCCGCTCACCGCCGCGGCGCCGGCAGGTTGCGGGATTCGACCGGCTCACCTGTGGATCCCCGACCCTGCCGACCCGCTCGCCTACGACGCGCGCCTCGCCGAGGCAGGTGGCATCGATCTGTTCATCCTGGCCTCGGGCGACACCGACGGCCATATCGCCTTCAACCCACAGGGCTCTGCGCGCGACTCGCGCACGCGCGTGATCGAACTCGCCGAGTCCACCAGGCGTGACAACCTCGGGACCTTCCCCGAGTTTGTGCAGCTGGCCGACGTTCCGCACTTCGGCATCAGCATCGGCATCGCCACGATCGCGGAGTTCTCGCGACGGGCGGTCCTGGTAGCGCCCGGCCCCTCCAAGATCGAAGCCGTCGGCCAGATCGCGCGCGCGGACGACTACGACCCCGAGTGGCCCGCGACCGTGCTGGTCAGCTGCCGTGATGCGTCGCTCTACGCGGATAGGTCGTCGGCAGACGGCCTCCCTGAAGCCATCTTCGAGCACGTCCACCTGCCCGCAAGGGCATCGACCGGAAGGAACGAGGTTCGCACATGAGAGACAGCACAACGGGGAGGCGCGGTGCCCGCATCGCGCTTCGGCCACGCACTACGGCGATCGCCAGTCTGGCGGCGGTCGGTCTGGTCCTCGCGGCCTGCTCTTCCGGGGGATCGAGCACGGAGAGCAGCAGCGCCGCGCCCGAGTCCTCGGCAGCTACACCCACATCGGAAGCACCGGCCGAGCCGGTGGAGCTGTGGGTGCAGAGCGGCAATGGCGGTGCGGACGCACTGCTCGCCGGCTACGAGGCACTCAACGCCGCGTTCGAGGCGGCTAATCCGGGTGTGACCATCAGGTTCGAGGTCAAGTCCTTCACCGACCTCGTCGACACCCTGCCCCTGCAGTTGTCCGGTGACGACGTACCGGATGTCACGCAGGTCAACCAGGGCTACGGCTCGCTCGGCCAGTTGGTCGGCTCGGGTCTGGTCGCTCCGATGGACGACGTAGCCCAGGCCAATGACTGGGAGGGTCGCCAGGGTGCCGCACTCGTCGCGCTCGACGGACGCTTCAGCCCGGACGGCAAGACAATGGGCTCGGGTGAGCTCTACGGCATGTCCGCCACCGGCGCCTGGGTCGGCCTCTACATGAACATGGACATCGCGTCCGAGCTCGGCATCACGGCACCCCCTGCCTCGCTGGAGGAGATGGAGGCCATGCTCGCCAAGGCTAAGGAGGGCGGCCAGACCGGCCTGATGTTCGGCGCCACCGATGGCGGCGAGCAGATCTGGCTCATGGCCAACCTGCTCATGGCCTACACCAGCCCGCAGACGGTCTCCGATGTCATCAACGGCACCAATGAGCAGTTGCCCCCTGAGACCCTCAAGGCAGCCGAGACCATGAAGGCCTGGGCCGAGGCCGGCTACCTCACCGAGGGCTGGGCAGCGCTCGACAGCACCGAGGTGCTCGGCATGTTCGCCGACGGCGAGGGGCTCTTCGCCCTCAACGGCTCGTGGAATGTCTTCCAGTCCGATACGCCGGAGTCGTTCCGTCTCGTGCCGTTCCCGCTCGGCGATGCCAGCACGATCGCCGCCATCGCGACGGGTGACCTGCCCTGGTCGGTGCCGACGAATGCCAAGAACCCGGATCTGGCGAAGGCGTACATCAACTTCATCACCAGCCCGGAGGCCTCGGAGATCTGGATCAAGCAGGGCCAGGTGCCGGCGACGGTGTCGGGCAACGAGGCGGAGCTCGTGCAGGCCAATGGCCTCGTCGGGGTCTCGGCCGATGCGGTGCTGTCCTGGGTCAACGTGATGCAGAACGGCACTCCGGTGGGCTTCCCCGACTGGGCGACACCCACCTGGTACGACACCATCGCGCAGTCGTCGACAGCGCTCATGGCGGGCGAGATCACCCCGCAGGAGTTCGTCGATGCACTGCAGGCCGACTACGGCGCCTTCACCGCGGAGCGGATGGGCTCCTAGTACTCGATGAGCCTCGCACCGGTCCCCGTCACGGCGGGGGGACGACAGACGTCGTCCCCCCGCCGTCGGGCGCCCGGTGAGCCCCGGGGCATCGGCTACTTCTTCATCCTGCCGGCCGTCCTCATCTACGCGCTGTTCGTCTTCGCGCCGTTCCTCCACTCGATCTACCTG
>CAIZPS010000274.1 GCA_903934925.1 uncultured bacterium | reverse complement strand
GGCAGCGTCTGCCACCTCCACAAGGTCGACGAAGTCCCTCGGCCGAGTCGGAGTGTGCGGCTCATCAGGCCGGTCCCTGCTGCCGTGCGAATGTGCTCGCACGGACGTCACGACGACGGCTCCTGAGCTTGTGGGCACGACCTTGGCGACGTGGTGACCCGCAGGGCACTGGACCTGAAGCAGTGCCTCCACGTGGCCGCCCGCTGCCTCGTGCCACGCTCGACGCGCCAGCGCTTCGCGCTCCTGACGATCCGCGATGATGGCCATACCGTCCACCTCCCGATCAGCGTCCAGTCGGGTCCTCGCTGAACCCCAACTCGATTCAGGGTACGAGCGCCGAGCCGGTGGTGTCCTGCCGAGCGGCCTGGAATGGTCAGCGCGAGGTGGTGCGGCGGTAGCGGCGAACCGACAGCGTCGAGAACAGTGCGATGAGCACCACGCACGACAGGATCGTGTACAGCTGCGGATGCTGCAGCGGCCAGAAGTTGTCACCGGCCATGCCGGTCGGGTTGCCGAACAGTTCCCGTGTGGCGAGCACGAGTGCCGAGATCGGATTCCATGCAGCGATGTATTGCAGCCAGGTAGGCAGCGATGCGAGCGGAACGAAGGCGTTCGACAGGAAGGTCATCGGGAACAGCCACACGAGCCCTGCAGTGTTGGCCGTCTCCGGGTTCGGCATGTAGAGCCCGATCCATGCACCGATCCACGCGACCGTGTAGGCGAACAGCAGCAGCAGTGCATAGGCATAGATCGCATTGAGCAGACCGTTGTCGATGCGCCAGCCGACGAGGAAACCGGTGATCGTGAGTACGAAGAGCACCAGGATCTGCCGCGCGGCATCGGCCAGCGTACGGCCGATGAGCACGGCCGGTGGCGCCATCGGCAGCGACCGGAAGCGGTCGATCAGGCCCTTGTGCATGTCTTCGGCCAGACCCACCGTGCTCGACGCCGCGGCGAAGGCGACCGTCTGACCGAAGATGCCCGGCATGAGGTACTGCCGGTAGGCGTTGGGATCGGCATCGCCTGGGACGGGGATCGCGCCACCGAAGACATAGGCGAACAGCAGGACGAAGATGACCGGCTGCACCAGCGAGAAGAACAGCAGCTCCGGCACGCGGACCGTCTGGATCAGATTGCGGCGCGCCACGACGAGTCCGTCGTGGATCGTCCACCCGTACACCGGTCGCTTCATCGCGACCGGCGCGGCGATCGACAGCGTGGTCATGCGTCCTCCCCTCCTCGACTGCGGCGTCGTCGACCCTTGGCCTGCGGAGCTGGCGCCTCGTCCTCCGCCGCATGACCGGTGAGGGTCATGAATACATCGTCCAGCGTGGGACGTCGCAGTTGCAGGTCGGAGACCGCGACCGCACGGGAGTCAAGCGCCCGGATGGCATCGACCAGCACCGTCGATCCTCCCGACACTGGGGCCGACACGCGCAGGTCCTCGACGAGGACTTCCCCCATGCTCACCGTGCCGAGCGCCTCGACTGCACGCCCCACCGCAGCAGGATCGACGACGGTGATCTCGACGCGGTCTCCGCCGATCTGGTCCTTGAGCTGCTCCGAACTGCCGTGCGCGATGACGCGACCGTGATCGATGACGACGATGTCCTCCGCGAGCTGGTCGGCCTCCTCGAGGTACTGCGTGGTGAGCAGCACGGTCGTGCCCTGCTGAACGAGGTTCTCGATCACACCCCACAGCCCCAGACGCGAACGGGGGTCGAGCCCGGTGGTCGGCTCGTCGAGGAAGAGGATCGACGGCTGCGCGACCAGGCTCGAGGCGAGGTCGAGTCGGCGCCTCATGCCACCGGAGTACGTCTTGGCCGGACGATCGGCCGCCTCGGTCAGGTCGAACCACTCCAGCAGCTCCGCACTGCGCTCCTTCACGTACTTCGGCGACAGGTGATACAGGTCGCCGAACATCCGCAGGTTCTCGCGCCCCGTGAGGTACTCGTCGACAGCCGCGTACTGGCCTGTGAGGCCGATCGCGCGGCGAACCTCATCGGGCTGCTTGACGACATCGAATCCCGCCACCGTCGCACGGCCCGCCGTGGGCTGCAGCAGTGTCGCGAGGATCCGGACCGTGGTGGTCTTTCCTGCACCGTTCGGGCCTAGCAGGCCCACCACCTGACCGCGACGAACCGTCAGGTCGATTCCGTCGAGGGCCTTCACCTCGCCGAAGTCCTTGACCAGGCCCTCCGCCAGCACTGCAATGTCGGCTGTCATGAGCGCGAGCCTAGGCGAGGTGGTGGCACGCATTCCTGATGAGGTCCTCGGATCGCCTGCTGACGTCTACTGATCCGTGCAGACTGGATCCGATCCCCTTCATCGACACCGGCCGAGAGCGAGCACACATGACAGACCGCGCCCCACGGCGATCCTCCAGCACACCGCCCGCCTTCTGGGTCTACCTCGCTGTCGCCGCCATCGGCCTCGTAGGCACGGCGTGGTTCAACATCCAAAGCGTCGTCAACCCGAGTGGCGACACCTTCTTCGCAGCGTGGTTCGCCAATCCGTCCGTCAGCTCGCTCTCGTGGGATCTGCTCGCCACGGCGAGCGCGGCGTCGATCTTCATCATTCTCGAGGGCCGGCGTCTGGGGATCCGCTGGTACTGGGCGTACGTGATCTTCTCGTTCGTCACGGCCGTCGCGTTCACCTTTCCGCTCTTCCTCGCCGTGCGTGAGCGCCGCCTGGCCCAGGCCAGCGCTGCATGACCACACCGACCGAGCTTGCTGTTCCCGCCTTCCACCATGTGTCGCTGTCCGTCACGGACGCAGACTCGGGCTTCGACCACACCCGGGTCGGCTTGGACCACCTGGGCCTGGCCTGCCCGGACGAGGCGCGCGTGCGCGCGTGGGCGACCCGTCTGGACGATCTGGGATTCACCCGGGGTCCGGTGGAGGACGTGCCCTACGGGTGGGCCGTCACGGCCCGGGATCCGGACGGCATCGCCGTGGAGTTCTTCGCCTCCAAAAAGTAGCGCCTCCGCAGATGCGGCGATATGTTCTTCCTTATGCCGCATATGCGAATCTCTGAGGCTGCCAGCCTGCTGGGCGTGAGCGATGACACCGTGCGCCGCCACCTGGACTCCGGTCGGCTGGTCCCCGGCCCTGACGGCCCGGGACCGCGCACCGTCGACTCGGCCAGCCTGGCCTCACTGCTCGTGGATCTCCACCCCCGCGATGTCGAGGCGACGGTGCACCAGTCCGCCCGGAACCGCTTCCCCGGCATCGTGACGCGGGTCGAGAAGGACGGCGTCATGGCCTTGGTCGAGATCCAGGCGGGTCCCCACCGAGTCGTGTCGCTCATGAGTCGTGAAGCGGCGGAGGAGCTCGGGCTTGAACCCGGCGTTCCCGCCGCGGCCACCGTCAAGGCGACCAACGTCGTCGTCGACATCGAGAGCGCATGAAGGTGCTGCGCGCGTGCATCGCACTCGTCCTCGGGTCTGCGCTCGTCACCGGGTGCTCGAGCGCGGACGAGCCCGGTGCGGACGGCGCGAATTCAACGGTTCGGATAGCAGCGGCCTCAGACCTGCGCTTCGCGCTCGAGGAGATCACGAGCATCACGGAACAGGAGCACCCGGAGATCGACATCGCCGTGACGTACGGATCATCGGGACAGTTCGTGCAGCAGATCCAGAACGGCGCCCCCTTCGATCTGTACCTCTCCGCCGACCGCGCCTATGTCGATGACCTCGTCGATGAGGGCCTGGTGGAGCGGGCGGACGTTTTCGAGTACGCCGTCGGTCGACTTGTGACGTGGTACCCCGACGGAGCACCTTCCACTCCTGACCTCGACGGGCTCACCGATGCGAAAGTGCGCACGGTCGCCATCGCCAATCCCGAACACGCCCCCTACGGCCGTGCCGCCATCGCAGCACTCGACTCCACCGACCTCCTTCCGACGGTGGAGCCGAAGCTGGTCCTCGGCGAGAACGTGGCTCAGGCAGCCGAGTTCGCCCGAACGGGAAACGCCGACGCTGCGATCATCGCGCTCTCCCTCGTGCTGGCCGAGCCCGTTCGCGACGTCGGTGAATGGACGGAGGTGCCACTCGACACCTTCCCCCGACTGGTCCAGGCAGGAGCAGTGCTGTCAGGCGCGCAGGACCCCGACGCGGCGCGGATCGTGGGCGAGACCATCACGGGCGACGCGGGCAGGGACATCCTCGCCGCCTACGGGTTCTCCTTCCCGGATGAGCCATGATCGACTTCGAGGCTCTCGTCCTCACCGCCCAGTTGGCACTCGCCACCACGGTCATCCTGATCGTCATCGCCATTCCTCTGGCGGCATGGCTCTCCTACTCACGACGGCGCTGGACCGTCGTGATCGAGGCCGTCGTCGCCCTTCCGCTGGTGCTGCCACCAACCGTGCTCGGCTACTACCTGCTGGTGGCGCTGGGCCGCCGCTCCCCGGTGGGCCGGTGGTGGGAGTCCGTCACGGGCCAGCCCCTGGTGTTCACGTTCACCGGGCTGGTCGTGGCGTCGGTGCTGTACAGCCTGCCGTTCGCAGTCCAACCGCTGATGGCCTCGTTCTCCGGTGTCGATCGTCGCCTGCTTGAAGCCTCCTTCACTCTCGGACGCGGCTGGTTCGGCACTGTTCAGCGAGTGGTGCTTCCGCT
>CAIZPS010000273.1 GCA_903934925.1 uncultured bacterium | reverse complement strand
GGCTCGGTCGTGATCCGCTCTGCCGGCCGCGCGCCGACTATCTAGGCGCTGCGCTGGCTACGCGCCGACTATCTAGGCGCTGCGCTGGCTACGCGCCGCGCTGACGCCTCACCTGCCGCGCACTCGTCGGCATCGGCCCCTTCGGAATTGGCATCGACGATGCAACGCCCCCGAGGGCGTCAAGCCGGCGACGGATCTCGGTGACCTCTCCGCCCCGAAGGTTGCGTGGCAGCTTGTTGAGCGACTTCTGCAGCTTCGTCAGGGGAATCTGGTCCTCACCGTCGCCGACCTGGATCTCGTAGATCGGCACCTCGGGCAGCCAGCGGGCGGTCCGCTTGCGCTCGTTCGCCAGCATGGGGACGATCCGTGAGGAGGGTCCCTCACCTATCAGGATGACTCCGGGCTTGCCGACGACGCGGCTCACCATGTCCTGGCTCTTGCTGATGGCGACGGCGGGCGTTACCAGCCAGTTGTTCCCGCGCAGGGACTGAATGACGGCGGCGGCCGCGCCCGGCTGTCCCGCGATCTGGGAGTAGGCGGCGTTCATGGCGCGACGGCTGAACCAGAAGGTGGCGGCGAGCAGCCCGACCGGCACTCCGATCAGGATGCCGGTGAGCCAGTTCAGCCACAGGCCGACGGGGACGGCCACCACAACCCCGGCCGCGATGGCGATCCCACCCACCTCGAGGGGCAGGGCGCGGTGGACCTTCTGGGTCATGCGCCAGTTCTGGGCGAGGGAGCTGAGGGTGGTGCGTATGCGACCGGCCATGAGCGAAACCTTAGGGGAGGGGTGCGGGGTCTATGCGGGCGTGTGGGAGCGGGCGGCCATCGCCTGCTCGTAGAGCCGACCGGCGCGGTAGCTGGACCGCACGAGGGGACCACTCATGACGCCGGCGAATCCTGCCTCCGTGGCGTAGGCGGCGAGGTCGACGAACTCCTCCGGACGCACCCAGCGGTCCACGGGATGATGACGGGGCGTGGGACGCAGGTACTGGGTGATCGTGACGAGGTCACAGCCGGCGAGCACGAGGTCTCGCAGAGCCTCGTGCACCTCCTCGATCGTCTCGCCCATGCCCAGGATGAGGTTGGACTTCGTGACCAGGCCGGCAGTGCGAGCCTGAGTGATGACGTCGAGGCTGCGTTCGTACGTGAACGCCGGGCGGATCCGCTTGAAGATTCGTGGCACCGTCTCGAGGTTGTGGGCCAGGACCTCGGGTGCCGCACCGAAGACTTCACCGAGCAGTGCGGGGTTGCCAGAGAAGTCCGGGATGAGGACCTCTACGCCGGTACCTGGATTGAGTTCGTGGATATCCCGCACGGTCTGGGCATAGAGCCACGCGCCCTCGTCGTCGAGGTCGTCGCGGGCCACGCCGGTGACGGTGGCGTACCGCAGACCCATCGTGCGGACGGACTCCGCAACCCTGCGCGGCTCATCACGGTCCAAGGGCGCGGGCTTTCCGGTGTCGATCTGACAGAAGTCGCAGCGCCGTGTGCATTGCTCTCCACCGATGAGGAAGGTGGCCTCGCGGTCCTCCCAGCACTCGTAGATGTTTGGGCAGCCGGCCTCCTGGCACACCGTGTGCAGGCCTTCGGACTTCACGAGAGCGTGGATCTGCGTGTACTCGGGCCCCGTGCGCAGCTTCGTTCGGATCCATTCGGGCTTGCGCTCGATGGGCACCTCCGCATTGCGGGCCTCGATGCGCAGCAGTTTCCGTCCGTCGGGGTTCACCATGCGATAAGTCTCTCGAGATGGGCCTCGACGATCGGAAGAACGTCGGGCACGGTCACGGTCTGGCCGAGCTCGCGGGTCAAGGTTGTCACTGCTGCGTCACTGATGCCGCACGGCACGATGCGGTCGAACCACGCCAGATCGTTGTCGCAGTTGAGGGCGAAGCCGTGCATCGTGACGCCCTCGGTGACGCGCACGCCGATCGCGGCTACCTTGCGCTCGGGGCCGCGGTCATCGGCCGCGAGCCAGACGCCGCTGCGACCAGTGACGCGCATGGTCTCGACGCCCAGGTCGGCGCAGACGTCGATCAGCATGGCCTCGATGCGACGCACGTGATCGACGACGGCCATGCGGTCCGGTAGGCGAAGGATCGGGTAGCCGACGAGCTGACCCGGACCGTGCCACGTGATCTTGCCCCCGCGATCCACGTCGATCACGGGCGTGCCGTCTATCGGGCGCTCGAACGGCTCGGTGCGCCGACCGGCGGTGTAGACCGAGGTGTGCTCGAGCAGGAGCGCGGTGTCGGTCCCTCCGGCGACCACGTCGGCGTGGACGCGCCGCTGGAGGTCCCAGGCGTCTGTGAAGTCGACGGCGTCATCGCCGAATCCCACGTGCACCACCGCAATCGAGCGGGTGGGGGCCGGGGAGGTCACTGCGCCAGTCTACGGACGGTCGGCCCGTCCCACGGCGACGGTGAGCCCGAGGCGGGCGAGGACGGCCTCCGCCGTGCGCCGCCCGCTGACCATCGCCCCCTGGATCGAGGCCGTGTCGCGGTGGTCGCCGGCGACGAACAAGCCGTCGCCGAGGTCGACAGGCCGACGGATGTCGAGCGGAACCTCCATGGCCGGCAGGGCGTACGGAATCGGATAGGTGCCCACGACATCCCAGCGTGCGGTCCCGACCCCGTACATCTCTGCGAGCTGCGTGCGCACCCGCTGCTCCATCTGCACGGTCGTGTGCAGGCCGAGGGCCGATGCGGAGACCAGCGTGCGCCCTTCGCTGGCGTAGGACGGTGCCGCGTGGGTGAGTACCACGGTGTTGATGACCGGTCCGTGCGCGCGGCGTCCGTCAACCACGAGAATCGGCTTGCCCCCTGTGAGTCGCCGGGGCTCGGTGTCAGCGACGAAGTACCACGTGGTGACGTCGCGCCCAGCCGGCACGTCAAGTCCGGGCAGCAGGCGTGCGCTGGTGGGTGGGTCCGTGGCGACGACGACGGCTCTTGCGGTCACCTCGCCCCTATCGGTCATGACGCGACCGGGGGAGATCCCCGCCGCGCGGACGCCGCACTGCACGGAACCCGCCGGCAGTCCGTCACGCAGCTGCTCCGGGATGGCCTGCATGCCCATCGCGGGAACGCTCGGCACTCCGCGCACGAAGCTGGTGAGCACTAGGTCGAGGAAGCGCCGCGACGTCGAGAGTCGATCCTCGAGGAACACGCCGGTGAGGAAGGGTCGGATCACCGACTCCAGCAGGCGCGGGTCGATGCCCGCGGACAGCAGTGCGACATCGGAGGGCATGTCGATCCTGCTCGCGCGCCCGGCTCTGCCGGCCCGTGCGGACTGCCAGGCGTAGAGCGCGAACCGCAGCTTGCTGGACACGGTGCCCGACCGGGGAGCCAGGGCGTCGGGCGCCCAGGTGGGCCGGCGGCGCGGATCGGCTAGTCGTGCGAGTCCGCGATCGGTGAGTGCGACGACACCGGGGATGAAGGCCCGCAGGTCCAGGGCTGCGTGGTCGAGCACCCGCGCGGACTCGGGGTAGGCCGGGTTGTAGAGCTGGAACCCGTGGTCGAGCAGCAGACCGTCCACGCGGTCGGTGCGTACTCGGCCGCCAATCTCATCTCTGGCCTCGAGGACGACGACGTCGAGTCCACGACCTGCCAGGCGCCGAGCCGTCGCCAGACCGGCGAGGCCGGCACCGACAATCACCACGTCGTGCTGAGTCGTCATGAACCCTCGGTGAGTGCGGCGCGGATGGCCGACTCGATGGTGCGGTCCGCGAAGTCGAAGGAGTGCGACTCGAGCACTGCGGGCATGACTCGCGAACTGCCAAGCACCTCGGTGGAGAACTCGCCCAGAGCGATCTTCAGAGCGAAGGCGGGTGCGGGCAGGATGGTGGGTCTTCCGAGTACGCGCCCCATCGCCGCCGTGACCTCTGCGTTGGTGGCCGGATCCGGGCCGGTGAGGTTCACCGGACCTTCGTAGGTGTCGTCTTCGACGAGCGCCTGCAGTGCGGTGATCTCGTCGCGCATGGAGATCCACGACCAGTACTGGCGGCCGTTACCGAGCTTGCCGCCGAGGCCGGCCTTGAACAGCGGGAACATGCGTGCCCACGCGCCGCCCTTTCCGGAGACCACGAGCCCCGTGCGCGGATGCACGACGCGGATGCCCGCCGTCGACGCGGGGGCCGCGGCGGCCTCCCAGGCGCGCACGACGTCGGCGAGGAAGCCGGTGCCGGCAGGTGCGGCCTCGTCGACCTTGCGGTCGCCGGTGTCGCCGTACCAGCCGATGGCCGAGGCGGAAACCAGCACGCGGGGCTTGGGATCGAGCGCGGTGATCGCGCGGACGATGGTGTGGGTGCCGTCGACGCGGCTATCGAGGATCTCCCGCTTGTAGGCGTCGGTCCATCGGTGGTCGCCGACGCCGGCTCCGGCGAGGTGGACCACGCCCTCGGTGCCCGCCAGCCGATCGAGGTCGACCGTTCCGGCCTTCGGGTCCCAGGTGATCTCATCAGCCGCAGTCGCGGGCCGCCGCACGAGGCGCACGACCTCGTGCCCGGAGGCGCGCAGGTGGGGGACGAGGGTGGAACCGATGAGCCCGGAGGCCCCGGTGACGGCGATTCTCATGCCCCAAGCATCCCGCCCCGGGCACGTGATC
>CAIZPS010000272.1 GCA_903934925.1 uncultured bacterium | reverse complement strand
TGCGGAAGCCGGGCGCGAGGAGCGGTTCATTCGAAACGTCATGCGCACAGATCCTGCTGATGGACCCGTGCAGTCATTGGCAGCGGCACTCGCGATGACTGCCCATGCACGTCGCGCTCTTCTCGATCTCGAAGTCTCGCGCGAGATGCCTGCCGACCTCGATCTCGATGCATCGGCAGCGATCTGGTTCACCCGGGCCATGGAGAATGCCTGTGCCACGACCATCATTGACGGGCGGGTGGTGGGGAGCACTGCGCGCCTGACTCTGCGCGTTGGAGGGGATGGTCGGGTGCTTCGTCTGATTGTCCCCATGGGCGCACGGCTGGACATGGAATCCATGGATGGCACCGTTCGCGCTCAGCTCATCGACTCGGATGACGAAGCTGGGGAGATCTGGCTGTGGGAGACTGACGTCCGATTTAGGGGGGTGGAGCACAATGCGGTTGGCCATCATCGATGATCACGAACTCGTGCGCGAGGGCCTCCGCGAGCTGATCCACTCACGCGGGAATAGCACCTATGACGTCGCCTATGCCGGTGGTTCGCTGGTCGAGGCGCTGACCTTCGATCTGGATATCGCCCTGCTTGATGTCGAACTCGGCCCAGGTGCGCCGGACGTAGCGGCGAACTGTCGCGACCTGATCTCCGCGGGCGTTGCAACGCTGCTGATGAGTGCCTATGACGACCCGGTTGCGGTGCGCTCGGGTCTGGCGGCAGGGGCGCTGGGCTTCGTCCCGAAGCGTGTCTCGTTCGAGGAGCTGGAAGCTGCTCTGCTGTCGGTTGCCGCGGACGAGATGCACCTGTCCGTGGACCTCGCCAGCATTCTCGCGTCAGGTTCCGAAGTGCCCGACCTCAGTCCGCGTGAGCTCGATGCGCTTCAGCTCTACGCATCCGGCTTGAAGATCGCGGCCGTCGCGCGTCGCATGGATGTCTCTCCCCACACGGTGAAGGAGTACCTCGACCGCGTGCGGGCCAAGTACCAGAGGGTGGGTCGACCGGCGCGAACGCGTACCGAGCTCTACGCCCAGGCCAGTCGTGACGGGTTGCTCAAAGCCCACGAGAGCAGGTCCTGACCCGGACATATCAGGGGTGTCCCCCCTCGGGGGGACGACTGGATCTCGCTCAGGGGCGTACCAGTGCAACAAGATGAGCGGTGCCGGCGAGGGCGGGGGACTCGCCGGCTTTCCTGTGCTCGGGATCAACGAATGTCGGTGGTGAGCCGAACCTCACGCAGTGTCCGATCCGGCGCGTGCGGATCGGCTACCGCGAGGTCGCGTACGGCAGCGTCGGGTGCCCATCCCGCGCTCTGCAGGAAGGCCCGCCTGACCTCGTCCTGCACCGCGCACCAGGCAGTCATGCTGTGGTTCCCCAAGGCGCGTCCGGCATCGACAGCCGCAGCCATCAGTCGTGACCCGTGGCCTCGGCGCTGATGCCGTGGGTCGACTTCAAGAGCCAGCAGCTCGCCGGTCAGGGGATCGGCATCCGGATCAGCGGACGGGCCTATGGCGGCGTAGCCGGCGATATCGCCAGACGCGACAGCCACCAGTATGCGATGCGCAGGGGTGGGTGGATTGATGAGCCCACCCGCCCACACCAGGGCGAGATCCGAGGGGTGCAGGCTGTCGAGAACGGCGGTCGGCAGGATGCCACCGAGGCGTTCGCGCCAGGAGTCCGTGTTTATCTCGCCGATGCGGTCCATGTCGGCCATGGTCGCGATCCGGACAGTGTCCGGCGTGCCGCGAGAAGCCACGGAGTCCGGACCGACGGGTGGGTTCACCCCCCCATTCTGGTCCCCCCGGAGGTCCGTGTCCTTCCGCCCGTCGTGGATAGAGTGCGCGGGTGACCGAATCAGACCTCGCCGCATCAGTCAGGTTCCGCAGCGACATCACCGTCGAGCTTGTGCGCGGAAGCGCCTCAGACGCCGATGTCGTCTTTGCCGCTCGGGTGTCGACTGCTGGGGAGCAGTCCCTTGACGATGTCGATGCCGATGCCGAGCGGTCACGAGGGCTGATCAACTACTTGATGCGCGAGAGGCACGGGAGTCCGTTCGAGCACAACTCGTTGACGTTCTTCGTTCAGTCGCCGATATTCGTCTGGCGCGAGCACATGCGTCACCGCATCGCCAGCTACAACGAGGAGTCAGGCCGGTATCGCGAGCTTGAGCCGGTGTTCTACGTGCCAGCACGCGAGCGGGCCGTCGTGCAGGTGGGCAAGACTGGGGCTTACGAGTTTCTACCCGGCGATGAGGCTCAGTACGACCTGATCGAGCAGCAGATGCGCACGACCTGCATGGAGGCCTACCGTGCCTACCAGCGCATGCTTGAGGCGGGAATCGCGCGGGAGGTCGCCCGCATGGTCCTCCCGGTGTCGATCTACTCCAGTGCGTACGTGACCCTGAATGCTCGCTCGCTCATGAACTTCCTCTCTCTGCGCCGCAAGGCCGAGGGATCGCACTTCCCGTCCTACCCGCAAAGGGAGATCGAGATGGTGGCGGAGCGCTACGAGGAGGAGTGGGCGCGGCTGATGCCCCTGACCCATGCAGCGTTCGTCGCCAACGGCAGGGTCGCGCCGTAGGGGCTACCGATAGCCTTGGCGGCATGCCAGGCCCCGCTGACCCGTCCCGCCCCTTCGGCGTGCTCCTGACCGCCATGGTCACCCCATTCCTCCCGGATGGATCCCTCGACCTGGACGGCACCCGACGGCTGGCCTCGCACCTCGTCGACGGCCTGGGCCACGACGGCCTCGTGGTCAACGGCACCACAGGTGAGTCCGCCACCAAGACGGACGCCGAGGATCTCGCGGTTCTGTCCGCGGTGATCGCGGAAGTGGGAGATCGCGCCACGATCATCGCGGGCGTGGGCACGAACGACACCCGTCACTCGGTCGACGCGGCTCGAGCTGCCGCCCGGGCGGGTGCTCATGGCGTCATGGCCGTCACGCCGTACTACAACCGTCCGCCGCAGGAGGGTCTCGTCCGCCACTTCATGGCGGTGGCCGATGCCACGGATCTGCCGATGATCACGTACGACATCCCGAAGCGCACGGGCACGGCAATCGAACTCGACACCCTCAAGCGACTGGCCGAGCACCCGCGCATCGTGGCGAACAAGGACGCCAAAGGTGACCTCGAGTTCGCTCAGTGGGGAATGGCAACGACGGGATTGGCGTGGTACTCGGGGGATGACATCCTGAACCTGCCGCTTCTCTCGGTGGGCGCAGTGGGGATGATCTCTGTCGTAGGCCATCTGGTTGGAGACCGCCTGAAGGGAATGGCCGAAGCGCTCTCGGCGGGCAATGGTGCCGAGGCGGCCGCGATCAACCGCTCACTGCTGTCTGTCTACACCGGCTGCTTCCGGACGCAGGGCGTGATCCTGACTAAGGCCGCGCTGGCCATGCAGGGTTTGCCGGCCGGACCTGTTCGCTTGCCCCTTGTCGACGCGACGCCCGAGCAGCGCGAGATCCTCCGATCGGATCTCGCTGCAGGCGGCGTGCCCGGCTTCGCAGACTGATCGGAGCCGTCGTGAGCCATGTGAAGCTGCCGCCGCCACCGGCGCTGGAGTCCGGTGCCCTGCGCGTCGTAGCGCTCGGCGGGCTCGGCGAGATCGGTCGCAACATGACGGTCTTCGAGTTCGGAGGCCGCCTGCTCATCGTGGACTGCGGTGTCCTGTTCCCGGAGGACAACCAGCCAGGCGTCGACCTGATCCTGCCGGACTTCGGCCCGATCGCGGATCGTTGGCAGGACGTCGAGGCGGTTGTCCTGACCCACGGCCACGAGGATCACATCGGGGCCCTTCCATACCTGCTGCGGCATCGGCCGGACATTCCGGTACTTGGCTCCCGGCTCACGCTGGCCTTTGTCGAGGCGAAGATGCGCGAGCATCGGATCACCCCGCATCTGACGGCAGCCTCCGATCGAGAGCGAGTGACGCTCGGCCCGTTCGATGTGGAGTTCCTGGCCGTGAATCACTCGATTCCTGATGCGATGGCTCTTGCGATCCGCACGCCTGCCGGAACGGTGCTCCACACCGGTGACTTCAAGATGGACCAGCTCCCGCTCGACGGACGGATAACCGATCTCAACAGTTTCGCCCGTCTGGGAGATGAAGGCGTCGATCTGCTGATGATCGACAGCACGAATGCGGAGGTACCAGGCTTCGTCAGCAGTGAGCGTGACATCGTGCCCGTGCTGGACGCTGTCTTCCTCCGTGCGGAGGGTCGAATCATCGTGGCGTCCTTCGCCTCGCATGTGCATCGCATTCAGCAGGTGATCGACATGGCTGCCCTTCACGGCCGGAAGGTGGCCTTCGTGGGGCGATCCATGGTGCGCAACATGGGGATTGCACGCGATCTCGGCTATCTGCAGATCCCGGGAGGGATGCTGGTGGCGTCGGATGACCTTCCCGATCTCCCGGATGACGAAGCCGTGCTCATCTGCACGGGATCACAGGGTGAGCCCATGGCGGTTCTCTCGCGGATTGCGAATCGAGACCATCCCATCAATGTCGGTCCGAGTGACACTGTCGTACTGGCGTCATCGCTCATCCCCGGTAACGAGAATGCGGTCTTCCGTGTCATCAACGGGCTGGCCAAGTTGGGCGCTCATGTGGTGCACAAGGGCAACGCCCTCGTGCACGTGTCCGGTCACGCGGCGGCGGGGGAGCTCCAGTACGTCTACAACATCGTCAAGCCCAGGAATGTGCTCCCGATTCACGGGGAGTGGCGACACATGCGGGCAAACGCCGCCCTTGCGGAAGGAGTCGGGATCGCGTCGGAGCGCATCACCCTGGCCGAGGACGGGACGGTCATGGATCTTGCAGACGGCGTGCTGTCCGTGGCGGGCTACCTGCCGGTCGGGTTCGTGTACGTCGACGGATCCAGCGTCGGAGACGTCACCGAGACCTCGCTCAAGGATCGACGGGTGCTCGGGGAAGAGGGCTTCATCTCAGTGTTCGTCGCCGTCGACATCGTCGACGGGGTGATCGTGGCGGGTCCGGAGATCCACGCGCGAGGCTTCGGACCGGACGACGAGATCGCCGGGGCGCTCACGGAGCAGGTGGCGCGGGCGGTCGAGCAGGCGTTGTCCGATGGCGCAGACGAGACCCATGAGCTGCAGCAGCGCATCCGACGGGTGGTGGGCAAGTGGGTGAATTCCACCCATCGGCGCCGCCCCATGATCATCCCCGTCGTTGTCGAGGCCTGAACCCTTCGCAGATGTGATCCGCTTCCCGGATGAAATCAGCGTGGAAAAGGACATTCCGCCCACTTTTTGCTGATTTCACCCGGGAAGCGGATCGAATCTGCGGCTCGGGCGATGGGTCAGGCCAGCAGCAGTCCAGGCTCCGGAGACGGCGGGTCCGGTGTGGCGCGTGTGACTACCGTGACTGGTGGGAGATTCCCGCTATGGTCCCCTCATGGCTTCCCGCACGTCTTCCCCCACGTCTTCCCCCACGCGTCCTTCGCGCAGTACCGGGTCCTCCCGCCCACGGCGATCTGCCTCGGGAGGGGCGGGCCGAGCCCCAGCCCGGCGCCCCGCACCAGCGCGGCGCAGCGGCGGTCCCGGGCCGCTCGTGCGAGCGCTCTCGGCCGTCGGGCGCGGGGTGCGGGCGACGTGGCTGACCGTCGCTCACCTGATCGGCTCAGCCTCTCGGGCCTTCGGCCGCGGAGCCCGGGAACTCGACCCCGAGCATCGGCGTGATGGCCTTGGCCTCACCCTCATCGTGGTGGCTGCTGCCCTCATGGCGGCTACCTGGTTCGGAGTAGACGGCTGGTTCCTCGCCTGGGCGGATATGGTCGCGACGGCGTTCATCGGAGCCCTCGCATGGCTCCTGCCGCTGGTGTTCCTCGCCCTCGCCTGGCGCTTCCTGCGTCATCCCGACGAGAACGCGACGACCGGTCGGCTGGTGATCGGGGCCGCCGCTGTGCTGGTCGGTGGAATAGGCATCTGGCACCTGATCATGGGCGCTGCGACACCCAGCGATGGCGCGGACGCGATGGCATCCGGTGGTGGAGTCATCGGCTGGATCGTCACCGCCCCGATCGTGGCCGCTATCGGCTCGATCGTGACGGGAGTCGCCCTGACGATCCTCATGGCCTTTGGGCTCATGGTCCTGACAGCCACTCCCGTCTCGACGGTGCGGCAATGCATCGTCACGTCCCTCCGGTGGATGGGTCGCCTCCTGCATCGTGGCAAGCGTCGCGAGCCCCAGCAGGAGGCGACCTCCGGTGGTGGGCCGGCGGACTGCACCGAGGAGGAGGCCCGCGGGGGTGACGACGAACCAGGTTCCTCGTTCGGTGTCGCGTCATTCGGAGTGGATGCGGGTGAGGAGGAAGAACCCGCTGAGATCCCCGAGCATCGAACTGTCATCCTCGAGGACGAAGAGCGCCCCGCAGCAGTTCTGATGTCGGGGGTCACCGCGCGAGACGTGGCCGAGTCCGAGCCCACAACGCATTCCGCGCGTCAGGACACCGTCGTTGTCGGCGCAGGCAAAGCAGTCAAGGCTCCGGCGGTGCAACTCACCATCCCCAGGCGCGGGTCGTACGTCCTGCCGAAGAAGGACACCCTGAAGGCCGGACCCGCCCACCGCAAGGCGACTCGATCGAATGATCAGGTTGTCGCGGCATTGACGGAGGTGCTTGAGCAGTTCGGCATCGATGCGGAGGTCACCGGCTTCATGCGCGGTCCGACTGTGACCCGGTACGAGATCGAACTCGGACCGAGTGTCAAGGTCGAACGGGTGACGGCGCTGTCCAAGAACATCGCGTACGCCGTGGCCAGCGCCGATGTGCGTATCCTCAGTCCCATCCCGGGCAAGAAGGCCATCGGCGTGGAGATCCCCAACGCCGACCGGGAGCTCGTGGCGCTGGGCGATGTCCTGCGCAGCAGCACGGCGACGAGCGATCTTCATCCGATGTCGGTAGCACTGGGCAAGGATGTTGAGGGCGGCTTCGTCATCGCGAATCTGGCACGGATGCCCCATGTTCTGGTGGCCGGCGCCACAGGAGCGGGCAAGTCGAGCTGCATCAACAGCCTGATCACATCGGTCCTCATGCGGGCCACGCCCGATGAGGTGCGGATGATCCTTGTGGACCCCAAGCGGGTCGAACTGTCGGCATACGAGGGAGTACCTCATCTCATTACGCCGATCATCACGAACCCCAAGAAGGCTGCCGATGCGCTGCAGTGGGTGGTCAAGGAGATGGATCGCCGTTACGACGACCTTGCCCACTTCGGCTATCGACACATCGACGAGTTCAACAAGGCCGTGCGCGCAGGAAAGGTGAAGCCGCTGCTTGGAAGCGAGCGGCAGATCGAGCCCTACCCCTACCTTCTCGTCATCGTGGACGAGCTTGCTGACCTGATGATGGTGGCGCCCCGCGACGTTGAGGACGCGATCGTCCGCATCACCCAGCTTGCTCGCGCGGCAGGAATCCATCTGGTCCTTGCGACCCAGCGACCGAGCGTCGATGTCGTCACTGGCCTGATCAAGGCCAATGTGCCGAGCCGGCTCGCCTTCGCGACGTCCAGTCTCGCCGACAGTCGCGTCATCCTCGACCAGCCGGGAGCGGAGAAGCTCGTGGGGCAGGGCGACGCACTCTTTCTGCCCATGGGGGCAAACAAGCCGGTGCGGATCCAGGGTGCCTATGTGTCGGAGGCGGAGATCGCTTCCGTTGTCCAGCACTGCAAGCAGCAGGGTGATGCTGACTACCTGGAGGAGGTGACGGCTGCCCCCGCGAGCAACCGCGAGATAGACGAGGAGATCGGCGACGACCTCGATGTTCTGCTCCAGGCGGTCGAACTCGTCGTGTCCACCCAGTTCGGCTCGACCTCGATGCTCCAGCGCAAGCTCCGCGTCGGATTCGCCAAGGCCGGTCGGCTCATGGATCTCATGGAGAGCCGCGGTGTGGTGGGGCCCAGTGAGGGAAGCAAGGCCCGCGAGGTGCTGGTCAAGCCCGATGACCTTCCCGGGCTGATCCTCACCATCCGGGGTGGCGAGGGGTAGCCTCCAAGTGGTCGATTGGCAGGGCGGGTCGATGTGGATGGGCCTACTATTCGGGAATCGTTGTTCTCGAGGATCGGAGCGCCATGTCCACCGGCTCCATGATCCAGCAGGCCCGGGAGTCTGCGGGGCTCTCTCTCGACGATGTCGCTGAGGCCACCAAGATCCGCTCCTCAATCCTCGCGGCCATGGAGGCGGACGATTTCAGCCATTGCGGCGGCGACGTCTACGCCCGCGGGCAGTTGCGCTCGATCGCGACCGTCGTGGGACTGGACCCCGAGGACGTGGTGGAGAGCTTCGACGCTGGAGGCTGATCCGTCCCCACGGTGCTGTCTGTCGGCGGTCGGGGTCCACTCCGTAGGCTGCCTACGTGCCCGCCCCTGACGATGAGCCTCAGCGCGTCGCCGTGGTGACCCTCGGCTGCGCCCGCAATGAGGTCGACTCCGAGGAGCTCGCCGGCCGACTGGCAGTCGCGGGCTGGCAACTGGTCGATGATCCGGCTTCTGCTGACGCGGTGCTCGTCAACACGTGCGGCTTCGTGGAAGTCGCGAAGAAGGACTCGATCGACACCATCCTGGCGGTGGCCGACCTGAAGGGGGAGGCGCACGGACCCGCAGCAGTGGTGGCGGTGGGGTGCCTGGCAGAGCGCTACGGACGCGAACTCGCCGAAAGTCTGCCCGAGGCGGATGCGGTCCTGGGTTTTGACGATTACGCGGACATCGGTGCACGACTGCGGCAGATCGTGGCGGGGGACGCGCCAACCGCACACACTCCACGTGATCGTCGGCACCTGCTCCCCATCACGCCGACTGAGCGGCCTTCCGCTGCGGGCACGGTACCGGGGCACTCCATTCGTGTCTCGCCTGCAGAGCCTCCCGGCGAGGGATCAACCCAGGCACGGGGCTGGACCCCACCAGTGCTGCGCCGTCGACTCGACGGCAGCCCAGTGGCTCCGGTGAAGCTCGCGTCCGGGTGCGATCGCCGCTGCACCTTCTGCGCGATTCCGTCCTTCCGCGGCTCCTTCCTCTCGCGGCCGGCCGAGGATGTCCTCGCCGAGATGCGCTGGCTCTCTGGTGAGGGAGTCGGCGAAGTGGTGCTCGTCAGTGAGAATTCGACGTCCTACGGCAAGGACCTCGGTGACCTGCGACTGCTCGAGGGGCTCCTGCGCGAGGTCGAGAGCACGGGGATAGAGCGAGTGCGGGTGGCGTATCTCCAGCCTGCCGAGGTGCGGCCCGGCCTTCTCGAGGTCATCGCTCGGGAGCCCGCAGTCGCGTCCTACTTCGATCTGTCCTTCCAGCACGCGAGTCCGACTGTGTTGCGTCGCATGCGGCGGTTCGGCGGCCGCTCGGACTTCCTCGACCTCATCGACCAGATCCGCCGACTGGCTCCGGCGGCGGGGATCCGCAGCAACGTCATCGTCGGATTCCCCGGGGAGACGGAGGAGGAATTCGACGATCTCGTGGCGTTCCTGGAGCAGGCACGTCTCGATGCTGTGGGCGTCTTCGGCTACAGCGACGAGGATGGCACCGAGGCGCTGTCACTGCCGAACAAGGTGCCCGAAGCCGTAATCGCTTCACGGGTCGAGCATGTGACTGCTCTCGTCGAGGAACTGATGTCGCAGCGCGCGGAGGAGCGAATCGGCGAGGTTGTGCGGGTGCTTGTCGAGTCCCTTGAGGGCGACGAGGCACCTACGGCGGTGGGACGTGCGGAGCATCAGGGTCCCGATGACGGCACCACGAGCATCGGCCTCCTGCCGCCCGGCGTTCGTGTCGGCGAGGTGGTGTCGGCAGTCGTGGTCGACACCGACGGCGTGGATCTCCTGGCGGAGCATCTCGCGGAGCCTGAATGAAGCCCGATGCTCGCGAGCCAGTCGGTGCGGAACCCATGACGGTGCGGGTCGCAAACCTGCCCAATGCCCTGACGGCCGTGCGGATCCTGTGTGTTCCCCTGATCGCCTGGCTGCTCTGGATCGACAGCGGCACGAACGGCTTCGCGCGTGACGCCGCTGCCCTGGTCTTCGTCCTCGCATCCTTGACCGATGTCGCTGACGGCGCGATCGCGCGGCGTTACGGCCTGATCACCACCTTCGGCAAGGTCGCCGATCCCATCGCCGACAAGGCCCTGACCGGCGTTGCGCTCGTGGGGCTATCCCTTCTGGGCGAGCTCGCATGGTGGGTCACCGCTGTGATCCTCGTACGCGAGGTGGGCGTGACGTTGCTTCGCTTCTGGGTGATCCGCCACGGGGTCATCCCCGCGAGCCGGGGAGGCAAGGCGAAGACACTCGTCCAGACTGTGGCCATCGCCATGTACCTCGCGGACGTCCCATGGCAGTGGTGGGACTCGCTGCGCGGCGTAGTGATGGGCGTGGCCGTTGTGCTGACTGTCGCCACTGGAGTCGACTACGCCGTCAGAGCCTGGGGTTTGCGACGCCGTGCACTTGCCCATGGGGGAGCCGGATGAGTGACGCGGAGTGTGCCGTGGCGGTGCTCCGTGCCCGTGGCTGGACTCTGGCCACGGCCGAATCCCTGACCGCTGGTCGAGTGGCAGCGGCTGTCGCTGACGTGCCGGGGTGCTCAGACGTACTGCGTGGGGGAGTCGTCGCCTACCAGGCCGATGTGAAGGTGGACCTGCTTCACGTCCCGTCGCGGGATGCGGCGGCGGGTGTGGTCAGTCGCGCCGTGGCCGAGGCCATGGCCTCGGGAGTGCGCCGCCGATTGCGCGCTGACGTGGGCGTGGCCACCACTGGAGTCGCCGGGCCGGAGCCGCATGCGGGAGAGCCCGTGGGTTCGGTGTGGATCGCCGTATCGACGCCGGAGGGTTCCGTGAGTGAGCATCTGAATCTCAAGGGAGACCGGGAATCGGTCCGTGCCGGCACGGTGCAGGCCGCGATGGCGCTGATCGTCCGCGCACTGGGGCCCACTCGGGAATAGGACGCCCCATGCGCCTGTTCTCGTAGGAGTCGAGCCATCGCGCGGGCCCACGGTGGCCGGGGTAACCTACCCACACAGAGGTGAGGCGGAGGGAGGAAGCATGATCGTCCTGCGTCAGGTCATCGGTGACGAGCTGCGTCGCCGTCGCCAGGACCAGGGGCGGACCCTGCGTGACGTCTCCGGGGCTGCGGCGGTGTCCTTGGGCTACCTCTCCGAAGTTGAGCGGGGGCAGAAGGAGGCGTCCAGCGAGCTCCTCGCGGCGATCTGCGAAGCCCTCGAGGTCTCCTTGTCCGATGTCCTCGCGTCGGTGAGCACGCATGTCGCCGAGGCCGAATCCGCCCCTCGCGAGCTGTCGTCGGTCTAGCACCTCCGACGAATCATCTGCTCGGCTGCCCTCATGGGCGGCCCTCTGGGCGGTGGTCTCCCACTCGTTGCGCTGGATGGGGCAGACTGCCGCTGTGCGGCTGACAGACTTCTGGGAGCGGATGACCGAGGTGTTCGGTGCCACGTACGCCCGGTCGTGGGCTCACGACGTCGTACTTCCGTCCTTGGGCTGCACGGTCGACCAGGCGATCGCCGCCGGCATCGAGACCAAAGAGGTCTGGCGCGCGGTCTGCGCCACCGTCGACGTGCCGGGGACACTCACGTGAGACCGAACGAGAGGGATCTGCGCTTCGTCACCGTGGTCACCTACGGACGCACAGGCAGCACCGCCCTGCAGGCGGCGTTGAACGCCCTGCCAGGAGTCGTGGTGCGAGGGGAGAACTACGGGGCACTACGCGGACTGCATGACTACAGCCAGGCCGTCGCCGAGACTGCCGATCGCCACCACGCTGGCAAGCCGGGTCACCCCTGGTTCGGATCCGCGCGGCTGGATCCCGAGGGCGTCCTACTCGGGCTGCGCGAGCACGTCGTGGAGCATCTGCTCCGCCCACCCCGTGGAACGCGGTGGGTGGGCTTCAAGGAGGTCCGATACGAGCCGGGCCACTTCGCCGACTACGACCTCCTCCTGGAGTACCTGCTCTTCCTCGACGCATTGCTGCCGGGCCTTGCCTACCTGATCAACGTCCGATCGCCTGAGGATGCCGCTCGCAGTGGATGGTGGCCAGATCACGGCGATCCAGCGGCGGTGCTCCGGGAGTCCCGCGATCGCCTCATTCGCGCGACGACCGATCTCTCCCAGGTGCTCGGAGAGGATCGAGTCGCGCTCCTCGACTACGACGTTTGGTCACGCGACCCGGACGAGTTGATCCGAAGTCTGGCCTCGGTGGGGCTGCCCCGGGATGACGATGCGGTGCGCGAAGCCCTGACGACGCGCCTGGTGCACGGTAGATCCGGCGAGGGCCTCACGACGTGACGGTGTCGACGCCGGAGCTATTGAGTCCGCAGGTGCGCTCCATCCAGAAGCGCACGGTGGCGGTGCTGTCTACCGGCTCCGTACTGGGCGGCGTGGCGGTCGCCGGGTCCGTCGCTGCCGGATCTCTCATCGCAGAGTCGGTGTCCGGCTCAGCTGCGGCAGCGGGCCTGGCTCAGACGAGCGGAGTCCTCGGAGCAGCGGTGCTGGCCCTTCCACTCGCACGCATCGCTCTTGGTCGGGGCCGGCGGGCGGCCCTCGCCACGGGCTATGGACTCGGCGCGATGGGGGCTGTCATCGTCGTGGTCGGTGCGGTGGTGCGCAGCCTGCCGGTGGTGCTTGTCGGTGCCTTCTTCGTCGGAGTTGCGTCAGCATCGACGTACCAGGCGCGATACGCAGCAACGGATCTTGCGGCCGAGGAGCACCGTGCGGTCTCGTTGTCGTGGGTGGTGTGGGCGGGCACGGTCGGCGCCGTCCTCGGACCGAATCTGCTGAGTGTCTCGGGTCATCTCGGCTTGGCTCTGGGGCTGCCGCAACTCGCCGGGCCATACGTCGTCGCCGGTGTGTGTCTGGTGGCCACCGCAATCGTCCTCGTGGTGTTTCTTCGCCCAGACCCGTATCGCCTCTCGCTCAGACTCCGAGCCGATGCCGGCGAGAGTGTGCGTCAGCCTCGACTGCGAGACGGCCTTGTCCACCTGAGGTCCCGTCCGCGAGCAGTGCTGGGCATCGCGGCGATCGCGATCGGGCACGTGGTCATGGTGATGGTCATGGTCATGACGCCGGTGCACATGGCGCACGTCGACGTCACGCTTCAGGTGATCGGACTGGTGATCAGCGTCCACGTGGCGGGGATGTACGCCCTGTCTCCTGTGGTCGGCTGGGCGGTCGACCGTCTGGGTCGAGTTCAGGTCATCGCGGGGGGAGTCGGCATCCTCGCGGTGGCCTGCATCGTCTCGGGGCTCGCTGAGGGCAGCAATGTCGTGGCCCTTGCCATCGGCCTGTTCCTCCTGGGGCTGGGGTGGTCGTGCACTCTGATCGCGGGGTCGACTCTCGTGACGGACGAGGTCGACGCCACTGAGCGGCCCGCCGTCCAGGGTCTGTCCGATCTGGTCATGAATGCCGCAGGCGCCCTCGGGGGGGCCGCGGCGGGAATCATCGTGCTGATGGCGTCCTACGGCTGGCTCTGCGCGGCCGCCCTGGTCCCGCTCGCAGCCCTGGTCGTGCTGCTCGTGTCTCCGGCGTGTCGCGGTCATTCGAACACGCGTTCGATGTAGTTTCCCCGATGTAGGTCCACCCTGACGGTCGTCCCCTGGCCGTCAGAGCGGACTGAGGATGTCAGACCCGTGACTTAGCGTGCCACGTGTCGCACCCGCGAGATATCCACCTACGACAGGAGAACGCCATGGCCACCGCCGCCCAGGACCGCGAGAAGGCTCTCGACGCCGCCCTAGCCCAGATCGAACGCCAGTTCGGCAAGGGCTCGGTCATGCGGCTCGGCGAAGAGGGGCGCGCGCCCATCGACGTCATTCCGACCGGATCGATTGCCCTCGACATCGCGCTCGGCATCGGCGGCCTTCCTCGGGGGCGCATCGTGGAGATCTACGGCCCGGAGTCCTCGGGCAAGACGACCGTCGCCCTGCATGCCATCGCCAACGTGCAGGCGCAGGGAGGGCTGGCCGCCTTCATCGACGCCGAGCACGCGCTCGATCCGGACTACGCCAGTCGCCTGGGCGTCGATCTGGACAACCTGTACGTGTCGCAGCCCGACACCGGCGAGCAGGCGCTGGAGATCGCCGACACCCTCGTCCGATCGGGGGCTATCGATCTCATCGTGATCGACTCGGTTGCGGCCCTTGTGCCCCGCGCCGAGATCGAGGGCGAGATGGGCGACTCCCACGTCGGTCTGCAGGCACGGCTGATGAGCCAAGCCCTGCGAAAGATGGCGGGGGCCCTCTCGAACACCAACACGACCGCCATCTTCATCAATCAGCTGCGCGAGAAGATCGGCGTCATGTTCGGCTCTCCGGAGACGACCACGGGCGGCAAGGCGCTGAAGTTCTACTCGTCCGTCCGCCTCGACGTGCGCCGCATCGAGACGCTGAAGGGCGGCACCGAGGCCGTGGGCAACCGCACGCGGATCAAGGTTGTCAAGAACAAGGTCGCGCCGCCGTTCAAGCAGGCGGAGTTCGACATCCTCTACGGCGAGGGCATCTCCCGTGAGGGTTCGCTCATCGACATCGGTGTCGATGCCGGGATCGTCCGCAAGTCCGGGGCCTGGTACACCTATGAGGGCGACCAGCTCGGGCAGGGCAAGGAGAACTCCCGCACCTTCCTCAAGGACAACCCCGATCTTGCGAACGAGATCGAGAAGCGGATCAAGGAATCGCTCGGGATCGGCGCGCAGGTCGACGCTCCCGCCGACGTCGAGCCGGCGGCACCTGCGCCCATCGACTGAGACCGTGAAGCAGCGGCCCACCCCGGGCTCGTCCGCAGATCTGCAGCCGGAAGCGGATCTTGAGCACGTGGCTCGGACGATCCTGCTCAGGCGACTGACGGCGGCTCCTCGCACGCGTTCGGAGCTGCGCGGGGACCTGCTCGCGCGTGGGATTCCGGAAGACGTCGCTGACCGCGTCCTCGACCGCTTCGTCGAGGTCGGACTGATCGATGACACCGTCTACTCGCGCATGTGGGTTGAGTCTCGGCATCGGTCGCGAGGCTCGGCCCGCTCAGTGCTCGGCCAGGAGCTGCGCCGCAAGGGCGTCGCAGTCGAGATCGTGGACGAGGCCCTAAGCGTCATTGATGTCGAGGCGGAGCGTGCCCGTGCGGCGGAGTTGGTTCGTGTCAAAGCTCGCGGGCTGAGTCGGCTGGATACTCAGGCCCGCACGCGCCGGCTCGTGGGAATGCTGCAGCGTCGGGGCTATCCGCCGGGCCTGGCCTTCTCCGTGGTGCGAGACGTGCTCCAGGAAGTCGGCGACGAGGCCGAGATGCTCGACCAGATCTGCGACGGGGACGACGCGGAAGCCCTCGACGACGCGGGTGACGATTGACGGGGTGGCGTCAGGATGCTCGGCTCGGCGCCGGACGCTGAAGCAGGGGAAGCACGATGGCATCGACGATATGAGCCAGCTCACCCGCGGTCGGGCACGATCCACGCATGACGATGCTGTGCATGACCAAGGCAGCCGGCAGCTCGAGCACGTAGGGATCGATCGGCCCGGGGGGAATGTCACCGCGCACCATGGCCTGCTGCAGCATCGCGATGAGCTCGGCCTGCTTGGGCAGCCCGAAGCGCACCTGGAACTCCTCGACGAGCAGCGGATCGTGGGCTCCCTCGGAGATGAATTCGCGCAGCACCACCCCCAGATCACCCGCCAGTGCCTCGGAAAGGCTCGTCATGGATGTCAGCAAGTCCGTTCGGAGGCTGCCCGACGAGAGGTCTGTGGCGGGAAGGTTCTGCTCCATCGTCATGATGAAGACGTCGAGTGCGAGGGCGCGTACGTTGGGCCAACGACGGTAGAGCGTGGACTTCCCCGTGCCAGCACGGCGGGCGATGCCGTCCATGGAGGCGCCTCGGA
>CAIZPS010000271.1 GCA_903934925.1 uncultured bacterium | reverse complement strand
TCTGACCAGGTAGGGCATGCCCGACGCCATCGCACGATCGAGGGCCGGGCCGATCTGCGCCGGATCGCTCACGGTCTCCCCACCGCCCCCGAGCGCGATGGCGATCTCGTCGTAGTGGGTCGACGGCAGGTCCGCGATGACGTCGTACCCGTACAGCCATCGCATCGGGTGCTTCTCCAGCGCCCATCCGGCGTTGTTGCCGACGACGATCACGGCGGGAATCCGGTGCCGCACGAGGGTGTCGATGTCCGACATCGCGAATCCGGCGGCACCGTCACCCATCAGCAGGAACAGCGGTGCTCCGGGATGGGTGATCCCGGCCGCGAGGGCGAAGCCGGGGCCGGTGCCCAGACAGCCATAGGGGCCCGGATCAAGCCAGCGTCCGGGCTGGTCCGGCTCGATGTAGCGTCCCGCGAACGACACGAAGTCGCCGCCATCGCCGATCACCACCGCATCGGAGGTGAGTCGAGGCAGGAGCTCGCCGTAGATCCGCGCCGGGTGGATCGGATCGGAGGTGCTCTCCAGGTCGGCCCGGTCGGCATCGACTGCCGCGCGTGCAGCATCGTGCAGTCGGGTGGCCCACGCGTCATCCACGGACGGCCCATCGGCCAGGTGCTCGAGTGCCGCCGACAGGTCACCGACCACTGCGACCTCTACGGTCGCTGCGGGGACGGCGTCATCGGGATGCTCGACGATGTGGACCACCGGCGCGCCGGGATCCCCGAAGACCCCGTATCCGAGCCTGAAGTCCAGGGGTGCCCCGACCACGAGGACCAGATCCGCCTCGCGGAACGCCGCGGATCGCGCGCGCGTGACAAGGCGGGGATCGGACGAGGGGATCACTCCCCGTCCCATGCCGTTGGCGATGACGGGAACGCCACGCCCGGAGACCAGGTGACGCGCCGCCTCGACCGCGTCCGACATCCACACCCCGCTGCCGAGGACCACCAGGGGACGCTTCGCAGCGTCGAACAGGTGTGCCGCGCGGACGAGCGTGTCGGGGTCTGGCTCAGGAGCACGTGACGCATCGACCTCGTCGAGGTGCACGCGGGGCGCAGAGCCGTAGATGGCATCGATCGGGATGTCCCAGAACACCGGGCCGCGCCTCACCGAGGCGGCGAGACGGAAGGCACGGTCGGCATCTCCTCGGATCTGCGCGACATCATGCGTCGTCCAGGCGTCCTTGGTGATCGATGCCAGCAGCGGAGGCTGGTCGAGCTCCTGGAGCGCGCCCTGCCCCCACCGCGAGTCCGGGGAGCGACCGCCGAGGACGACGAGAGGTGTGCGGTTGAACCAGGCCGTGGCGATTCCGCTCACCGCGTTCGTCACCCCCGGCCCGGCCGTGACCGCAGCGAAGCCCGGAGCGCGAGTGAGGCGTCCGACCGCCTCAGCAGTGAACACGGCGGTCTGCTCATGCCGGGTGTCAACGAGGCGCAGCGGACCCTCGCGCTCGACCACCCTGCGGTCGGGAGTGGACTCCACACGCACCTTCCCGCCGACGGCCGCGTCGTACACGGGGAAGACGTGCGCTCCGGAGAGCGTGAAGACGGACGTCACGCCCGCTGCTCGCGCGCTGTCGACAATGTGCTGGCCGCCGTGCAGGGACTCGTCGTCCATGGCGGGCACGCTACTGAACCGGTCCTGACGGGGTGGGGGTCTCGGGAAGAAAGGGGTCGAGGGGAACCGGTTCGGCGAAGACCGCCAAGGTCTTCGTGAACCTTCCGTTCATCAGGCCCGCACAGGTGAACAGCGACAGCCGACGAGGACCTCGCTGGTCGAACCACTCCGCCCGATGACTCCCACGAGGTACCACCTCACGACCCGTGATCGCGTATCGCGTGGTCGATCCGTCCTTGGTCTCCACGCTGAAGGTCGAGCCGATCGGGAGGTCGACAAGATCGTTCAGCCGACCTGGGCAGCCCTGCCCGTAGCGCATGTGCCACGTCACCACGCTCGTACCGGTCGGCGACGCCAGCGGAGCGTGCCGCACCGACACTCCGGCGACCCGGTTGGACGGTGGCGGGTCAAGGGCTCCCGTGCGGCTGAGGGTGACCGGCTTGATCGGCACCCGTTCATCACCCACCGTGATCCATGCGATCGACTCCCCACCCGCGCTGGCCGGCGGACACGGAGAGGCGGATGCCACTGGCACAGGGCCGGCAACCGTGGTCGTCACGACGGCCAGCACCGCGATCGTGACCGCCAGGAGGCGGGTGGCGCAGGAGGCTGATCGGCGCATTCCCCGATGGTAACGATGGGGTGACGGCGCGCAGCAAGGGTGCATTTCCCGATTCCGGCAGACATGCGGCCATTCGGGCGTAGATTGCCGGGCGTCCGGGCTCGTGCCCGCGCGCCGAGCGGCCGAGGAGGTGGTGGTGGGGTGTCCACTGCGGCCGATCAGGTGACCTCCACAGAGATCACCGGTCGATCGCTGGCCCAGATTGCCTGGTCCAGGCTTCGCCGCGACAGGACCT
>CAIZPS010000270.1 GCA_903934925.1 uncultured bacterium | reverse complement strand
GCGCGAGTGGCGGTCCGTCCACGAGGTGCGGGCCCTTTGCGCAGGAGGGATGCTGGCGCCATGGTCCACAGCAGTGATCCTCACGTGGGGAATGACATGGATGGACGCGTGGCTCTGGTCACGGGCGGCTCGCGCGGGATAGGCCTGGCTGCGGCACGTGATCTGGGTCACCGCGGGGCGACGGTCGTGATCGTCGGGCGTGATCCGGAACGAGCGGTGACTGCCGCGACTGGGCTCTGCGAGGAGGGGATCGACGCCGTCGGCTTCGGCTGCGATGTGGGCGATCCGGACCAGGTGGGATCTCTTGTGCAGCGACTGGGACCGCTGTCTGCCGTCGATGTCCTCGTCCTGTCCGCGGGGGTCATGAGCTCACGTGCGTCCAAGACGCTGCGTACGGACGCTGTCGAGTGGAGCGATGTTCTTCGGACGAACCTCGACGGAGCGTTCCTGCCCATCTCGGCCTTCGTCCCGGGGATGGTGGAGCGGCGCCAGGGTCGGGTGATCGCGGTCTCCGCGTGTCTGGGGCGCTTCTCCGGCCCGGGCACGTCGGGAGGGCTGGCTCCGTACCGGGTGAGCAAGGCGGGACTCAACGCCCTCGTGAAGAACCTTGCGGCCGAGTTGCTGCAAGGCAGGCGAGGCGTTCTCGTGGACGCCATGTGCCCCAACCACTGCCGCACCGACATGGGTGGCCCGGATGCACCCAGGTCCGCCGAGGAAGGGGCGGAGACGATCATCTGGCTGGCGACCCGCCACGCGACCGGGCCGGACGGGCAGCCCGTGCCCACGGGACTGCTCTGGGAGGACCGGCAGGTCGTCCCCTGGTGATCGGATCGAGGTCGGGTGCTGGAGTCCTGGCACTGACTGGTCCTCGGGCGCGTCCGGTTTGGGTGCGTTCGGGGTCGCCGCTTACCATGCGAAGGTGCGTCCTCTTCCCGGTCTTCCCGACGCGAGCCCACGGGGGTTTCTCGCGCGTCGCCTGATCGCCCTGCTCGGCGCAGGCGCGGTCGTGGCTGCCGCCACACTCGGGGCCGGGCTCGCGCCCGCCGGGGCTGCCGATCCCACGCCGTCGTCTTCATCTTCATCTGCGTCTTCGTCTGCGTCTTCGTCGGACGTGACACCGGGTTCGACCCCGGGGGCTCCAACCATCCTCAATGTGCGCGGCGGCCTGGCCAGCGGGCAACTGGTGGTGACGTACTCAGCGCCCTCCTCCGACGGTGGATCTCCGATCACCTCGTACGAGGCCTCCATCGATCGCGGCGCGGTCTGGTGGCCCTGCGCGGGCACGTCTGGAGAGTGCGTCCTCACCAATCTCCGCAACGGCACGCAATACCGGGTCGCCCTGCGCGCCGTGAACGCCCTGGGTGCTGGCGTGGTTACCGAGCCCGCTGCCGGGGTGCCGACCCTTCCCATGGGCTCAGATCCCGACAAGCCATCGTCACTGCCGAAGCCGCGAGCATGGGTTGGGGCGTCGTTCAATGCGGCAAGCAACAGTCTGGGCGTTGACGGATCAAAGGTCCGCCTCGGCGTGGGAACCCTCCCGGCGATCACGTTCACGCGGCCCATCCCAGACAAGAGAGTCGTCGAGACTCACCTGGGCGTGTCGGCCGTGCTGGCGGACGGCAAGGTACGCAAGGTCGACGGCGCATGGGGATGGACCAGTGACCGTACGGTGGTCTTCCGTCCCAAGGAGTACTGGCCCGGACACGCGACCGTCCTCGTCACCTCGACGATGGATCGCGCGGTGCTCGGAAGGTCCGGCAGCACGTACCTCGTCGGCAAGCGCGACCTTGCTCAGACATGGACGTTTCGCACGGATCGCAAGCTGATTGCCCAGGTCGACGGGGCGCGCGTCAACATGCGGGTCTTCATCGATGGCCAGCGGGCTGCGACCTTCCCGGTGTCCCTGGGCAAATCCGGCTGGGAAACCCGCAACGGGGTCAAGGTGATCAGCACCGACAAGGAGCCGGTGAAGATCTACCGCAGCACCTCACTGGGCCTGGGACCGGAGGAGGAGTACGAGCTCGAGGCCGACTGGAACACGAGGCTGACCCCGACGGGTGAATTCATCCACACGGCGACGTGGGCCTACGGTCGGATCGGCATCTACAACGGCTCCCACGGCTGCACCAACATGCGCGCGGAAGACGCCCAGTGGATCTACCAGAAGACGATTCCCGGTGACGTCGTCGTGTACGCCAACACAGGTGGCACGACGGTTCAGGAGTGGAATGGTCCCGGGGGGCTCTGGAACATCCCCTGGGCGGAGTGGCTGAAGAAGTCGGCGCTCGGCAGCGGGTCGGGTCAGGTCGACACCACCACCGAGGCTCCTACAAGTGTCGTCGAGGACGCCAGCGCCTGAGTGAGCGGGCGTGGCAGGATGCCCCCATGTCGGCAGAACCCAGCACAGGCTCGGCCCCTTTGGGGGCGCATGGCGGATGGCGCGCCCTGGATCGGGTGGTCGGTGCCTTCGGGCCGGACCGCACTCTCACCGAGCGGGTAGCCATGTTCGCTGCCGCGGCTGCCGTGGGACCCTCCTTCGAGCCCGGGCTCCAGCCGCGCAAGACCCTCGACCAGGCCATCGCCACCGGAGTGATTGCGGCGACGACCCTGTCGGCCGTGACGGTGGCCGAGAGCGCGGTCGAGTCCCTCGGGCGCCTCATCACACGGGGTCGCACCGACACCGCGTCAAGGTCAGCCCGTCTCGCTTTCCAGGTGGGGACGAATGCCCTCATCGGGGTGGCGGCCGAGGCGCTGTCACGCAGCCTGCCACCTCGCGAGGATGAGCGGCTGCGTCGCGGTCTGGTGCGCGTTGCCGCCAACCGCACCGCTCGGGTGGCCGGCATGGGCGCGGCACTGTCGGCTGTGATCGGTGCAAATGACCTCTTGACGCAGGGATCCCCCTCTCGTCGGTGGCTCACGCGGATTCCGCTGGCCCTGCCTGCCGGGGTTGCGCTGTCGGCATGGCACATCCATCGCACGCATACCGCTGCTGCGGCGATGGGCGACTCCACCATCGCCAACGTGTCGCCGGCCTCGTCGATTGGCATCGCCACGGGGGTCGGCGCAGGGGTCATCGGACTGCAGCTGGGGGAGCGCGTCGTCGCCCACGGCGTCGCCCGGGGCATCTCGCGGGTAGCGCCCTCCTACGACTCCGTCTCCAACCCGGTCGGGCACGTGGTGGCGTTGGGCATCCTCGGGGGCGTCATCTACGCCGGCTACGAGTACGCCGTGCGTCGTGTCGAGCAGGGTGGCGCGGCCGTCGAACCGGCATACGAGACGCCGGCCCAGTCGCCGATGGTCTCGGGCAGCCCGGAGAGCCTGGTTCCCTTCGACACCCTGTCGCGCGAGGGGCGTCGCTTCGTGAACATGACGTTGTCCCGCGAGGAGATCAGCGCGGTCATGGGCGAGCCTGCGGTCGCTGACCCGGTCCGGGTCTTCGTAGGACTCGACACTGCGGCTGAGGTCGAGGATCGCGTCGACATCTTGATGGATGAGCTCATCCGCACGAATGCCTTCGACCGCAAGGTGCTGTGCCTCGCCTCCCCGACGGGGTCCGGGTATATCAACTACGTGCTCGCCGAAGCGCTCGAGTACATGACTCTGGGTGACTGCGCGATCGCCACTATGCAGTATTCGATGCTGCCGTCGTCGATGTCGCTCACCCGCACGGGGCTCGCGGTCGAGCAGAATCGCGATCTCATGCACGCGATCACCGGCTACCTGCGTGGAATGGCGCCCGAGCGGCGTCCCCGCTTCGTGCTCTTCGGCGAGAGTCTCGGTGCGCTCACCATGCAGGACGTATACCGCCGACGCACGGTTGAGGCCATGGACCGCGACTTCGTGCACTCCTCGATCTACCTCGGTACGCCCTCGGCGACGGAGTTCGCCAAGGCATGGCGGCTGAACCCGTCGAAGATCGATCCGAACGGCGTGATGGTCGAGGTCGATGCCTTCGGCGACTACCTCAATCTTCCCGACGAGCAGCGCAGCCGGATCCGTCACGTCCTGATCAGCCACTACGACGACCCCATACCCAAGTTCGGCACGAACATCTTCCTTCGTCGACCCTGGTGGCTGGGTTCGCCGGACGAGCGTCCGCCTCGCGTGCCCAAGTCCACGAAGTGGCGCCCGGGCGTGAGTTTCGTGCTCACCGGCATCGACCTCATCAATGCGATGGAGGTCGTGCCCGGAACGTTCGGCCGTCGTGGGCATGACTACCGCGAGGACATCGCCCGCTTCGTGTCGGTGGCCTACGACCTGCCCGTCACGGCGCGGCAGTTGCTCGAGATCGAGCGCGCGCTGCGCGAGCGCGAACTGGAGTGGGCGCAGAAGCGAGTCGTGACGGAGCAGGTCGCGCGTGCCCGAGAGGCGCTCCTGCGGGAGTTCAAGAACTGGGGTGTCAGCTCTGGCAGCGACGCTCAAGCCGATGCGGTGCTGCGTCAGATCCTCTCGACACCTGGCGACGCGATCATCCGCGAGGAGAAGGACCAGCAGGACCCACTGCTTCCGCAGGTGTGACCGGCTCGGCGGCGAGGGGGGCGGGGTCCTCGGGCTGGTCCGTCAGTCGGATCGTCTCGGCGTACCTCAAGATGCGCTCGATGTAGGCCTCGGTCTCGGGAAAAGGCGGTATGCCGCCGTACTTCTGCACGTTCCCGTGACCGGCGTTGTAGGCGGCGAGAGTGTTGTGCAGCCGGTTGCCAGGCACGTCTCGGACCAGCTTGCGGTTGATGCAGTTGAGCTCGGCCGCGGAGTGGATGGCATCGACCGGGTTCCAGACCTCGGCCGAACCGTCACCGTCGGCATCGATGCCGTACTGCCTCCAGACCTCGGGCATGAACTGGGCGATCCCCCGAGCACCCGCCGGCGAGACCGCGCGCTCGTCCCAGTGACTCTCGGCAGCGATCTGTGCGGCGAAGATCTCGACGGGAATCGCCTCGCATCGCTGGGCAGCCGCGAGGTTGACCGGCCGGAGCTCTGCCGGGACGACGATCGGGCCTCCGGTGAGCCGCTGCCCCTGGGGGGTTCCCGTGAACGCCGTCCATGCGCCTGCCAGCGCCACGGCCACGAGGGCGACCGCCGTGAGTCCCGCCACCACGGCGGTCACCCGACGGCGGCGTCGATGGCGGGCTCGATACTCGCGTCCCCCTCCCGGCTGAATCACCTGATCACGGTAACCCGGTGGCGGGGATGTTTGTCCAACCCGTGCGGGCGCGCGTAGCGTGTCGGGGGTGACCACTCCGACACCCGAGTCGCTGCCCGCCGTTCCGGGGACTCCGGATCTGTCCCGCATCCAGATCGAGGGCATGTTCGAGGACCGTCTCGCGGAGGCCTTCGCTGCCCTGGGGTGCTTCAACCTCGCGGTATTCGGCAAGACCGGAGTCGGAAAGTCCACTCTCGTGAACGCGGTTTTCGGGCGGGATGTAGCACGTACGGGTGTCGGGAGCCCGGTGACCAAGGGGCTCGTGTACTACCGCCACCCGGACGGTTTCCTCGGGCTCTACGACTCCGAGGGCTTTGAGACGGGAACTGCCGGAGACGCCATCGTGGCCGGGCTGCGATCCTTGGTCGAGCAGCACCGTGCCAAGGCGGTCGACGAGCAGATCCATGCGGCTTGGTATCTCGTGCGTTGGTCGGATCGTCGTTTCGAGCAGGGGCAGGAGCAGTTCGTCCGCGCTCTCGCGGCTCTGGGACTGCCGGTGATCCTGGTGCTCACCCAGGTGCCGAACCGGGACGGGCAGGTTCATCCCGAGGCGCTGGAGTTCGCGCGGTACATCGAAGGTCTCGACCTGCCGATTAGCCCGCACGGACGTGTCCTGTTGACCAATGCGCTCACTGATCCGTTCTCGGGCAGCCCCGTATACGGACTGCAGTCACTTCTCGACGTGACATACGAGGTGATCCCTGCCGCGGCGGAGGCCGCTCTGACCGCAGCCCAGGTGCTGGATGTCGGACGCAAGAAAAAAGCCGTGGCGGCGATCATCAAGCAGGCCGTCGTGGTCGCCGCTGGCGTAGGGGCAACACCGATTCCGTTCGCTGACGCGGCTCTGCTGGTACCCAACCAGGTCACCATGATCGCCCGGATCACGGCGGCCTACGGCCTCCCGCCGAGCCGTTCCCGAGCCCTGGCGACCGCCGGCTCGGTGGTGCTGACGGGTGGAGCCACTATGGCTGGGCGCTATGCCGTCACGAGCCTGCTGAAGTTCGTTCCGGGAGGTGCCGTGGCCGGTTCGGCGATATCGGCCACAGTGGCGGCGGCCCTGACGAAGGCGGTCGGCCACGCTTGGGCTCGAGTCTGCGAGTACGCCCTGTCGATGGGCAGCGCTCAGCGGGATGCGTTCCTCGACAGTCCGCAGGTCACCGAGCAGTTCCTCACCTACCTCAAGGGCGAGCGCCGCAGCTGAGCGCCGGAGGATCCGAGCAGCCCTGCCAGGCGGGCACGATCGATGTTAGCGTCGCAGCACACAAGGAGGCAGGGATGAAGAAGGCACTGGTGTTCCTGGTGGCCGCGGCAGGAATCGCGGTCGGAGTGCTCGCTTGGCGTCGGCGCCGCGCGTCTCCAGCGGCAGGTGTCGAGGAGAGCCTCTGGACCGATGCAGCCAGGCCCACTGCCCCCGTGCCGGCCCCCGCCGCCGTGCCAGCCTCCGTGCCGTCGGCGGCTGACGAAGTGCAGAGCCAGTCACCCGAGGATCGCCCGTTGGAGGAGAAGGAGAAGGAGAAGGAGAAGGAGACGAAGGCGAAGCCGGTCAAGGACAAGGCGGCGGCCAGACCTGCGAAGGACAAGCCGGCCGCGAAGAAGCCGGCCGCGAAGAAGCCGGCCGCGAAGAACCCGGCCGCGAAGAACCCGGCCGCGAAGAAGGCGGCCGCGAAGACCCCTCCGTCCTCCACGGGCCTGAGCGGATCGGACGCCACCGCCTAGTGCTTCGCTGAGGGCGAACGGGGAACAACGGGGCGCCCGGGAGCGTTCACACCAACGTCAGGGCACAGTGTTGCCTGAGCGTCTGAGTCGAGGAGGACAACGCGGTGCGTGCGCCGGAGGAGCTGTTCACCATCCACCGGGAGGGCGAGTTCGAGGAGCCCCCGGTTCTCGTCTACGCGTTCGCCGGTTTCGTCGACGCGGGCTCTGGTGTTCGCCTCGCCGCCGACCACATCCTCGCCACCTGCCAGCACCGACTTCTGGCCACCTTCGACGTCGACGAACTCCTCGACTACCGAGCCCGGCGGCCCCGCATGATGTACGTCGTCGACCACTTCGCCTCGGTCGAGGTCCCGCAGATCACCCTGCACGAGGTCACCGACGGTGACGGCACGCGCTTCCTGCTGCTGACCGGTCCGGAGCCCGACTACCAATGGCAGCGATTCCTCGCGGCGGTCGATCTCATCGCCCAGCACTACCGCGTCCGGCTCACGGTGGGCCTGTCCGCCATCCCGTGGCCGATCCCGCACACGCGTCCGCTCGGCCTGACGGTGCACGGCAGCGAGCCCTCGCTGGTCGCCGGCCATGTGTCGGTCGTGGGTGAGGTCGAGGTACCCGGTCACGTCGGCGCCATGCTCGAACTGCACCTGGGTCAGCACGGGTTCTCGTCCATGGGCCTCACCGCGCAGGTGCCGCACTATCTCGTCCAGTTCGAGTTCCCACGTGCGGCAGCCACGCTGCTGGCGGGGGTCTGTGCCGCGACTGGGCTCGTTCTGCCCACCGCGGCCCTCGAACCGGCGGCTCGCCGGGCCGATGCTGAGGTCGCGTCCCAGATGGCCGGCAACGAGGAATTCGCCGCGATCGTGTCCGCATTGGAGCAGCAGTACGACCAACTGCTGGCGGTGGGCTCCGCGGGGGCACTCGGCGCCATCTCCGAAGCGGAAGTTCTCAGCGGGGACGAGATCGCTGCCCAGGTGGAGCACTTCCTTTCCACCCTTGACTCCGGTGGGGACGCGGGTGCGGGCGCGACCGGCCCGAGCGCGAGCTAGCGGCAGGTCCTGCTGCTAGCGGGAAGGGTCCCGTCGAGCAGGAAGTCACGGACGGTGGAGTCGACACACGTGGATCCGTTTCCGTAGGCGGTGTGCCCGTCGCCGGCATAGGTCAGGAGTGCCGAGGTGGGAAGCTGACGGTGCAGTGCCGTTGCCCATGCATACGGCGTGGCCGGATCGTAGAGGCCCCCGATGATGAGGATGGGCGCCGTTGTGCTCGTACGGGCCGGCTTCGGCGCGATGGCCGAGTGTCCGAACCAGACGGAACAGGGGGCGTTGCCCCACGACAGTGTGCGTGCGATCTCTGGAACGGCCGTCCCCCGGGCCCAGTCCTGGGCTGCTGCCGCGAGTCCGGCTGCTCCGGGCGCCGCGGGCTGATCCCAGCAGGCGATGGCGGGAAAGGCCGAAGCCATGTTGGATCCGTAGCGCTCTGGTCCGGTGCGATCGCTGGCATATGCGGCCAGCTCCGACAGCCCACTGCCTTCTCCACGTGCGGCCTCGCGCAGGGCCGACCTCAGCATCGGCCAGAGTTGCGGCGCGTACATGGCGTAGAGCAGGGCGGTGATGGCCTCCGACTGCACGAGTGAGGGTCCCGGTCCTGCTGGTAGGGGACGGGCGTCGAGGCTGGACAGCAGACGGTCGATGCCGACCAGGACGGCTGTCCCGTCACCGCGCCAGGGACACCCCGGTCGTCGGGCGCAGTCGTCCGCGAACCGAGAGAGGGCGAGCTGGAATCCCCGGCTCTGCCCCTCGGACAGCTGCATCACGTCCAGGCTGGGATCGACGGCTCCATCGAGGACGAACCGCCCGACACGATCGGGAAAGACCTCCGCGTAGCGCGTGCCGAGATAGGTGCCGTAGGAGAAGCCGAGGAAGTCCAATTGATCCTCGTCGAGCGCCTGGCGCAGGATGTCCATGTCGCGAACGGTGTTCTCGGAGCCGACGTGGCGCGCGATCTGCGGCGATCGGTCGAGGCACCCCTGCGCCAGCGCGCGCGCCCGTCGCATCAGCGTGGTGATCTCGCGCGGGGTGTCGGGCGTGTAGTCGGTGCGCAGCCAGCGGGTGGTCTGCCGTCCGTCCATGCACACGATGGGGGAGGACTCTCCGGCGCCACGGGTGTCGAAGCCCACGATGTCGTAGCGCCTCGCAATGGCCGGATCTACGATTCCCGACAGGTAGCTGGCGAATTCGACCCCCTCCGCGCCCGGCCCTCCGGGATTAGTGACGAGCGACCCCTGGCGGTCCGCTGGGCTGCCCGCCGGCGTACGGGAGACGCGCAGCCTGAGCGTTGGGCCGTCAGGATCGGAGTAGTCCCGAGGCACGGTCAGCCAGGCGCACTGGCCCGCGGAACAGCGACTCCAGTCCAGTGACTGCTCGTAGAAGCGCGCGAGTGGTGCCGTCCCGCCGGTGTTGGCGGCGGCGATTCCCGCTGAGCCGGGCACCAGGGCGGCCACGACCGTGATGGTCGAGAGCAACCGGCTCCGCAGGAGTCTGGCCATGGGACCACCGTAAGCGACGTTCCTCCCGGTGCCGGGCATGGAGACGTTCCTCCCGGTCGGGGCTTGCGCCCGGTGCCGGGCATGGAGACGTTCCTCCCGGTCGGGGCTTGCGCCCGGTGCCGGGCATGAAAGGGTGGAGAGGTTCCCGTGGGGGGACGGAGGGGATGGGCATGACCGGCAACGCGACATACCGTTACCACGACACGACGATCGTGTCGGTGGCGATCGCGGACGCGCCCATTGTCGTGACCTCGGCCGAGTTCGACCAGCAGCTGGCCGAGACCCTGGCGGCAGTCGGCCTGCGCCCGGGCATGCTCGAGGCGCTCGCGGGCATCACCGAGCGCCGGTGGTGGCCCGAGGACGTCAGCTTCGCCGACGCGGCAGCCATGGCAGGGGCGAAGGCCATCGCCGAGGCGGGAGTGGATCCCAGCAGCATCGGTCTGCTGATCGACACCTCCGTGTGCCGCGACCATCTGGAGCCGTCGGCGGCCGTTGATGTCCACCGCCAGCTTGGACTGCCGACCTCATGCCAGAACTTCGATCTGGCGAATGCCTGCCTCGGCTTCATGAACGGCATGCAGCTTGCCGCGATGATGATCGATGCCGGACAGCTCGAGTACGCGCTCATTGTCGACGGAGAGGGAAGTCGGCGCACGCAGCAGCGCACCATCGAGCGGCTGCAGCGCCCGGGTACGACGAAGGCCGAGATCCTCGCCAACTTCGCCACCCTGACCCTCGGGTCGGGTGCTGCCGCCATGGTCCTCGGCCGCGCTAGCGAGAATCCGGGTGGCCATCGCTTCATCGGAGGGGTCGGCCGGGCGGCGACCCAGCACAATCAGCTCTGCGTGGGCGATCTCGATGGCATGACGACCGACTCCAAGGGCCTTCTTGATGCCGGTGTCGAGCTGGCGGTCGACACCTGGGCCGCCGCCAAGGCTGAGTTCGACTGGAGCGACCTCGACTCGTACGTCATCCATCAGGTGTCGCGCGCCCATACGGACGCCATCACGTCGGCTCTCGGAATCGACCCCGACCGGACCCCGGTCATCTTCCCCACTCGGGGCAACGTTGGCCCGGCGTCCATTCCGTTCACCCTCGCCCTTCATGCGTCCGACTTCTCGTCGGGCGACCGCATCGCGTGCATGGGCATCGGGTCCGGCCTCAACGCGGCGGTCATCGAGATCGAGTGGTGAACCCCTCACCTGCCTGCCTTCCCCCCGCGGGTATGCCGGGGCTGGAGCCTCGCTGGTCGCGCCTGGTGTCCGCGCGGGATGACGACGGCGTGTCGCGCACGTGGCACGTCCTCGACACCCATGCGGACCGCTCAGCCGAGGGAATCGGACTGACCGTCCTGTGCGTCCACGGCAACCCCACGTGGTCGTATCTGTGGAGACGAGTTCTGGCGTCTGCGCCTGCAGACGTGCGCGTCATCGCCGTCGACCACCTCGACATGGGGTACTCGGAGCGGACGGGCACCGTCCGCCCCCTCGCGCGGCGCATCTCCGACCTCACCGCAGTGGTGGACGCCCTTGATGTGGCTGGCCCGGTCATCGTCGTCGCGCACGACTGGGGCGGTCCTATCTCCCTCGGCTGGGTACTGGCGCATCAGACCGATGTCGTGGGAGTGGCGCTGCTGAACACCGCTGTCCATCAGCCCGCCGGGTCATCCGCTCCTTCGGTCATCCGACTTGCGCGGGCCGGTGCGGTGAGGCGAGCGGCGACTGTCGCGACCCCCGCCTTCGTGCGTGGAACGACGCTCCTGAGTGGGCGTCGTATGTCACGCGCTGTTGCTGACGCGTACGCGGCGCCCTATCGAACCTCGGATCAGCGGGCAGCGGTGGGCGACTTCGTAGCGGACATCCCGCTCGAAGACGACCACGTCAGCTCGGCCGTTCTCCAAGGTGTCGCCGAGGGCATTAGGGGTCTGGCGATTCCCGCCCTCTTGCTGTGGGGTCCGGGTGATCCGGTCTTCTCCGATCGCTACCTGCACGACCTTGAGGAGCGCATGCCGCATGCCGAGGTGCACCGCTATGGAGGCGCCCGCCACTTGGTCATCGAGGATGCGCCGATGCTGGTTCACGACCTCTGGATGTGGATCGACGACGTCAGGAAGGCCGATCCCGCGGATCCGCTCGGCGAGGCGGGTGGCTTGCCCGTCGTGCCGACTGAACGCCTGTGGGCGGCTCTGGATCGCCGCGCGGTCGAGTCCCCCGATGAGGTGGCGCTGTCTGAGCCTGTCGGGGGCGCATGGCGAGCGATCACCTGGAGCCAGATGGCGCGGACGGTCAGCAACCTCGCTGCCGGGCTGGCGGGGATGGGCGTGCGTCGGGGTGACCGAGTCAGCGTGCTCATCCCGGTGGGCGCCGATCTCGTGGCTGTCGTCTATGCGTGCTGGCGCATCGGTGCCAGCGTTGTCGTCACGGACGCCGGACTCGGTGCGCGCGGCATGGCTCGTGCCCTGCGCAGTGCGGCGCCCGATCACGTTATCGCCGTGCCTCGGGGTGTCGCACTCGTCCGCGCGGCACGCCTCGGAGTGCGCGGTCACATCGTCGCCGCCAGTCGCCTGGCGGCGATTGCCCGGACGGGCGCTGAGCTGGACCCCCCGGACGTCCCTGAGCTGGACGACGAGGCGCTGGTGGCGTTCACCTCGGGTTCCACGGGCCCGGCGAAGGGAGTGGTCTACGCGCATCGACAGGTGCAGGGCACCCGTGATCTGCTCCTTCGTCATTACCGGCTGACCACGGCCGACTCGCTCGTCGCGGCGTTCGCCCCCTGGGCGGTCCTCGGTCCTGCGTTGGGAATCGCATCGGTGATCCCAGACATGGACGTGACATCGCCGCGCACCTTGACGGCCCGGGCCGTCGCGGACGCCACCTGCCAGGTGGGTGGCACGGTGATGTGGGCCTCGCCCGCCGCTCTCTCGAACATCCTGCGCACCGCCGAGGAACTCACGGACCGGCAGCTCGCAGACCTGCAGACCCTGCGTCTGGTCATGGGTGCCGGAGCGCCGGTGGATGCCGCCATCCTCCACGGAGTCCAGCGACTCATCCCAGCAGCGGAGGTGCGCACGCCCTACGGCATGACCGAGGTCCTGCCGGTCTGCGACGTGACGATCGGCGACATCGACGCTGCCGGTCCCGGGCCCGGAGTGCTCGTCGGCTCTCCGCTGCCCGGGGTAGAGCTGCGGATCAGTGCTGTCGACAGCGACGGATATGCCAGTGGCCCCCTCGACGCATCACCCGGTGTGCTCGGTGAGGTGCTCGTACGCGCATCGCATCGCAAGGTGCGTTACGACCGGCTCTGGTCGACGGAGCGTGCTGCCTCCCGGGATCATGGTTGGCACCGCACCGGTGATGTCGGTGTGCTCGACGTGGACGGACGTCTCTGGATCGCCGGGCGACTGGCTCACGTCATCACATCGTCCACCGGACCGGTCGCTCCGGTCCCGATCGAGCAGGCCGTGCAGCGGATGCCGGGTGTCGAGCAGGCGGCCTGCGTCGGTGTGGGGCCGGTAGGTATCCAGCAGCTCGTGGTCGTCTGCGTCACGAGCGATCACCGCACCGGGCCGGCAGATCTGCCCCTGATCGACGACGTGCGTCGGGCTGCTGGCACCGACGTCGCAGCGGTCCTGCTGCGCGCGTCCCTCCCGGTGGACATCCGGCACAACTCCAAGATCGATCGCACAGCTGTCGCTGCATGGGCAGCGGAACGACTGGCGGGGCGTCGATGAGAGTCCTGGTCACTGGAGGGCGTGGTCTGCTCGGCTCCGCGGTCGTCTCGGAGCTCGGCCGTCGGCATGATGTCCTCGCCTTCCAGCGCCACGCCTCGCAGTCCGGTGCGCGTGAGGTGCTCGGCGATATTCGCGACTCGAAGTCCGTCCAGGCGGCGATGGACGGTGCCGAGGCCGTCGTGCACCTCGCAGCCAAGGTCTCGATGCACGGTGATCGCCGCGAGTTCGAGTCGATCAACGTGCAGGGCACGGCCACGGTGATCGAGGCCGCTCAGCGGTCAGGCGTCGCACGCTTTGTCCACATCTCCTCTCCATCGGTGGCACACGCCGGAGCACCCATCATCGGCGCTGGGGCTGAGCCCGCAGATCCTTCCTCCGCGCGCGGCGCCTACGCGCGGTCCAAGGCGGCTGCCGAGCTGATTGCGCTGGCGGCCGACGATGCCCGCATGTCGGTGGTGGCCATCCGGCCCCATCTGGTGTGGGGTCCGGGGGACACCCAGCTGGTCGATCGAATCGTGGCGCGGGCGCGAGCCGGACGACTCTTCCTCCTTGACGACGGTGCGGCTCTCATCGACACCACGTACGTCGACAACGCCGCTGAAGCCATCGCCCAGGCTCTTGAGGTCTGCTGCGAGCCTGACGTCCACGGGCGGGCCTTCGTTGTGTCCAACGGCGAGCCCAGGACAGTAGCCGAGCTGCTCGGCCGGATGGCTGATGCTGCGGGTGCGCCCGGCCCGTTCAGGTCGGTGCCCTCGGGGGCGGCGATCGCCGCCGGGCACGTGATCGAGGCGGGGTGGCGGGTCGCTGGGCGGACGGATGAGCCGGCGCTCACGGCCTTCATCGCAGAGCAGCTCTCGACGGCCCACTGGTTCGACCAGCGCCAGACGATGGACGCTCTGCGCTGGCATCCGTCGGTCTCGCTGGAGGAGGGCTTCACTCGGCTCCGCGCCTGGTACGCGTCAGCCGGTTGACCACTCCCATCCAGGGTCCGCTGAGGGGCCATGGGTGGCGATCTCGTAGGTCTGGTCCTGCCCACATACGTCAAGGAGCCCCTCGATGTATGAGATCGAGGGGCTCCTCGGGCGAGATCCGCGGTCGACCCGCCAGCACTCGGGTTCGATGGCCACCGTGAGATGTCCACCGGCCGAACGCGCTCTACGCCCCGCACTGGTAGGTGCGGTGGGAGAGTTCTACTGCAGCGGGTCAGCCGACCGCAGGGTTTTTGGGGAATTCCGCTGACAAAGTTGTGTCGATGGTCCGCAGGAAGCCGGTGACCATGGTGTTGAAGGCTCCGGCATGCTCGATCTGCGTCCAGTGCCCGCATCTGCCGAAGATGTGCAGCTGCGCGTCGTCGATCAGCTCCATCAGGGTGACGGCATTGGCCACGGGGATCACCTGGTCGTCGCGACCGTGGACGACGAGAGTGGGGTTGCGGATGCCGGCAATGGCGTCGAGCGGGTGGGTGATGGAGTCAAGAGCCTGCTGTCGGGGAGCCGGGAACATCGCTGCGAAGGATTCCTGCACTCCGGGTCGCATGCTGGCTCGAAAGCGGAGTTCGGCGAGATCCGGACCCACCAGCGACTGGTCGTAGGCGAAGATCCGGAGCAGGTCGGCCATCGCCTCCACCGACGGCTCGTAGCCCCAGACGGCCTCGAGGCCGGGGGTGATGGTGAAGGGCACGCCGGCGGCTCCCATCAGGACCAGACCCGAGACCCGCTCCGAGTGATTGATGGCCAGGGACAGGGCGAGGGATCCCCCGAAGGAGTTCCCGATGACGTGGCATCGCTCGACGCCGAGTGCATCCAGAACGGCCACGGCATGGGTCGTCCAGGTGGGCAGGTCGTATCGAATACCCGAAGGACGTTCGGTGTAGCCGAATCCGACGATGTCGGGAGCGATGACGCGAAAGTGCTCGGCCAGAGCCGGAATGGTCATCCGCCAGTTCGCCCAGGCGCTGACGCCTGGACCTGATCCGTGAATCAGCAGGACGTCGGGGCCGCTGCCGGCGACATGCACATTCGTCACGATCCCGCCCGCGTCGATCGTCGATCCCACCTCGGGAGAGATCTCGGGAGAGATGCTTCGGGGAGTCTCGGGGCTCGCGGTCACGGCAGCATTGTGGTGCAACGCTGGGCGATGCGGACCTTGGACCGCCGAGGAGCCCCGTAGGCTCGGGGGGTGAACGCACGACTCTCCTCGGCCCTGGTGGTGGGAGCGCTGCTGCTCGCCGGGTGCGGATCGGATCCCGCGACCCCGCAGGAGTCAGCTGAGCCCACGGGAGGGCTCTCCTCGGATGCCCTCATCACCTACCAGTTCCTCGACTCTTCGGTCCCACCTCCGTACCACCGCAGTTTCGAGCTCACGGTCACCGCGAAGGAGTCACGCATCGTGGTCGACAGCTACGGAGACGTCCTCGCCGACGAGAAGGTGCCGACTGATCCAGAGGTCTGGAACACACTCGGCTCGACCATCGATCAGGTTTCATCGCTGACGGTGGCGCAGACGGAGCAGGGGTGCACCGGCGGAACGGCCACCTCCCTGGCGGTGATCGAGGGGGATCAGGTGCTGGCCGATCTCATGCTCGATGAATGCGCGGGGGCCAATGCTGAGGCAGCCGAAGCAGTCGATGCCTGGATCGCACCCGCACGTGGCCAGTTCCCGTCGATGGACGTGCTGGCGCCGGAGGGCTGATGACGGAGTTCGCGTTCGCCGTCGAGCACCGGCTCGACGGCAGGCTCGGACGCGCGGGCGTGATCACCACCCCGCACGGACAGATCCGCACGCCTGCCTTCACCCCGGTGGGGACCAAGGCGACGGTCAAGGCAGTGCTGCCTGAGGCGATGCGTGACCTCGGCGCCCAGGTCATCCTGGCCAACGCCTATCACCTGTACCTGCAGCCCGGATCGGACATCGTCGACGAAGCCGGTGGGCTGGGAGCCTTCATGGGCTGGCCCGGACCGACCATCACCGACAGCGGTGGCTTTCAGGTGCTCTCGCTCGGGGTGGGCTTCAAGAAGATCCTGGCGATGGACGTCGGCACCCGGAGGTCCGACGACGTCATCGCCCCCGGCAAGGACCGGCTGGCACACGTCGACGACGACGGTGTCACCTTCAAGTCGCACATCGACGGAAGCATGCATCGGTTCACGCCCGAGGTGTCCATGCAGGTGCAGCACAGCATCGGCGCGGACATCATCTTTGCTTTCGACGAGTGCACGACCCTCCTGAACACCCGCGAGTACCAGGAGCTTTCGGTTGCACGAACCCAGGCATGGGCTGAGAGGTGCGTCGTAGAGCATCGCCGACTCACCGACGAGCGCACGACTCATCCGTATCAGGCTCTCTTCGCTGTTGTTCAGGGGGCTCAGTACGAAGACCTCAGGCGACGCTCGGCGCGCGACCTCGCGGGCCTGGAGGTCGATGGCTTCGGCATCGGGGGGGCGCTCGAGAAGGATCATCTCGGCACCATCGTGCGATGGGTGTGCGAGGAGCTGCCAGACGACAAGCCCCGCCACCTTCTGGGGATCGGCGAGCCTGATGACGTCTTCGCTGCCGTCGAGAGCGGTGCAGACACGTTCGACTGTGTCGCACCGTCGCGCAATGCGCGCAATGGCACGGTCTACCACACGGTCAAGCGGTTCCATCTCACGAATGGCTCCTATCGGCGGGATTTCTCGCCGATCGATGAGTCATGCGACTGCTACACCTGCCAGCACTACACGCGCGCCTACCTGCACCATCTGTTCAAGTCCAAGGAGATGCTGGCGGCCACGCTCGCGACGATCCACAACGAACGCCACATCATCCGCCTGATCGATCGAGTTCGGGAGAGCATCCTGGCCGGCTCATTCGACGATCTCCGACAGGAGGTTCTCGGTCGTGACAGCAGCGGTCAGGCGATGGCGTAGGTCGGCTCCCGGCGCTTCACTGCGGCGATGACGCGGTAGGTGACAGGAAGCAGCAGGGCTTCGACGCCGACTTTGTAGATGAACCCCACGATGAGGTAGTTCAGGAAGTCGCCGAAGGCAAGACCAAACGCGATGCCGTAGATGGTGCAGAAGACCAAGGTGTCGACGAACTCGCCAGCCACGGTGGACGACATGAGGCGTAGCCATAGTCGCCTCTCACGGGTTCGCTCCTTCACTCTGACCAGGACGTATGCATTGACGAGCTGACCGCTGAGGAATCCCAGAATGCTGGCGAGCACGATCGCCGGCACGAAGCCGAGCACGGCCTCGAAGGCGGCCTGGTTCTCCCAGAAGTCCGCCGCGGGTGCGAGCTGAATGATCCAGAGCGTGAGCGCGGCGAGTATGGACATCGCGAACGCCAGCACGATGGCGCGGCGTGCCGCACGAAATCCGTAGACCTCGCTCAGCACGTCACCCACGATGTAGGTGAGCGGGAACAGGATCGCGCCGCCGTCGAAGGTCAGGGGGCCAACAGCGATGAACTTTGTCGCACCGATGTTCGACAGGAGCAGAAGGGCAACGAACACCGCCACCACGTAGGGGTAGACGCCTGCTCCGGTGATGGCGAAGTGCGGCCCTCCGCGAAGGCCGGCGTCGGTGTCGTGTCTGTCATCCATGTGGCGCCCCCGGCAGGATTCGAACCTGCGACCTTCGGTACCGGAAACCGGCGCTCTATCCCCTGAGCTACGGGGGCTCGGGATGGGTCAGGCTATCAGCGCACCTGGCGATCTCGGTGGGCAGGAGTCCGACAGGATGGGGCTGTGAAGGAGTACGTACGCAGGGTGGTGGGCCACGGACGGGCCATTGCAGACGAGTACCGCAGGACGCGATCCTCGCTCGCTGCTGGCGGGCTTGCTTACTTCGTCGCCCTGTCGCTCGCACCCGCAGCACTGGCGTTCGGCACGCTCGCCGGTCTTCTGCTGGATCCCGCGGATGTGCGTGCTGCACTTGAGCGACTTGCCGTCCGCGCTCCTGAGGCGTTCGACGCCATCAAGCCAGTGAGTGAGGGGCTGCTGAGCACCATCGAGTCCGCCTCCAGCAGTTCGTTCACCATCGCGACCGTCATCGGCCTCGTGATCGCGGTGTACGCATCATCCAAGGTCGTGCTGGGGCTCCGCATGGCGATGAATTCCGCATTTCGCGTCCAGGAGTCGCGCAGCGGCTTCATCGAGCGCGGCATTGCAGCCGTGGTCACTCTGGTGGTGATGGTCGGTGGAGTGGCTCTCGTCGTCCTGCTGACCCTGGTGCCGAGAGTCCTGGCGTGGCTGCAACTGCCGCGTCTGCCTGTCACGACAGGTCTGCCGATCCTCGACTGGGTCATCGTGATCGCACTGATATTCCTGGCCGTGCGCTGGCTGCTGCGCTATGGCCCGAATCGCACTGAGCGGGTGCCGTGGCGCTCGCTTGGTGCCTGGACTGCGACTCTGGGCATCGCGGGTGCGACGGTGGGCGTGGGTCTCTACACGCACCTGTCCAGCACTATGGGCGCGGCGATCCTTGTGTTCGGCACCGCGATCGTGATTCTGCTCTGGCTGTACCTGTGCTTCGTCGCGCTGCTGTGGGGTGCGGCAATCGAGGCGTACGCGCAGCGATTGCGCTCGGCGACGCCGGGCGGTGAACGTGCTGCGTCAGGAGGAGAACCAGCGCGGGGGCCCCGAGACCAAGCCGGTGACGAAGGCGGCGGCAGCAGCGGCGAAGCCCATGTCGAGGGCGTCCGTCCAGGGAGTGAAGACGGCGAAGAGGAAGGCGCCGACGCCGGTCACGCCACCGGCCACGGCCGCGAACGCGAAGCGCCCTCCCGCGGAACGTCCTGACTGCTCGACGTCTCCGCGGGTGCGCTCGGCTGGGGTCGCCGGCTTAGCGGGGCCCGAGGTAGTGGAGCTGACTTCGCGCAGGAGTCGTTCGATGTCGTCTTCGGCCATGTCCCCATTGTGCCCGGTGCCGTCGGGCCCCGTCGTCGGAGAGGGACATGACGAGGGGCCCCGCCGAATGGCGGGGCCCCTCGGGTGCACCCGGATGTCCGGGATGCGAGGTCTAGGCGGTACGAACCTTGTCGGCCTGAGGACCCTTGGGGCCCTGGACGATGTCGAACTCCACGACCTGGTTCTCCTCGAGGGAACGGTAGCCGTCGGACTGGATGGCCGAGTAGTGGACGAAGACGTCCGGACCACCGTCGGCCTGGGCGATGAAGCCGTAGCCCTTCTCAGCGTTGAACCACTTCACGGTTCCTTGAGCCATGATGCACATTCTCCTAGCGGGTACTACTGGGACGTCGTGCCGGACGGGCGACCGGCACGCGGCTGAGCCGCTCATACCGACGTCCCGTTCCCGTGCTCTCGCTCAGAAACGCCGATGCCCACCACGGGGGGCGGGCACCTGTTGAACGGTGGTGCTGACTGGCCTTGCCTGCCGGGAGCATAGCCCTTTGGGCCTTCGCGGAAGCCCAGTAATCCGAAGATAGGCTCCGCATGTGAATCCAGACGCCCTCGGCGGTGCCGTGACCGCGATCGTCGCGGACCTCATCGCCGAAGGCGTGCTTCCCGCGATGGCGGTGCCCGAGGTGCGCATGGAGCGGCCCAAGAGTCGCGAACATGGTGACTACGCGACGAATGTGGCGCTTGCGCTGGCCAAGGCTGCGGGACTGCCTCCGCGTGACCTGGGCACCCTCCTCGCGGAGCGACTGGCCGGTGTGCCCGGTATCGCATCCGCCGAGGTGGCTGGTCCCGGGTTCGTCAACATTCGCCTGCAGAGCGCCGCTCAGGGTCTGGTCGCCCGGACTGCCGTCGAGGCCGGCCCGACATGGGGCCATGGAGACTCCCTGAGGGGTCGGCGGGTCAACGTCGAATTCATCTCCGCGAATCCGACCGGCCCTCTTCACCTGGGGCACACTCGTTGGGCTGCGGTAGGTGATGCCCTGGCCCGGGTGCTGGCGGCCGCTGGCGCCGATGTCTCAACGGAGTTCTACATCAATGACCGGGGTGTCCAGATGGACAAGTTCGGGGCCTCCGTCATGGCTGCGGCCAACGGCCGCCCGGTTCCCGAGGATGGCTACCACGGTGGCTACATCCTCGATCTCGCTGCGGCCATCACCATCGCGCGCCCCGGAATCACCGACCTTCCGGAGGAGGAGCAGCTCGTCGCATTCCGCGAGGCGGCCTACGCCCTGCAACTGAAGCAGCAGCAGCAGGTTCTGGAACTGTTCCGCACCCACTTCGACACCTGGTTCTCCGAGCGCAGCCTGCATGAGTCGGGCGCGGTCGAGCGGGGCATGACGACCCTCCGTGCGCAGGGGCATGTCTACGAAGAGGGCGGCGCCGTCTGGCTGCGCACGACGGACTTCGGTGACGACAAGGACAGGGGTGCTGATCAAGGCAGACGGCGAGTACACCTACTTTGCATCCGACACCGCCTACTACGTCGACAAGCGGGTGCGCGGCTTTGACCTGAACATCTACCTGCTCGGGGCCGACCACCACGGTTACGTGAACCGGTTGCGAGCGGTGGCGGCCTGTGCGGGCGACGACATGGACGCCAACGTGGAGGTCCTCATCGGTCAGTTGGTGAAGATCACCCGAGGAGGCGAGGAGGTCAAGCTCTCCAAGCGTGCGGGCACGATCGTGACCCTCGACGAACTCGTCGACGAGGTCGGTATTGACGCGGCGCGCTACACGCTCGCACGGTACCCGGCGGACTCTCCGTTGACCCTCGACCTCGAGGAGATGACCCGTGCCACCAGCGAGAACCCGGTCTTCTATGTGCAGTACGCGCACGCACGGATCGCGTCTGTCCTGCGCAACGCGTCCGAGCTCGGCGTCGACTGGCGCAGTGGGCCGTTCGACCCTGCCCTGCTCGACCATGAGCGCGAGAACAACCTGCTGGGCATGATCGCGGAGTTCCCCCGTGTCGTGGCCAGTGCCGCGGAGTTGCGCGAGCCCCATCGGGTGGCGCGCTACCTCGAGGACCTCGCCACGGCTTACCACCGGTTCTACGACGACTGCCGCGTGCTCCCCCGTTCGGATGAGGAGCTCGCGCCCATCCACATCGCCCGTCTGTGGCTCTGCGCCGCCGCGCGCCAGACCCTGGCCAACGGCCTGGGCCTCCTCGGGGTGAGTGCACCCGAACGCATGTAGCAGTCTGCTCCCGATGCCTGGCACCTTGTCGGGCATCCGCGCTGGCGCGATGCCCGACAAGGTGCCAGGCATCGGTACGGCCTAGCCTTGTCGTCATGGGAGCGCACCCGGCCGGGCCCCGGCACGGCGACGTGGTCGTCGACCATGCCGATCCGCGTCCACCGGCGAGTGCCGAGGCGATGAACCACCTGTCGCCCGCCATCTGGCCGTCGACGGCGCGACGCAATGCCGATGGTGCGCTGGAGATCGGTGGCCTGGACGTGCGCACCGTGGCCACCGACTTCGGCACCCCAGTGTTTCTGCTCGACGAGGATGACCTCCGGGGTCGTGCCCGTCGATACCGCGCCAGCTACGTCGACGCCGGCGCCCGGCTCGTCTACTACGCGGCCAAGGCGTTTCTGACGACGACGATCGCGCGATGGGTCACGGAGGAGGGACTCGGGATCGACGTCGCCTCAGGCGGGGAGCTCGCCGTGGCGTTACGAGCGGGCGTCCCGGGTGAACGCCTATTGATGCACGGCAACAACAAGTCCATGGCGGAGATCGAGGCGGCGGTCGAAGCGCGTGTGGGGCGAATCGTCATCGACTCCTTCGAGGACATCGTCCGCATCGCCGACGCGGCTGCCCGCGCCGGAATCGTCCAGCCCGTGCTCATCCGCCTCACGGTAGGGGTCGAGGCCCACACTCATGAGTTCATCGCTACCGCGCACGAGGACCAGAAGTTCGGTCTTTCCGTGTCCTCAGGCGCGGCCGAGGAGGCGGTTCGGCGCGTGTCGAAACTGCCCAGCCTGGACTTCCGTGGCCTGCACTCGCATATCGGCTCGCAGATATTCGATGCTTCGGGTTTCGAGGTAGCGGCAGCCCGGGTCGTCGCTGTCGCCCAGAGGATCTGGGACGAGCAGGGGATCGAGGTGGAAGAGCTCAATCTCGGGGGTGGCATGGGCATCGCGTACCTGGAGTCAGACGATCCGCTCGACGTGCCCGACATGGCGCTCCAGATCGGCGACATCGTGGCCAAGCAGTGCGCCCAGGAGGGCATCCCGATGCCTGCTCTCGCGTTCGAGCCCGGACGCGCGATCGTGGGGCCCGCAGGCGTGACGGTCTACGAGGTCGGAACGGTCAAGCCCGTTGAGCTCGATGGGGGGGGCGTGCGCATGTACGTCTCCGTGGATGGCGGAATGAGCGACAACATCCGCACTGCCCTGTACGACGCCGAGTACACGGTGGTTCTGGCATCGCGTGCCTCCAGCGCGGACCCGGTTCTCTGTCGGGTGGTCGGCAAGCATTGCGAATCGGGCGACATCGTCGTGCGCGATGCCTGGCTGCCCTCCGACGTTGCGCCCGGCGACCTGCTGACTGTGGCGGCTACGGGTGCCTACTGCCGGTCCATGGCCTCGAACTACAACTACCTGCCGCGACCTGCCGTGGTTGCGGCGCGCGGGGGCGCGGCAGCTGTGGTGCTGCGGCGGGAGACGGTAGAGGATCTGATGCTGCTCGATCCGGGTGCCGGGCCGACCTCGAAGGCGTGACCGACGCCGGGAGCGCGAGTGCTACTCGCGCTCGGAGCCTGCGACGAGCTTCTCCGTCTCAGCACTCTCGGTGCGGGTGAGCTTCCACAGAACGACGGCGATCACAGCGCCAACGAGCGGCGCGAGGATGAACAGCCACACCTGTGCCAGGGAATCACCGCCGTTGAGCAGGGCTGGTCCGAACGAGCGTGCCGGGTTGACGGACGTACCCGTCAGCGGGATCCCGACGATGTGCACGAGAGCGAGCGTGAAGCCGATCGCCGCGCCGGCGAACCCGGGAGCGGCGACCCGCTCAGTGACCAGAAGGATCACCAGGACGAAGGCCGCCGTCAGGAGCATCTCGAGAACAAAGGCTCCCGGCATGTTGATGGCACCGTTGTCGTAGCTGTTGGTGCCCAGGCCGCCGGTGTAGTCGGTGACGCCGAAGGACGAGACGAAGAGCTTCAGCACGGCGGCAGCGGCAATGGCCGCCAGGAACTGCACGATCCAGTACCCCACGGCCTCCTTGGCGGGCATTCGCCGTCCGAGGAGCATCGCGAGGGTGACGGCCGGGTTCACATGGCCCCCGGACACCGGCCCGAAGGCGTAGGCCACGGCGAAGAGCACAAGGCCGAAGGCGAAGGCGACCCCGAGCACGCCGGATCCGGGTCCCTTGCCGTCGACCCCGACCACGGTGGCGATGCCGAAGATGGCGGCCCCCACGGCGAGGAAGACGAGAAGGAACGTTCCGACGAATTCCGCCACGAGTTTGCGAGCGGTGAGAGACATGACTTCTCCTTCGGGGTGCCGGTCGACTCCGGGACTGACCGCCATTGTGATGTCCGGCCCGCGTGCTGCTGTGCGACGCGCCGATCGGCGATGCCCCGAGTCCAGGGCGCGTACGGCAACACGGGGCAGCCCCGGTGTGGGCAACGATTGATCTCGGGCGATGACGGGTGGTGGTGTCCGGTGGGCACCTGCCACCTGAGAGGCTGTGCCCGTGAATTCTCCGCTCGTGGACCCTGACCGCGTCATCACCGTTGCCCTGCTCGGGGCCGGCACCGTGGGAGCCCAGGTAGGACGCCTGCTCAACCAGACCGAGGCTGACCTCACGCCCCGGGTGGGAGCCCGACTCCAGCTCGTCGCGGTGGCAGCCCTCGATCCGGAGAATCCGCGTGAGGGGATCGACCCGTCGGTGTTCACCGCTGACGCCGCCGCTGTAGCGGGATCCGGCGCCGACATCGTCATCGAGTTGATGGGCGGAATCGAGCCCGCACGCACTCTGATCCTCGCCGCCATGGCGGCGGGCTCATCCGTCGTGACGGCCAACAAGGCGCTCCTGGCCGCCCATGGAGCCGAGCTTCAGGAGGCGGCTGCACAGTCCGGCGTCGACCTGTTCTTCGAGGCCTCGGTCGCTGGCGCCATTCCCTTGCTCAGGCCCCTGCGCGAGTCCCTGGCCGGTGATCGCGTCACCAAGGTCATGGGGATCGTCAACGGCTCGACCAACTACATGCTGACGAAGATGGACGAGGACGGCATCACCTACGACGAGATCTTCGATGAGGCGCGGTCCCTCGGCTATCTGGAGGCCAATCCCTCGCTCGACATCGACGGTCATGACGCGGCAGCGAAGGCTGCCATCCTCGCGGAGCTCGCCTTCCATACGCATGTCACGATCGACGACGTCTACTGCGAGGGCATCTCGCAGGTCACCGCCGACGATGTCCGGGCAGCCCAGGCCATGGGATTCGTCATCAAGCTCCTGGCCATCGCCGAGCGCGCGCCGGACGATGCGGGAGTGATCGTGCGAGTGCACCCCACCATGGTGCCGCGCTCACACCCGCTGGCGTCCGTGCGGCTGGCCTTCAACGCCGTGTTCGTGCAGGCCGAGGCCGCAGACGAGCTGATGTTCTACGGCCGTGGCGCGGGTGGCGTGCCCACTGCCTCGGCCATCCTCGGTGATGTCGTCGTGGCCGCGCGCAACAGGGTCACCGGGTCGATCGGTCCGTCGCGGAGCACCTACGCCAACCTTCCGGTGCTGCCGATCTCTGCAGCGCGGACCCGCTTCTACGTCAATCTCGATGTCGCCGACAGGCCCGGGGTCCTCGCGGCCATCGCAGCCGCCTTCGCGCAGCACGGAGTGAGCATCCAGGTCGTCCGGCAGGACGGCCACGGAGACAACGCGGGCCTGGTGGTTCGCACGCACCTTGCGGGCGAGGACGACCTGGAGCGCACGGTCGCGCAACTGCGCGGCATGTCCGAGGTCAAGGCTGTGCTGGGCGTCATGCGGGTCGAGGGCGAGGCTGGGGCGTAGTCATGGCACATGTCTGGCGTGGGCTCATCGAGGAGTATCGCGATCGGCTCCCCGTCACTGAGGCGACGCCCGTCGTGACGCTCCGCGAGGGTGGTACTCCGCTGGTGTACGCCTGCACCATCAGTGAGATGACCGGGTGTGAGGTGTGGCTGAAGTACGAAGGTGCCAACCCCACCGGTTCCTTCAAGGACCGCGGCATGACGATGGCGATCTCGAAAGCGGCCGAAGCCGGGGCGAAGGTCGTCATCTGCGCCTCGACGGGGAACACCTCTGCCAGTGCTGCGGCGTACGCCACCAAGGCGGGCATGCGCAGCGCCGTCCTGGTGCCGCAGGGCAAGATCGCCATGGGAAAGCTGGCGCAGGCGATCGTGCACGGTGCGACCCTCCTGCAGGTCGACGGGAATTTCGACGACTGCCTCAATGTCGCCCGCGATCTGGCCGATCGCTATCCGGTGGAGCTCGTCAACAGCGTGAACCCGGCTCGCATCGAGGGGCAGAAGACCGCGAGCTTCGAGGTGGTCGATCAGCTCGGTCGAGCCCCCGACATCCATGCCCTCCCCGTGGGCAATGCCGGCAACATCACCGCCTACTGGAAGGGCTATGTCGAGTACGCGCAGGACGGCACCGTTGATGCGCGTCCGCGGATGTGGGGGTTCCAGGCTGCCGGGGCGGCGCCAATCGTTCTCGGGCACCGGGTCGACCGTCCGGAGACACTTGCGACGGCCATTCGAATCGGCAATCCCGCGTCGTGGCAGCAGGCCGAGGCGGCGCGAGACGACAGCGGGGGAGTGATCAACGCTGTCACCGACGACGAGATCCTCGCGGCGTACCACCTCCTCGCGTCGCGCGAGGGGCTGTTCTGCGAGCCTGCGAGTGCGGCGAGCGTTGCCGGGGTGCTCAAGAAGCACGCGGCGGGCGACCTCGATCGCGGCCAGGTCATCGTCTGCACCCTCACCGGCAACGGCCTCAAGGATCCCCAGTGGGCCCTGGAGGGAGCGGCCGATCCCATCGTCGTCGCCGTCGACTCCGATGCCGCGGCGCGTGCTCTCGGACTGGTCGACTGATGCCCCACCTGCGGCGCGAGGCCGTTCGCGTCGTGGTCCCTGCGACCAGTGCCAACGTGGGGCCGGCATTCGACTGCGCGGGCCTGGCCCTCGGGGTGTTCGACGATCTCGTGGCCATGGTCACCGACGACGACGGAGTCCTGGTGGAAGTCTCGGGCGAGGGGGAGGAGTCCCTGTCGCGCGGCGAGGATCATCTGGTCGTCCGGTCGATGCGATCCACCTTCCAGCACCTCGGCGTGAACGTTCCTGGGTTCGTGCTCCGCTGCGTCAACTCGATACCCCATGGGCGCGGACTCGGGTCGTCGGCTGCTGCGATCGTCGGCGGCATCGTGCTCGCACGGGCCATGGTCGTCGACGGGCGGGACCGCCTCACCGATGACGACGTCCTCCAGCTCGCGCTGGCACAGGAGTCGCATCCGGACAACGTGGCTGCAGCCCTGCACGGAGGATTCACGGTGGCTTGGGTCGATGAAGACGGACGCGGAGACGTCGCCCGCATGGAACCGCATCCGGACATCAGGCCGGTGATCATGGTGCCGTCGGACGAGTTGTCCACGGCCAAGGCGCGCACCCTCCTGCCAGCGTCGGTGTCGCTCGCGGACGCTACGGCGAACATCGCCCGTGCAGCGCTCCTTGTGCACGCCATGACCGTCGATCCGACCCGTCTGATGGCAGCCACGACGGACCGGATCCACCAGCAGAGCCGGGCCACGTGCTATCCGGCATCCCTCAAACTCGTCTCCCTGCTCCGCGCAGCGGGCGTTCCGGCGGTGATCTCCGGTGCAGGTCCCTCGGTCCTTGCCTTCGCGGATGCGATGTCCGCTCCGGCGCTTCAGGGGATCGACACCTCCGAGTGGACGGTCCGCGAGGTTGCTGTGTCGTCCACGGGCGCGAGGGAGGTCCCGCTGCTGCCGCCGGCCTGACCCCGGTGGTACTGTGGGACAGTCCTGAGGTGGTGGACTCGCCCGAGTCCCGAAGTATGAGTGCAGGACGCACCCCCGACAGTTTCCACGGCACCGGCACATGTCTGGTCGTCGTGAAGGGCTGAGACGGGGGCACCGACCCCCAATCCGTGGGGGCACCCCTCCCACGCGAGGGCGAATCGAAGGAATCCACGTGACGGAATCTGACGTGACAGGCGCGACGTCCGCCAAGGGCAAGGGCCTGTCCACCATGCTGCTCCCGGAACTCAAGCAGTTGGCCCAGCAGATGGGCATTCCCGGTGCGAGCGGTATGCGCAAGGGCGACCTCGTGGCCGCCATCTCCGAGCGGCAGAGTGGCGGCTCGTCGCGCGCCCCCCGTGACCGTGCGTCCAAGACGCCACCGGCTGAGAAGGCCCCCGTGGCGAACCCGGACGAGCGGAACGACCGCGGTGACCGCGGTGAGCGAAATGACCGCGGTGAGCGAAATGACCGTGGTGATCGCAACGACCGTGGTGATCGCAACGACCGTGGTGATCGCAACGACCGTGGTGATCGCAACGACCGTGGTGATCGCAACGACCGTGGTGGGAATGACCGTGGTGGGAATGACTTCCCTGACGACGGCGGTGGTCGCAGCCGACGTCGCCGTGGTCGGGATCGCTTCCGCGATCGTCGGGATCGGCAGCGTGCGGGCGGTGGTGGCTACAACGACGCGGACCTGGAGATCAGCGAGGACGACGTCCTCGTCCCCGTGGCCGGAATTCTCGACGTCATGGACAACTACGCGTTCGTGCGGACCAGCGGGTACCTGCCCGGCCCGAATGACCTCTACGTGTCCTTGGCGATGGTGCGCAAGAGTGGCCTTCGCAAGGGTGATGCCATCACGGGCGCCACCCGCCAGCCGAAGGACGGGGAGCGCCGCGAGAAGTTCGCACCGCTCGTGCGCATCGACACCGTCAACGGCGGCCCACTCGACGCAGCCCGCAATCGGCCCGAGTTCTCCAAGCTCACGCCCCTGTACCCGCAGAACCGGCTCCGGCTCGAGACGACTCCGGCCAACCTGACGACCCGCGTCATCGACCTTGTCGCACCGATCGGCAAGGGGCAGCGCGGCCTGATTGTGTCACCGCCGAAGGCCGGCAAGACGATGGTGCTTCAGGCGATCGCCAACGCGATCGTCACGAACAACCCCGAGGTGCACCTCATGGTCGTGCTCGTCGACGAGCGCCCGGAAGAGGTCACCGACATGCAGCGGTCGGTCAAGGGCGAAGTGATCGCGTCCACTTTCGATCGGCCAGCGGAGGACCACACGATCATCGCGGAGCTCTCGATCGAGCGCGCGAAGCGGCTTGTCGAACTGGGTCACGATGTCGTCGTGCTGCTGGACTCCATGACGCGACTGGGTCGCGCCTACAACCTCGCGGCACCGGCATCCGGACGCATCCTGTCCGGCGGTGTCGACTCGACGGCGCTCTACCCGCCGAAGCGCTTCTTCGGCGCCGCGCGCAACATCGAGGATGGCGGATCCCTGACCATCCTCGCGACGGCCCTCGTCGAGACAGGGTCCCGCATGGACGAGGTCATCTTCGAGGAGTTCAAGGGCACCGGAAACATGGAGCTGAAACTCGATCGGCGGCTCGCCGACAAGCGGATCTTCCCGGCGGTGGACGTCGATGCGTCCGGTACCCGGAAGGAGGAGCTCCTCATGTCGAGCGAGGAGCTCAAGATCGTCTGGAAGCTGCGCCGCGTGCTCCATGCCCTCGACCAGCAGCAGTCCATCGAGCTTCTCCTCACCAAACTGCGCGAGACCACGAGCAACCAGGACTTCCTGCTGCAGGTGCAGAAGACGACTCCCGCGGTGAGCGGCTCCAGCGACGACGACTGATCGCACTGCCTCGTCGGCCGATTTCACGACCGGGAGAGGCGGTGGCATACTTGTGGGGCTCCGGTTCACGGCCGCCAATCCTGGGGGTCGACCCGGGGTCACGAGAGGAAACCATGAAGGCTGACATCCACCCCGCCTACGGGGAGACGACCGTGACCTGCACCTGCGGCGCGACGTTCACCACCAGAAGCACCGCGAAGAACGGCGTGATCCACGCTGACGTCTGCTCGCAGTGCCACCCGTTCTACACGGGCAAGCAGAAGATCCTCGATACCGGTGGTCGTGTCGCCCGGTTCGAGAACCGCTACGGCAAGAAGGCCGACAAGTAGCTTTGCAGCCCCGGGCGCCGGTTCGGCGCCTGCCGCGTGTCTCCCCCGTCACGCGGCAGGCCCCAGACCGGCGCCCGGGGCGTTTCCATGCCTACCAGGCACCAGGACCGCACTGATCCGGTAATCGGCACGAGAAGGGCAGGCAGCATGTTCGAGTCGTGTGCCGAGCTGGTCGCTGAGTACGCCGACGTCGAGACGCGGCTCGCTGATCCGGCTGTGCACGGTGATCAGGCGGCGGCACGCCGGCTCGGACGACGCTTTGCCGAGCTCGGGCCTGTCGTGGCGGCCTACCGGGAGTGGCTGGCAGCCTGCGCTGACCTCCAGGCGGCCGAAGAGCTCGCAGGCGCGGATCCGGACTTCGCGGCCGAGGCGGAGCTGCAGGAACGGCGGCGCGAGGCGGCCACGGAGCGCCTGACGACTCTGCTGCTGCCGCGGGATCCGATGGACGACAAGGACGTCATCGTCGAGATCAAGGCGGGAGAGGGTGGCGAGGAGTCCGCGCTCTTCGCCGGAGATCTCGCGCGCATGTACATGCGCTATGCCGAGCGTCAGGGCTGGGCTCCGCAGGTTATCGACTCGGTGGAATCCGACCTAGGGGGGTTCAAGGGCATCTCGATCGCCATGAAGGCCAAGGGCGTTCCGGAGCCCGGGCGCGCCCCGTTCGCACGGCTGAAGTTCGAGGGCGGGGTGCATCGCGTCCAGCGGGTGCCGGTCACGGAATCCCAGGGTCGAATCCACACCTCGGCAGCCGGAGTCCTCGTGCTTCCCGAGGCGGAGGAGGTGGACGTGGTCATCGACCCCAACGATCTTCGCATCGACGTCTACCGTTCCTCGGGTCCCGGTGGCCAGTCGGTGAACACGACCGACTCCGCCGTACGCATCACGCATCTGCCCACCGGCGTCGTCGTCTCCTGCCAGAACGAGAAGAGCCAGCTGCAGAACAAGGACTCTGCCATGCGGATCCTGCGGGCGCGGCTCCTCGCGGAGGCTCAGGAGCAGGCCGCGCGCGAGGCATCCGACGCCCGTCGATCGCAGGTCCGCACTGTCGACCGCAGTGAGCGGATCCGCACCTACAACTTCCCCGAGAACCGCATCAGCGACCATCGCGTGGGCTTCAAGGCCTACAACCTCGACCAGGTGCTCGACGGTGAGCTCGATGCGGTGATTGATGCCTGTGTCGAGGCCGACCAGGCGAGCCGGCTGACCGAGTCGCCGGCGTGAGCGAGTCATGGTCGGACGGCCAGACGATCGGCGCCCGTACCAGTGTGCGGGATGTCCTCGTCGATGCCGAGTGGCGACTGCGTCGCGCGGGTGTTCCCTCGCCCGCGGTGGATGCGGCGGAGATCGTTGCCTTCGTCCTGCAGGTACCGCGCACGCGACTGTTCCTCCTCGACGATCTCCGTGATGACCAGAAGGTCCGCATCGAGCAGTTGCTCGCATTGCGGCTGAGTCGCGTACCACTCCAGCACATCGTGGGAACGGCGCCTTTCCGGCACCTCGAACTGCAGGTGGGGCAGGGGGTCTTCATCCCACGGCCGGAGACGGAACTGGTGACCGAAGCTGCCCTGCGGGCACTGCTGGAGTCGGACGACCGGATTGCCGTCGATCTGTGCTCGGGCAGTGGGGCCATCGCGCTCGCGCTGGCGACAGAGTGCCCTGGCAGCGAGGTCCACGCGGTGGAGCTCGACGACGCTGCGGTCGCGTGGACCCGGCGCAACGTCGACGAGCACGCGGACGCACTTCGCGCCGTCGGCTCGTCCGTGACGGTGCATCATCGGGACGCGACGACGGCAGCGGACTCCGGAGGTCCGTTGGAGGAGCTTCGGGGGAGGGTCGGCGTAGTGGCGAGCAATCCGCCCTACATCCCCTCGTCGATGGTGCCCCGTGAACCCGAGGTCCGCGATCACGAGCCTCCTGTGGCGCTCTACGGGGGTCCCGATGGTCTCGATATCGTCCGTGGCGTAGCCCGCACCGCGGCTCTGCTCCTTCGTCCGGGCGGGCTTCTGGTGATCGAGCATGCCGACGTTCAGGGCACCGCAGCCGGGCCGGCCGGCGTCCCCTCGGTTCTTGACTGCCTTGTCGCGGACGAGGACGTCTTCAGTGCCTCGGGAGGCGTCGTGGGAGGCCCCGTGTTCGACACCGCTGTGGACCGCATCGACCTCAACGGTCTCCCGCGCTTCACGCTCGCGAGAAGGGTCATCCGCCCGTGACACAGCGCATCGCGTGCGGCGACGGGGTGCGACGTGAGCCGGCGGTGGCCGCGGCGCATGCAGCCATTCGCCGCGGTGATCTCGTCGTGATCCCGACGGAGTCGGTCTACGCCATCGCGACCGATGCCTTCTCCTCCCGTGGGCTCGCCAGGATGAGAGAAGTCAAGGGATACGACGAACGATCACCCCTGCCCGTCATGGTGGGCAGCAGATCGACGGTGGCAGGCATCGCGCTGCGCGTGAGCGATGAGGCGCGGGTGCTGATGGAGTCCTTCTGGCCGGGCCCTCTTACCCTGCTCCTGGCGCCTCAGCCCACGCTCGCATGGGACATGCCTGACGATGCGCCGCTGGCGGTGCGCATGCCACTGCATCCGGTCGCCCTCGCGCTTCTGGCGGTTTCCGGGCCGCTAGCCGTGACCACAGCCAATCTGCCCGGGCTGCCTGCACCCGTCGACGTCGACGATGCCCTGTCACAGGTGGGCGGCGATATCGCGCTCGCCCTCGATGCGGGCCCGCTGGCGCAGGAAGCCGCCTTGGCAAGCACCATCGTCGACGCAACCGTCGATCCGCCAAGAATCGTCCGACCCGGACTCGTGACGTTCGATGAGTTGACGCGGTACTGCCCCAGCATCGTTCCCGGGGATCCGCCGGTTACCCCGTAGAGTGGGCCCATCACGCCTCGGGCGTGGCGTCCGAGTCTTCCGAGTCTCGTGTCGCCCGAGCGCAGGATCCACGAGACAAGCGCACAGGGGAAGCAGAGGGAGAGCATGGACAGCACGCCGTTCTGGGGGCCGGACTTCGCTCAGCTTCAGGCGGAGGACCCGCAGATCGCTACGATCATTCTCGACGAGCTGGAGCGGCTGCGCAGTGGGCTTCAACTCATAGCGAGCGAGAACTTCACGTCTCCGGCAGTTCTGGCGGCCCTTGGATCGACTCTCAGCAACAAGTACGCGGAGGGCTACCCCGATCGGCGCTACTACGGCGGCTGTGCCGACGTGGATCGCGCAGAGAACATCGGCATCGATCGAGCGAAGGCGCTGTTCGGCGCCGAGCACGCGAACCTTCAGCCCCATAGCGGCGCCAGCGCGAACCTCGCGGCATACGGCGCATTCGTCATGCCGGGCGACACCGTCATGGCGATGAGCCTGGCTCATGGAGGCCACCTCACGCACGGGTCGAAGGTGAACTTCTCGGGCAAGTGGTTCGACATCGCGTCGTACGGAGTGCGACAGGACACCGACCTGATCGACTATGACGAGGTCCGATCCATCGCGCGTGAACGTCGCCCCAAGATGATCATCGCCGGCGCGACTGCGTATCCGCGGCTGATCGACTTCGCGGCCTTCCGTGAGATCGCTGACGAGGTCGGCGCGATCCTCATGGTTGATGCCGCCCACTTCATCGGCCTCGTGGCCGGCAAGGCGATTCCGAGTCCGGTTCCCCATGCCGACGTGGTCACGTTCACCACGCACAAGGTCCTTCGCGGCCCCCGCGGCGGCATGATCCTGTGCAAGGAGGAGCACGCAGCCAAGATCGACAAGGCGGTCTTCCCCATGATGCAGGGCGGCCCGCTCATGCACGCGGTGGCGGCAAAGGCCGTCGCGCTCAAGGAGGCTTCGACCCCGCAGTACCAGGCCTACGCCGCGCAGGTCATCTCCAACGCTCAGGCCCTTGCCGCCGGTCTGGCGGAGGAGGGCATGCGCCCGGTGAGTGGCGGCACCGACACTCATCTGGCACTGATCGATATTCGGGGTGCCGGGGTCACTGGCGACGTCGCGGAGGTCCGGTGTGACGCCGCTCGCATCACGTTGAACAAGAACGCCATTCCGTACGATCCCGAGCCCCCGTCCAAGGGCTCCGGAATCCGGGTCGGCACCCCCGCTGTCACGACGCAGGGCATGGAGGTGCCCGACATGGCGGTGATCGCCCGACTCATCGGCCGCGCGGTGCGCGATGCCGACGGCTCGGACGCGGCCGCCATCGCAGCCGAGGTCTCCGCCTTGGTCTCGGCCCACCCGGCGTACCCACGGGGCTGACACTCGCATGCGCGAGTACCTGCTGTGCCTCCTGGCCGCCGCGGCGGTCACGTACCTGCTGACCCCACCGGTCCGCAGTCTGGCCATCAGGTACGGATTCATGGCCGAGGTGCGGGATCGCGACGTCCACGACCAGCCGACCCCCCGCCTGGGTGGCCTGGCCATGATGGGCGGGGTGCTGGCCGGACTCCTTCTGGCCAGCAAACTGCCCATGATGAGGTCAGTGTTCGAGGGAACGAACACAGCTGTCGCACTGCTCTCCGGGATCGCGATCATCGTCGCCTTGGGCGTGGTTGACGACAAATGGGGCCTCGACGCCCCGACCAAGCTGGCCGGTCAGGTGCTCGCTGCCGGCGTCATGGCCTTCCAGGGCATCGCCATCATCTGGCTGCCCATCGGCGGCACCTTCGTGCTCGACCCGGTGACCAGTGTCCTGTTCACCGTGCTGATCGTCCTGATCAGCATCAATGCCATCAACTTCATCGACGGACTCGACGGGCTGGCCGCCGGCATCGTCATGGTCGCTGCGGGCGCCTTCTTCGCCTACTCGTACCTGCTATCCGTCGAGTTGGGCTTCGAGCGGGCCACGCTGGCCACCCTGGTGTCGGTGCTGCTCGTCGGCGTGACCCTGGGGTTCCTGCCGAACAACTTCTTCCCAGCCCGAATCTTCATGGGCGATACGGGCTCGATGATGCTCGGGCTGCTTCTGGCGGCCGGGACGATCACGCTGTCCGGACAGGTGGACCCGAGTGCCGTCGCGGGCGGAGCGCTGTTCCCGGCACTGCTGCCGGTCCTCCTTCCTGTCGCCGTCATGGCTGTGCCGCTCGTGGACCTCCTCCTCGCGGTCATCCGTCGTACTCGAGCCGGCCGCAATCCCTTCGCGCCGGACAAGCAGCACCTGCACCACCGCCTGATGGAGATGGGGCACTCCCAGGTCAGGGCCGTGGTCCTGATGTACGCGTGGACCGCCCTGATTGCCGGGAGCGCGGTGCTCGTCGCCTTCGTGCCGCTGCCCTATGCGGGGGCCTTCTTCGTCGTGGGGTTGGCCATCCTCGTGGTCGCGGTGCGGCGACCGGCCCGGGCGCCGCGGGTGACGAATCAGCGGATCGACAGCGGCCGGGCTGGCTGAGGCTCCCGCGACGCATGCGACGGGGACTGCGCTACCGCAGGCCTGCGGTCGAACGGCCGTGACCAAGCACACGTCTTGGCCTCCGTCCTCTGTTTGGGCAGTCTGTCGGGAGTGCGATAGCGTCCTTGTGTGCCCTCGATCGACGCCCTGATGCTGCGCAGCGCCGGACTGGCGACTGTCCTCGTGGGAGTCGTGGGCACGGTCATCGGCATGGCTGTGGCAGGCTCGCAGGGGCTGGTCGCCGGAGTTCTCGGGACGCTCATCGTTCTGGTGTTCTTCAGCGTCGGGCAGCTCGTGCTGGGGGCCGTCCTCAAGAACAATCCGCAGAACGCCATGATGGTCGCGATGGCGCTGTACCTCGTGAAGATCGGGGTGCTGCTCATCCTGCTCCTGGTGCTGCAGGACGCCACCTTCTTCGCCCCCAAGGTCTTCGCAGGAGTCATCGTCGCCTGCACACTGGCGTGGACCTTCGTCGAGGTGTGGGTCTTCTCGCGCACCAAGGTGCTCTACGTCGAGCCGGGGAGTGGCAAGTGAGCGCCCCCGAAGCGACCCGTCCGCGCGGTGGCTGGTACCGTTCGGGCGCGCGAGGTCGGACGGTCACGATGGACGACGCCCGGAGGATGTCCAACTCCGCGTGGGCCACCAGCAGTCGTCTGATCACTGGCCTGCTCCTGTACACCGGCTTGGGATGGCTGGTGTCGCTGTGGGTCGGGCACCGGGCACTGCTGATGGCCATTGGCGCAATTGTCGGCCTCGCGCTGTCGTACTACCTGGTCTTCGCAAGCCTCAAACACGAGGAGCGCGAAGATCGCAAGCGTCAGGAGCAGGTCGACGCATGAACATGCATGACGTCGTGACGTCCGGATGGGGCATGGAGGAGCCTGGTGTCTGCTGAAGCTGTGGTCGCGTCCGGGGGACTGGACTGCCACCTCAACTCCGGCTGCGGATTCCCCGCACCGGGTGCGGAGATCTTCCTGTTCGACAGGCTGGCCGCCTTCACCATCGGCAACCTCGAGTTCCACATCACCAAGGTCACGGTGCTGCTGTTCATCGTCGTGGCGATCATCCTCGCCTTCTTCATCTACGCGTTCCGCAAGCCCAAGCTCGTCCCGCGCGGTGCCCAGAACGTCGGCGAGATGGCCTACCTGTTCATCCGTGACGGCATCGCCCGCGACACCATCGGCAAGGACGGCGACAAGTTCGTCCCGTTCCTGTTCTCGTTCTTCTTCCTCGTATGGCTGACGAACTTCATGGGCATCGTGCCCTTCGCGCAGATCCCGGTCACCTCGATCTTCGCCATCCCGGTGGCCTTCGCTCTCATCGTCTACGTGACCTGGGTGCCGATCGGCATCTACCGCCAGGGCTTCTTCGGCTTCTTCAAGAACCTGCTCTTCCCCCCGGGCGTGCCCAAGGCGATGTACGTCCTGCTCGCGCCTTTGGAGTTCCTCTCCAATCTCATCGTTCGGCCCGCCACCCACGCCATCCGTCTCTTCGCCAACATGTTCGCCGGCCACCTGCTGATCGCCACCTTCAGCATCGCCGCCTTCTACCTGCTGAGCGCCAGCGTCATCGGCCTGCTCGGCTCAGCCGCCTCGTTCACCGTGGCGGTAGCACTGACCGGGTTCGAGGCGCTGATCCAGGCGCTCCAGGCCTACATCTTCACCCTGCTCGCGGCTGTCTACATCGCGGGTGCCCTGCATCCCGAGCACTGATCGTTCGACTCCCGGGCCCAAGCGCCCGGGTGCCCACAACCGAATAGCACGGAGCACACAGACCCCCAGACCGGCGGATCGCCCGCCGGCCAGGAAAGCAAAGGAATCGACATGTCGCTTCTCGCGGAAGTCACCGGCTCGCTTGGCTCGATCGGCTACGGCCTCGCAGCCATCGGTCCCGGTGTCGGCATCGGCATCATCTTCGGTCAGGGCGTGCAGGCCATCGCCCGTCAGCCCGAGGCCTACGGCGTCATTCGCCAGAACATGATCCTCGGCTTCGCTCTCGCCGAGGCTCTGGCCCTCATCGGCTTCGTCGCCCCCTTCGTCTTCGGTCCGTGATCGTCACCCCGTCTCGATCCACTGACTGACATCGGAAGGTCACCGTCGTGATTAACGTCATTGCTGCGGCGCAGGCCGCAGTGTCTGCCGCGGGAGGCGAGGGCGGCGAGGAGATGCCCTCCGTCCTCGCCGTGCCGATCGATGAACTGATCATCGGAATCATCGCGTTCCTGATCGTCTTCGGCGGCCTCGCGAAGTTCGCACTGCCCAACATCAAGCGGACGCTCGCTGAGCGCGCAGATGCGATTGAGGGCGGCATCGAGCGAGCGGCCAAGGCCGAGGCTGAGGCCAACGCTCTCGCGGAGCAGTACCGGCAGCAGATGGCGGCTGCACGCGAGGAGGCCGCGGCGATTCGGACTCAGGCCCAGGCGGATCGCTCCTCGATGATCGAGGAGGCACGCGCAGAAGCACGCGCGGCGGCTCAGGCCGTCACTGCGCAGGCTGAGGCGCAGATCGCCGCCGAGCGCTCGCAGGCCACTGCGGCGCTGACCCACCAGATCGGCGAACTCGCCGTGACGCTCGCGGGCAAGGTCGTGGGGCAGTCGCTCACCGACGACGCACGGGTACGCGAGACGGTCGATGCGTTCATCAGCGACCTCGAGCGCCAGGCCGCAGCACAGGGGAGCGCCCAGCAATGATCGGGTCCAGCCGGGAGAGCCTGTCGGTGTGCCGCGAGGGGCTTGACGCCCGCCGCGGCACCGCCGGATTCACCGGGCTGTCCGGCGAGCTGTTCGCCGCTGCGGGAGTCCTCGACTCCGAGACCCAACTGCGGAGTGTTCTGGCCGACTCCGGGCAGCCGCACTCCGTTCGCGAGGCGCTCGTTCGACAGGTCTTCGGCGGGCGGGTGAGCGAACTGGCGATCGACGTCCTCGTGCTCGTCACGGGACGCCGGTGGGCCAGTGACCTTGATCTCCTGCTGGCCATCGAGCAGCTGGCCGACCAAGCGGCCTTCGCGGTTGCCGACGCAGCCGGCACTCTCGACGTCACCGAGGAGGAGCTGTTCCTCTTCGGACGTGCGGTGGATTCTTCGCCTGCGCTGCAGATGGCGCTGACGGATCCGGCACAGTCGGCCGCGACCAAGGCGGCCATCGTGGGCGACCTCCTGGGCGGACGCTCGAGCACGGCCACGCAGGAGGTGCTGCAGTACGCGGTGGGTCATCTCCATGGCCGTCGCATCGATGCGGTGATCGACGAGCTGTGCCAGCTTGCGGCTCAGCAGCGCGAGCGCGTGGTGGCCGAGGTCCGGGTGGCCGCCGCGCTCGACGCGGAGCAGGAACGTCGCCTCGCCGCAGCTCTGTCGACGATCAAGGGCCGCACGGTTCGGCTGAACGTCGCGGTCGATCCCAGCGTGCTGGGGGGAGTCCACGTGCGGATCGGCGACGAGGTCATCGACGGCACCGTGGCCTCTCGGATGGATCAAGCAAGCCGGGCCGTCCTCGGCTGACCCAAGACAACACCTGACACCAGACAAACCACGCCCGCACGGCGGGCCGAGAAAGAGAGCAGGGCACCATGACGGAGCTGACGATCCGGCCGGAAGAGATCCGGGATGCGATCGAGCGGAACGTCGCGGCGTATTCGCCGGGCACCGCCCGCGAGGAGGTCGGCCGCGTCATCGAGACCGGTGACGGCATCGCACGTGTCGAGGGTCTCCACTCGGCCATGACCAACGAACTGCTGGAGTTCGAGGGCGGGCTCCTGGGTGTCGCCCTCAACCTCGACGTCCGCGAGATCGGCGTCGTGCTCCTCGGCGACGGAAGCCGCATCGAGGAGGGGCAGGCCGTGCGCCGCACCGGCGAGGTGCTCTCGGTCCCGGTCGGCGATGCCTTCATGGGCCGCGTTGTCGACCCTCTGGGCAATCCGATCGACGGACTCGGCCCGATCGAGGCGGAGACCCGCCGAGCACTCGAGGTGCAGGCACCGACCGTCGTCCAGCGCCAGCCGGTCACCGAGCCCATGCAGACGGGCATCAAGGCCATCGACGCCATGACCGCCATCGGACGCGGCCAGCGCCAGCTGATCATCGGTGACCGTCAGACGGGCAAGACGGCCGTCTGCCTCGACACCATCATCAACCAGCGCGAGAACTGGCTGTCGGGCGATCCCACCAAGCAGGTGCGATGCATCTACGTCGCGATCGGCCAGAAGGGCTCCACCATCGCCTCGGTCAAGGGCGCGCTCGAGGAGTACGGCGCCATGGAGTACACCACGATCGTGGCCGCTCCTGCATCGGATCCTGCGGGCTTCAAGTACCTGGCTCCCTACGCCGGCTCCGCCATCGGCCAGCACTGGATGTACGGCGGCAAGCACGTTCTCATCGTGTTCGACGACCTCTCGAAGCAGGCTGAGGCCTACCGCGCGGTGTCGCTCCTGCTGCGTCGCCCGCCGGGCCGCGAGGCGTACCCCGGCGACGTCTTCTACCTGCACAGCCGTCTGCTCGAGCGCTGCGCGAAGCTCTCGAACGAGATGGGCGGCGGCTCGATGACCGGGCTGCCGATCATCGAGACGAAGGCCAACGATGTCTCGGCCTTCATCCCGACCAACGTCATCTCCATCACCGACGGCCAGTGCTTCCTGGAGTCCGACCTGTTCAACTCGGGTGTGCGTCCGGCCATCAACGTCGGCATCTCGGTCTCGCGCGTCGGCGGTTCCGCCCAGCCGAAGGCCATGAAGAAGGTCGCCGGGCGCCTTCGCCTCAACCTGGCCCAGTACCGTGAGCTCGAGGCGTTCGCCGCCTTCGGCTCTGATCTCGACGCAGCCTCGAAGGCGCAGCTCGAGCGCGGTGCACGTCTGGTGGAGCTGCTCAAGCAGCCTCAGTACAAGCCGCAGGCGATGGAGCGCGAGGTCGTGTCGGTGTGGTCCGGCACCACCGGTCAGCTCGACGACGTGCCGGTCGAGGACATCCGGCGCTTCGACGCCGAGTTCCTCGACTACGTCGAGCGTTCGAAGCCGCAGATCATGGAGGCGATCCGCAGCACCAAGGATCTCTCCGACGACACCGTCAGCGTCCTCGAGGCGTCGATCAACGAGTTCAAGCGCCAGTTCACGACGTCGGCGGGTCACATCCTCGTCAACGACGAGCCGGTTGCTGCCGTCGCTGACGAGGAGATCGATCCCACGCAGATCAAGCGGGCGGTGCGGGGCTAGGCATTATGGGCGCACAACTGCGGGTCTACCGACGGAGGATCAAGTCCGTCCAGGCGACCAAGAAGATCACGAAGGCGATGGAGCTGATCGCTTCCTCGCGCATCGTGAAGGCGCAGCAGCGCCTGGAGGCGTCGCTGCCGTACCTGACGCATCTCTACGCGGCCATCAACGCGGCGGCGACCGGTGCGGCTGACGTGCGCAAGCACCCGCTCATGGCCAATGCCGAGAACCGCTCGAAGGCCGCGGTGCTGGTCATCACCGCCGACCGAGGCCTGGCTGGCGCTTACTCGTCGAATGCCATCAAGGAAGCCGAGGCCCTCTCCACGAACCTTCGCGAGAAGGGCATCTCGGTGGTGCCCTACATCGTGGGTCGCAAGGGTGTGTCGTACTACCGCTTCCGTGACCGTGCGATGGGCGGGCAGTACACCGGCTTCACGGACCAGCCGACGTACGCCGACGCCAAGCGCATCGGTTCCGATCTGCTGGAGGCCTTCCTGACCCCGACGGAGGAGGGCGGTGTCGACGAGATCCATGTCGTCTACACCCACTTCTCCTCCATGGTCGCGCAGCAGGCCAGGATCCGGCGAATCCTCCCACTCGAGGTCGTGGACGAGGTGGTGGAGTCCTCCGAGGGCTCGCATCCCAGTGCGCTCTACGAGTTCGAGCCGGACGCGGAGACGGTGCTCGACGGTCTGCTCCCGCAGTACATCGACCAGACCGTGTACTCCGCACTGCTGATGTCGGCCGCATCCGAGCATGCGGCGCGGCGTCGTGCCATGAAGTCAGCCACCGACAACGCCGAAGAGATGATCAAGTCGTTGTCGCGGCAAGCAAACCAGGCCCGTCAGGCCGAGATCACCCAAGAGATCAGCGAAATCGTCGGCGGCGCCGACGCCCTGAGTGCAGCAGGCTAGGAGAGGGAACAACGATGACCGCAACGACCGAGACCACGACCGGCGTCGGGCGAGTAGCCCGCGTCACCGGCCCCGTCGTCGACGTGGAGTTCCCCGTCGAGGCCATGCCGGAGCTGAACAACGCGCTCACCGTCGAGGTGCGCTTCGACGAGGGCGACGAAGGTGGCGGTGCCCGCACCCTGACCCTCGAGGTGGCCCAGCACATCGGCGACAACATGGTGCGTGCGATCTCCATGCAGCCGACCGACGGCCTCGTCCGCGGTGCAGCGGTGCGAGACTCCGGCGGTCCGATCATGGTGCCCGTGGGCGAGGTCACGAAGGGCCACGTCTGGAACACGCTTGGGCAGCCACTCGATGTCCGCGAGGATGAGCTCCAGATCACCGAGCGCTGGGGCATCCACCGGGCTGCTCCCGCCTTCGACCAGCTCGAGTCCAAGACTGAGGTCTTCGCGACCGGCATCAAGGTCATCGACCTGCTCACGCCCTACGTCAAGGGCGGCAAGATCGGCCTCTTCGGTGGCGCAGGCGTGGGCAAGACGGTCCTGATCCAGGAGATGATCTACCGGGTCGCCGAGAACTTCGGTGGCGTCTCGGTGTTCGCGGGTGTGGGGGAGCGCACTCGTGAGGGCAACGACCTCTTCCTGGAGATGACCGAGTCTGGCGTTATCAGCAAGACGGCCCTGGTGTTCGGCCAGATGGACGAGCCGCCGGGCACCCGCTTGCGAGTCGCGCTGACCGCGCTGACGATGGCGGAGTACTTCCGTGACGTGCAGAAGCAGGACGTTCTCCTGTTCATCGACAACATCTTCCGCTTCACGCAGGCCGGCTCAGAGGTTTCGACCCTCCTCGGTCGTATGCCTTCGGCCGTGGGTTACCAGCCCACGCTGGCCGACGAGATGGGCCAGCTGCAGGAGCGCATCACCTCAACGCGCGGCCACTCGATCACGTCGCTCCAGGCGATCTACGTCCCTGCAGACGACCTCACTGATCCCGCGCCGGCCACGACCTTCGCGCACCTCGATGCGACGACGGTTCTGAGCCGACCGATCTCCGAGCTTGGCATCTACCCCGCCGTGGACCCGCTCGACTCCACGTCGCGCATCCTTGATCCGCGCTACGTGGGCGACGACCACTACGCGGTGGCGGCCCGGGTCAAGGAGATCCTCCAGCGCTACAAGGATCTCCAGGACATCATCGCGATCCTCGGCATCGACGAGCTGTCGGAGGAGGACAAGATCCTGGTCGGACGCGCGCGTCGCATCCAGCGCTTCCTGTCGCAGAACATGTTCGTCGCCGAGGCCTTCACCGGCCAGCCGGGCTCGTTCGTGCCTGTCGAGGAGACCATCGCCTCCTTCAAGGCTCTGTGCGAGGGCACCTACGACCACCTCCCCGAGCAGGCGTTCTTCATGGCTGGCGGCATCGAGGATGTCGAGCGCAACGCGGCCGAGCTGGTGAAGGGCTAGTCACCGATGGCCGACGACAAGATGCTGAGTGTCGCGGTGGTATCCGCTGAGCGGGCCCTGTGGTCCGGCGAGGCGAAGTCCATCGTGGCGAAGACGCCCGAGGGCGACATCGGCATCCTCGCCAATCATGAGCCGGTGCTTGCTCTGCTCGTCGACAGCTCGGCGTTGAAGATCGTCGAGGCCGACGGCTCGACGATGATGGTGGCTGTGCACGGGGGCTTCTTCTCCGTCGCCGGCAACGAGGTCAACGTGATTGCCGAGGTGGCCGAGCTTTCCGAGAACATCGATGTCGAGAGGGCGAAGGCGGCTCTGGCTCGTCTCCAGGCCGAAGGGGACCGCGACGAGGACGGTCAGTCTGCCCTCAAGCGTGCAGAGACCCGCGTTCAGGTGGCCGGCATCGCCAAGACCGTCACCACCCGCTGATCATCCGCGACGGCCGCCTGCACCCGACTGGGGCTGGCGGCCGTCGGGTTTTCGTCAGTGATTGAGTCCGGGCTGCCAGAGCACATCGCCGCCGGCATCGACATTCGCGATGCGACCGAGGATGAACAGCAGGTCACTCAGCCGGTTCAAGTAGGTGGCGGTGAGAGGGTTCATGCCCCCGTGGTAGGTGTCGAGAGCAGCCCAGGTGGACCGCTCAGCGCGGCGCACGACGGTGCGAGCCACATGCAGGTGGGCCGCCGCGGGAGTGCCACCGGGCAGGACGAAGGAGCGCAGGGGCTCCAGGAGCTCGTTGTAGTGGTCGCAGGCCGTCTCCAGGCGCGTGATGTAGTCATCGGTGACACGCAGGGGCGGATGAGCAGGGTCGTCCACCACGGGGGTGCACAAGTCTGCGCCTACGTCGAACAGGTCGTTCTGGATCGAGACGAGTAGGTCACGCACCTCGGCGTCGAACTCCGCAGTAGCCAGGGCCAGGCCGATGGTGCAGTTCGACTCGTCGACGTCGGCATAGGCCTTCAGGCGGGGGTCGTTCTTGCCGGTGCGGCTCATGTCGCCGAGCGAGGTGGTGCCGTCGTCGCCTGTGCGGGTGTAGATGCGGGTGAGATTGACCATGCCGTGACACTACGCGACCCGGGCGTCCCCGGCACGATGGACGCAGCCACGTACGATGCCGCCGTGGAGGTGCTTCGGGTCACAGGAGGGCGACGCCTCGCGGGCGAGGTATGTGTGGCCGGCGCCAAGAACTCCGTCCTGAAGCTCATGGCGGCGACCTTGCTGGCGCCGGGCACCTCGACGATCCGCAACGTTCCGGACATCCTCGACGTGGAGATCATGTCCGAACTGCTTCGCCGCCTGGGATGCGTCGTCGAGCATCACCGCGACGTCGCGACGGTGACGATCGATGTTCCCCATCGACCGGAGCACCGAGCCGACTACGACCTCGTTCGGCGGATGCGGGCATCGATCTGTGTCATGGGGCCCCTCGTGGCTCGTGTGGGCGCTGCCGATGTGGCGGTGCCAGGTGGTGACAACATCGGGTCTCGTGGCCTCGACATTCACGTCGCGGGGTTGCGTCGCATGGGAGCGGAAGTCACGAGCGAGCACGGATATCTCCTCGCGAGTTCGGCGGGGCGTCTCCGCGGTGCGCAGACGTGGCTGGACTTCCCCAGTGTCGGGGCCACCGAGACGATCCTGATGGCGGCCGTACTGGCCGAGGGAGAGTCGGTCATCGACAATGCCGCCCGCGAGCCGGAGATCGTCGACATCTGCCAGATGCTCGAGGCCATGGGTGCTCACATCGAAGGGATTGGTACGTCGACCCTGCGAATCGAGGGCGTCGAGGCTCTGCGGCCGGTAGAGCACGCGACGGTTCCTGACCGTATCGTCGCCGGAACGTGGGCCGTGGCCGCCGCGATGACCCACGGGGATATCACCATCCGAGGTGCGCAGGCGGGCCACCTCTCAATGGCCTTGGAGAAGCTGTCCACTGCCGGCGCCGACGTGCACGAGTCGGCGGACGGTTTTCGCGTGATCATGGACCGCCGACCGGCCGCGGTTGACATCGTCACCCTGCCCTACCCCGGATTCCCGACGGACCTGCAGCCGCAGTTCATCGCGCTCAACTCCATTGCCGAGGGGGCCTCCCTCGTCACCGAGAATCTCTTCGAGGCGCGCTTTCGTTTCGTTCAGGAGCTTGCCCGACTCGGGGCCGATGTTCGGACGGACGGGCATCACGCCCTCGTCCGCGGACGTTCCGCCCTGTCGGGAGCCCCGGTCGAGGCCACGGACATCAGGGCCGGTGCCGGTCTGGTCCTCGCCGGCCTGGTCGCGGAGGGCCAGACCACCGTCTACGGCGTCGGGCACATCGACCGTGGCTACGCGGACTTCGTCCCCGACCTGCAGCGCCTGGGTGCAGACGTGCAGCGCCTGGACATCAGCGACGCCTAGCCAGGGCCGCCCGCGCCCGCTGCTCGTCCTGCGGCCACACCATCACCCGCGGGCCGTCGACGGTGGTCGCAAGATTGGCACGAATGCCGCTGTCCTCCAGGTGCCGACGCAGAACCTCTCCCTCGATGTACGACCCGGGCGAGGCCACGGGCACCAACAGGCCGTACTCGGAGTCGGCGCCTGCCTTCGGCGGTGCCGCGACGACGGATGTGCCGCGGCGAAAGGCCCAGCGCAGGATGACGACGAAGACGATGATCAGCAGGAGGGCGACGAGGGGCCCGAAGGCGTAGGAGAACGATCCCCAGGAGGGCACGACCCCATGGTGGGACCTGCGGGTGCGGCGCGCCAGTCGGTACGCTCCCCGATGTGCGGATTCTGGTGGCGCGGTGCACGGTCGACTATGCCGGTCGTCTCACGGCGCACCTGCCTGAGGCGTCGCGGGTCATCATGGTCAAGGCGGACGGATCTGTGCTCGTCCATTCGGACGGAGGCTCCTACAAGCCGCTGAACTGGATGAGCCCGCCGTGCTCGATTCGGATCAGCGTCCCGGACGACGGTGTCGCCGAGCAGGTCTGGACGGTGGAGAACAAGGCCGGTGAGCAGCTTGTCGTGACGATCCACGAGGTGCTGCACGAGCACGATCACGAACTCGGCATTGATCCGGGGCTGATCAAGGACGGTGTGGAGGCCCACCTTCAGACGCTCCTCTCCGAGCATCTGGATGCCCTCGGATCCGGATGGCGCCTCGTACGGCGGGAGTACCCCACAGCGATCGGCCCGGTCGATCTGATGTGCCGCGACGCCGACGGCCGCGCTGTGGCAGTGGAGATCAAGCGGCGGGGTGAGATCGATGGGGTGGAGCAGCTCACGCGGTACCTGGAACTGCTCAATCGCGACCCGCTGCTGAGCCCGGTTCGCGGCGTCTTTGCCGCCCAGGAGATCAAGCCGCAGGCCCGGGTTCTCGCCCAGGACAGGGGAATCGAGTGCGTGGTGGTGGACTACGACGCACTCCGCGGAGTCGATCGTCCTGAGGCGCGACTGTTCTGAGGCTGGCGCGGGCCGGGGGATAGGGTCAGCGTGGGCGCGTCGGGGCGGTGCCTCCTGCCCTGGCGGAGCGGATCTGGCGGAGCAGATCGGGCCGGGCGGATCGGTGGGTGGATCGGATGAAGGGGTGGGCATGTCCATCGCGAAGGTAGGCGTCATCGGGCTGGGCACTATGGGTGCCGGCATCGCCGAGGTCATTGCGCGCAACGGCTACCAGGTCGTGGCGATCGAGACCACCACCGCGGCACTCGAGCATGGGCGATCCATGATCGACAACTCCACGCAGCGTGCCGTCAAGCGCGGGAAGCTGTCGGATGCCGAGCGCGCGGCTCTCATCGGGCGAATCACCTTTACGACCGACTACCCGGCTCTGGGTGACGCGGACCTTGTGATCGAGGCCGTGAGTGAGAGCCTCGAGCTGAAGAAGACGATTTTCGCGCAGGTCGACGCCATCGCGCCGCCGCACGCGATCCTCGCCAGCAACACCTCGTCCCTGTCTGTGACCGACATCGCAGTGGCGACTCGGCGCCCTGCGAACGTCGTCGGCATCCATTTCTTCAATCCGGCTCCGATCCTGTCCTTCGTCGAGATCGTCCGGACCGTCGTGACCTCGCAGGAGGTCATCGACGCTGCCGCCGCTTTCGCTCAGTCGCTCGGGAAGGAGCCGGTGGTGATCGGCGACAGGGCCGGCTTCATCGCCAATGCGCTGCTCTTCGGATATCTCAACCATGCGGTGTCGATGTACGAGTCGAGGTACGCCACGCGCGAGGACATCGACGATGCCATGCGCCTGGGGTGCGGCCTGCCCATGGGTCCGCTCATGCTGCTCGACCTCATCGGCCTGGATACGGCGTACGAGATTCTCGACACGATGTACAAGCAGGGCCGTGATCGTCTCCATGCGCCGTCGCCGATCCTCAAGCAGCTCGTGACGGCGGGCCTGCGCGGTCGCAAGTCCGGCCAGGGCTTCTACCGCTACGAGGCTCCGGGGTCGCCAGTGGTCGTCGACGGGGCGGATCCCAGTGAGTACGTCGCCGAGTCCACGCGTGAGGTCACCTCGGTCGGTGTTGTCGGATCCGGCACCATGGCCAGTGGAATCGCCGAGGTCTTTGCTCGAGCGGGTATCGATGTGATTCTTGTGGCCCGCAGCGCAGATAAGGCCGCACTGGCGATGTCGCGCATCGAGGCCTCCCTCGATCGTGCTGTGGCCAAGGGCCGCCTCACCGAGGAGCAGGGTGCCGAGGCGCGCTCACGCCTGCGGGCATCCTCGTCCCTGCGGGAGCTCTCCTACGTTGATCTGGTCGTCGAGGCGGTGGTCGAGGACCTCGAGGTCAAGCGCGCCCTGTTCGTGGAACTCGACCGCACGTGCAAGCCGGGTGCGATCCTCGCCACGACGACCTCGAGCCTCCCGGTCATTGATCTGGCCATGGCGACCGGCCGTCCGGCCGACGTTGTGGGGCTGCACTTCTTCAATCCGGCAGCGGTGATGCAGCTCGTGGAGGTGGTGCGAACGGTGGCAACGAGCCAAGAGGTCGCCGACACCGCTGTTGCGGTCTGTCGCACCGTGGGCAAGCACCCGGTGACGTGCGGTGACCGCGCCGGCTTCATCGTCAACGCTCTTCTCTTCCCCTACCTGAACGATGCCGTGCGCATGCTCGAGGCCAACTACGCGAATGCCGATGACATCGACCTGGCGATGAAGAAGGGCTGCGGCTATCCGATGGGTCCGTTCGAACTGCTCGACGCCGTGGGCCTGGACGTCTCGCTGGCGATCCAGCGCACCCTTTACCTGGAGTTCCGGGAACCGGGCTTCGCTCCGACTCCTCGCCTGGAGCACCTGGTGACGGCGGGCTACCTCGGGCGCAAGACCGGGCGTGGATTCCGGGACCACTCGGGCTGATGGGCCGCAAGCATCGCCGTCGCGACGATGACTCCCGCCCCCTCGGGCCTACCGTTGCCAGTAGGACGGTCGAGTCCCATCCTGACGGTGACTGGGTCGTGCAGCGCACGACGGGTTCGGCGGCGACGAAGCCCTACCGATGCCCGGGTTGCGATCAGCAGATCCCCCCGGCGACGCCCCACGTCGTCGCCTATCCGGCGGAGGATCCCAAGGGCCTGGAGCATCGTCGCCACTGGCACAGTCCCTGCTGGGCAGCCCGAGATCGACGTGGACCCAGGACGCGCTGATGGGGAAGCGAAACGTCGCGGACTCCGTCCTGCTCCTGCATGCCTTCCCCTGTGACGGCACCTTGTGGGATCCCGTCGCGCAGGCCTGTCGCGATGCTGGATGGCGCACTGTCGTGCCCGATCTGCCGGGCTTCGGCACGTCGCCTCGTCTGGATGGTCCTCCGAACCTTGATGCTGTCGCCGATGAGATGGTTCGGATCCTGCAAGAGCAGAACACGGATTCCTGTGTCGTCGCGGGCGTGTCGCTGGGTGGCTACGTCGCGATGAACCTCGTGCGCCGGTACCCGGAGGTAGTCCGGTCTCTCATCCTGTGCGACACGAAGGCGACAGCCGACTCCGAGCAGGCGCAGCAGAATCGTGAGCGACTTGCGGTGCTGTGCGAGCAGACGCCGTCGGACACCGCGAGGATCCTGGAGCAGGCGGTACTGCCCGGACTCCTCGGCGACACCACGCGGGCAGAGCGCCCCAGCGTCGTGGAGCGCGCACGGCGGTACCTTCAGCAGGCGCAGGCGCCCTCTGTCGCGTGGTACCAGCGAGCGATGGCGTGTCGTCCTGACTCTCTTGCCGCTCTGGCGGCTTGGTCGGGTCCGAGTCTGGTGCTGTGGGGTGACGAGGACACCCTGAGCCCGGCCGACGAGCAATTGGCGATGCTTGAGGCGCTGTCCGATGCGCGGGGCGTGGCACTGCCGAGTGCCGGGCATCTGGCCATCCTCGAGACTCCCGATGCCGCGGCGTCGGAGATCATCGGATTCCTCGACTCGGTCGACTGAGATCAGGGATTCCGGGCCTTGGCCTTGGGCGAGTTGTCGACCTCGGCCTTGATCGCCTTCGCGTAGGCCCGTGCCCCCCTTGGTGTCAGGTGGATGCCGTCGGAGGTGAAGTACTCGGGATGATCCTTCGACATGGCGTACCAGTCGACCAGCACGACGTTGGGGTAGTCGGGGACGACCGTTCTGATCACCTTGTTGTTCGGTGCTCGCCACGTCCGGGGCATATTGGTCGTGAGCACGATCACCCGAGGCGTCTTGGACAGCACGTCGAGCATCTCGCGGAGCATGTCCTCGGGCATCACCCCGTTGGTCCCGGCATGAAGGACGACGATGGGTGCGAGTTTGTCCCTGTTGACGTAGCGCTTCAGTTTGCCTACGAAGGCGCCGGGGAATCTGGACACCGCGGCGTCGACTCGCGTACCCGGGATGACGGTCTTGAGGGTCTCCCGGGCCCCGAGCATCACCGAGTCGCCGATCGCGCTCACCCGACCGTTGGCCGGGGTGGTGTCCTGCTGTGCGGGTGTGTCGGTGGCATCTGTGCCAGTGACGTCGGCAGCGGTGCCCGGCTCGGGGTCCTCGAGGGATACTTCGGTCGGCCCACCGTCAGCGATGCCGATGGCCTCGGCCACATCCGCAGGAAGTGCTTCCTGGGTGTTCGCGGCAGGGGCGGTGGCGAGCGAGATCCCGATCGTGACGACGATGGCGAGGCAGGCGGCGATGATCGCGGAACCCTGCGCGGTGAGCCGGCGGCGAACATCGCCGGCAGACATGCGCCAGCGATGGATCCAGCGATCGATCGATCCTCGGCGAATGGGCATCTCAACGAAGCGATAGCTCAACTCGGCAATGCCGATGGTCAGGCCCAGGCGCAGCACGAGCAGGGGAATGCCGTCCAAGGGCACGTCGAGCCCTGGCCGGGTCAGCATGAAGATGGGCCAGTGCCACAGGTACAGCCCGTAGGACCGCTGCCCCAGATAGCGCCAGGGCTGCGTCCCCATCCATCCGCCTAGGGGAGAAGCGGGATGGGTGGCCATGGCGATGAGGAGCGCCACGACGAGGGCCAGCAGGAGGAACCCGCCTCGCTGGTACAGCCACGGGGTGAACTCCCCGACGAACACGAAGAACCACACGACGGTCAGCAGGGCCACGATGCCCGTGGCGGTGATGAGCACGCGTGCAACGGTCGATACGTCGGCTCTCAGTCGTCCAGGTCGCCATGCGGTGGCCAGTGCAGCACCCACGAGCAGGCCCATGGCGTGCGCGTCGGTGCCGAAGTAGGCGCGACTGGGATCGGCGTACTCGGGGAAGCCGTTGGTGACGGAGAGGTAGATCATCCAGGCGGTCGAGGCGAGCCCGAGCAGGATGGCGAGCAGCCGAACGCCGCGTCTCCCCCCGGCACGCATCGCCACGAAGGCGAGAAGCGGCCACAGCAGGTAGAACTGCTCCTCGACCGCGAGGGACCACAGGTGCTTCAGCAGCGGGGGACGTCCGATGAACTCGAAGTAGGACGCGTCATTGAGGACGTACCACCAGTTGTTGACGTACAGGAGCGAGGCGATCAGGTCGGCACGAAGCGAGGCGGCGGCATCGCGGAAGAACAGGGCGACGACGGCAGCGACGATCACGAGCATCAGTACCAGGGCGGGAAGCAGGCGTCGGGCGCGACCCAGGTAGAAGCGGCCGAATCGGATGCGGCCAGAGCGCTCGTACTCCTCCAGGAGCAGCGAGGTGATCAGGAATCCGCTCAGCACGAAGAAGACGTCGACGCCGAGGAAGCCTCCGCTGATCCATGTCAGGTCGGCGTGGTAGAGCAGGACTCCGAGGACCGCCAGCGCGCGGACTCCGTCGAGGCCGGGCAGGTAGCCCATCTCGCCCTTGGCGCGACCCCGATCCAGCAGCCACGGCACCGAGCCGGAGGTCGGCGTCAGGCTCGTGGGCACCTGTCCATGCTAAGCGCTGGAAGTGCCGTCGACTCGCTCTGCTCAGGTGTTGCGGAAGCGGTTGATGGCAGGCTCGTGCCGAGCGCGCAGTTCGGGGTCGGTGACTCCGAGGCCCTCCGATGGGGCGAGGGTGAGGACGCCGACCTTGCCCTGGTGGGCGTTGCGATGCACTTCGTAGGCGGCTTGTCCGGCCTGTTCGAGGGGGAAGGACTTCGACACGGTCGGGTGGATCATGCCCTTGGCGATGAGTCGGTTGGCCTCATAGGCCTCGCGGTAGTTCGCGAAGTGCGAGCCGACGATCCGCTTGAGGTTCATCCACAGGTACCGGTTGTCGTACTCGTGCATGAATCCGCTGGTGGATGCGCAGGTCACGATGGTGCCGCCTTTGCGGGTGACGTAGACGGACGCGCCGAAAGTCTCCCGCCCCGGGTGCTCGAAGACGATGTCGACGTCGTCGCCTCCGGTGAGCTCGCGAATCCGCTTGCCGAGACGCTGCCACTCCTTGGGGTCCTGCGTGTGCTCGTCCTTCCAGAACCGGTAGCCCTCCGCACTGCGGTCGATGACGAGCTCGGCGCCCATGGCACGGGCGAGGTCGGCCTTCTCGGGGCTGGACACCACGCATACCGGGATTGCGCCGCCATTGACGGCGTACTGGGTGGCGTAGGAGCCGAGTCCACCCGAGGCTCCCCAGATGAGCACGACATCGCCCTGCTTCATGCCGGCACCGTTGCGCGACACCAGCTGCCGGTAGGCGGTGGAGTTCACCAGGCCCGGGCTGGCGGCCTCCTCCCAGGTCAGGTGCGCGGGCTTGGGCAGAAGCTGGTTGGACTTCACGATTGCGAGTTCGGCCAGGCCGCCGAAGTTCGTCTCGAACCCCCAGATCCGCTGCTCGGGATCCATCATGGTGTCGTTGTGCCCCATCGGGGACTCCAGCTCCACGCTCAGGCAGTGCGCGACGACCTTGTCGCCGGGCTTCCAGGCGTTGACGCCAGGACCTACGCGCAGTACGACGCCAGCGGCGTCCGAGCCAATCACGTGATAGGGCAGGTCGTGGCGCTTGGCATCGGCGTGAGTGCGGCCGTACCGCTCGAGGAAGCCGAAGGTCGACACTGGTTCGAAGATCGACGTCCACACCGTGTTGTAGTTGATGGATGAGGCCATCACTGCGATGAGCGCCTCGCCAGGAGCCAGTTCCGGTGTTGGCACCTCATCCACGTGAAGGGACCTCCGTGGGTCCTTGTCCGCCGTGACCATCCCGGCAAACATCTCCTGCTCGTCCTGGTGGACGGTCACCGCCCGGTAGGCCTCCGGCACGGGGATGCTCGCGAATTCCTCCGACTCGGCGTCCGCAAGGATCGCCTCCCGAATGCGCTCCATGATGGACCTCCCGATCGACTAGGACGTGGCCTGATGCCACCGCGGTAGCCGCGCGACTGCCGGTGGCCCGGCCGCCCGTCGACGCCGCCACCATCGTTCCATGAAGCGCCGCATTGCTCGACTCGGAGTGACGATGCCCACATGCTCCCTGGGTCGCAGGCTCTCGGCGGGCTCGGGGCAGGGCCGGCTGCGCGCCTATTGGTGGGCGTCGGGGGCCGCTTGGACCAGCTCGATGAGCACGCCGCCGCAGTCCTTGGGGTGGCAGAAGTTGACCAGGGAGCCCGCGGTGCCCCGCTTGGGTGACTCGTACAGCACGCGGACACCAGCCTTGCGCAGGGCGTCAGCTGTGGCCTCGACGTCATCCACGGCGTATGCCACCTGCTGAATGCCCGGACCTGAGCGGTCGAGGAACTTGGCGATGGTGGACTCGGGTGTCAGGGGGGCGAGGAGCTGGATGCACGAACCGGAGTCGCCGACCGCCAGCATGGCTTCGCGCACGCCCTGCTCCTCGTTCACTTCCTCGTGCACCTTGGTCAGGCCAAAGGCCCGGCTGTAGAAATCGACCGCCGCGTCGAGGTCGGTCACGGCGATACCCACGTGGTCGATGCGGGTGAGCAGGGATTCCATGGGTCTATGTTGTCACCACCAGCGAGAATGGGGAGTGGCACATGTCCATCGCAGGAGTGGCAGTCGTCACACCGGAGTGGTGCTGGTGAGCGTCGACCTCGACGGTTTGCTCGACGGCGCCAGGCGAGGACGCGCACGTGATGTCGCCCGACTCATCTCGCTGGTCGAGGACGACGCGCCACAGGCGGCGGCGCTGCTTCGGCAATGCGCTGGGCACGTGGGGCATGCGCGGGTGGTCGGAATCACCGGCCCTCCCGGAGCGGGCAAGTCCACGACGACGACCGCGATGGTGGCCAGGTTGCGCGACGCCGGGCGCCGCGTCGCTGTCCTGGCCGTGGATCCGTCGTCGCCGTACTCCGGCGGCGCCCTGCTGGGCGACCGCATTCGCATGCAGGAGCTCGCCACGGATCCTCGGGTGTACATCCGGTCCATGGCCGCCCGAGGGCACCTGGGCGGTCTGGCGGCCACGACCTCGCAGGTCATCCGGGTGCTCGACGCCGTGGGTTTCGACGATGTACTCATCGAAACCGTCGGCGTAGGCCAGTCCGAGATCGAGATCGCGGGGGTGTCTGACACCACTGTCGTCCTGCTCGCGCCGGGCATGGGTGACGGCATTCAGGCGGCGAAGGCCGGAATCCTCGAGATCGCCGACATCCTCGTCGTCAACAAGGCCGATCGCGAGGGTGCGGACCAGACGGTCCGTGACCTGCGCGCGATGCTGGCGCTGGGTGCGCGCACCGATGCGGCGTGGGTGCCTCCGGTGGTCTCGACAGTGGCTGTCGAGGGCGCGGGCATCGTCGACGTCCTCGCCGCGGTGGACCAGCACGGCACGTGGCTCGCGGATTCAGGCGAGGGGGAGCGACGCCTGCTGCGCCGCACCAGCGACGAGATCACCGCGATGGCGCTTTCCCTGGCCAGGAGTCGCATGGCGTCGGCCTCCCTCGAGGCGCTGGTGCAGAAGGTGCTTGCCGGGGAACTCGACCCCCACGAGGCAGCGTCACGGCTGCTCGACGAGGTGTGAGGCTCACGTTCAGCGGCGCTGCCAGGCTCCGGGTTCGGCGAGCAGTTGGGTGACGTCGGGTGGCAGTGACCCGCTGGCCACGTCGGCGAGGGTGACGCCCTCCAGCACGTGGCGCATGGCCGCACG